>JAITCH010000010.1 GCA_031283185.1 Rickettsiales bacterium | reverse complement strand
CCCACTAGGCGCGACGGAGTGTGGGGGGGGGGCGGGTGGCGGGGCAGAGCCACTGGCCGCGCATCTGCATCTCTTTATAATTATGGCATTGCAAGCAGGGTGAGCCCTTTGCAGTTTTGCCGCCGCAAAGCATCTCTTTGGTCGCCGTATAAAGCGGCGTTTGTAATGCCTTTTCCAAACCCGCAGCAAACACATTCGCATCATAATCGTGAAACATATTCATACAACATCCCAGCAATCGTCCGTCCCAATTTATCTGCGGGGCATTCCACAACTGAGTGCAAACATAATCTCTCGTATTCCTTGCAAAACTCGCCTGACCAACCAAAACGCCATCGCCATACGACAACCCAGTTTCGCGCTCTATCTCTTCCCGGTTCGGCGGGACATAGCCATTATTATCCCGAAGAAATGAAATTTTCATATTCAAATCCACAGCCATCGCCTTGGCGCGTTGGATTTCTTTGACCGAATCATTGGTCGGTAAAATAACATACTGCCATCCCAACTTTGGCAGTTCGCTATTCGCCGCACGCTTATATTCATTCAACTTTTTTATGTTCGCAATAACCCGATCAAAATCGCCCCCGCGTCTATATTGAACATAAGTGTCCTGGCTTGCGCCGTCAATCGCCACATTAATATATCCAACCCCGGTGCTAACAATCGCATCCAGAACTTCATCCGGCATCGCATTGAAATTCGTCCCGTTCTCGCAAGTAATCCGCACATTGTGCGCGTGCGCGTATTCTAAAATTTTCACTATATGCGGGTTCAAAAATGGCTCGCCCTGGCCGGAAATTTCTATGTGCCGCACAAATTTATTATCGTTCAGAAACTTGGAGAACTGAGCGAACGGCACAAAACCCTTGCCTCTATTACAATAATTCTTGCGCCGCATAAAGCACCCAGTGCATTCCAAATTGCACATCGTGCATAGATCAAGCCTGATGTGCTGCTCTATAAATTCCCGCCGGAAAAGGTCGCGGCCGCGAACCACATCCGCCTGCGAATTCCAAGCGGCCGAAAGCATAACCGCCCCATATTCCGGCGCGAGCAAATCATTCGGTTCCAAAAACACCACATATTCGCCGGTCGCAAACTCTGCCTCTTGCCCAAGTTGAATCCGGGAATCGGCGGACTTATACTGCGATGCGTCCACGCCGCCGCCCGCCAAGATAATCTCTATATTGCTGATGGTTTGCGACAGGACGGATTCTAGGCAAACCTCGAATTCTTCGGTCGGGCAGGGCGGAGTGCGGATTATAAAGGTTATAGCCGGGCGAGATTTTGCGTTCGCCGCTTCAACAACTGAAATGGGGGCAGGAGTGGTGTTCATAAGGGGAGTATAATATGCCGCGATTGCCCGGTCAAGCCGGGCAATGACTTATTAAACCCCCACCCCGACCGCAAAAAAAAGCGGTCGCCCGCCCCTCAGGGGGGCAGGGATTTTATTTCGCCAGCGAAGGGGACTATGCCGTTCGCCCGCCCCTAAAAAAACCGATGAAGCCGCGGGATTTGGAAGCCGTTTTTTCTTTCGGCTTTGCCTTTGCTTTCTTGACCTTTACATTTTTGGTCGCCGCTAGATATTCCTGGTTTTTTCTATCATAAATGATTTTTTCAATATCGCGGATTTTCGCGTCTTCGCCTAGACCTAACGCATCACCCATATTCTTGCGAAAGTCATCCAAATCATACCATTTGGAATAAAGTATTTGAAGTTCTGCTTGCGTTTTTTTGAGTTCCGCTTTGGTCGCCGCCAATTCTTCCTTGGCCGCGGTATACATTCCATTTGCCATTTTGTGCCCCCTTGGTTGACATTTTTGCCATTATATCATATTTTGACCGAGCCGTCATAGAAAATAATTTCAGCCGGAGTTTGCCATTTCGCCGCGCTGGAAATGATTTTTTCGCCCGATTTTACAATCGCAAAGCCGCGCCTTAGCGTCTTCATATACGATAAGGTTTCAAGCGTTTCAGATTTGTAATCCAAAGCCGTCCGAATTTTGTCCATATGCGTTTTCGCCGCCGTGGACATCCGTGTCGCAAGATTTCCTATGCGGGATCGCTCTGCCGCAACCCGAGCAGACGGAGACTGCAATGATTGTCCCAGTATTGATTGCCGACCTATGAAGATTTTGCGCTGAAACGCCGCGGTCAGATGGCGCGAAATATCGTCAAGTCTTTGGAACTTTTCCGCAATCATTTGACGAGGATTCGTCAGACGGCGCGCTTCTATTTCGCGCATCAACACTTCGCGTTCCCGCGCCACCATTTCCGCCGCCGCAGTCGGGGTAGGAGCGCGTAAATCCGCCGCGAAATCTATCAACATAAAGTCAGGCTCGTGCCCCACACCCGAAATTATCGGAATGCCGGACGCCGCCACGGCGCGGACAACAGATTCTTCGGAGAATGGGAGCAGGTCTTCCAAACTACCGCCACCGCGGGCGATGATAAGGACATCGGGACGAGAGATTTTACCACTACCCCGTCCGGCTGCGCCGTCCACCCCTTCGCCAGCGAAGGGGACTTTATTAAAGAAGTCTATGCCGCGGACGATTTCAGTGGCGGCAGTGTCGCCCTGAACCAAGGTCGGGTAAATTATAATGCGTTTCGGTGTGCGGGTTTTTAGGCGGTTTAATATGTCCCTGATGGCTGCGCCAGTCGGCGATGTGATTATCCCAATCGTTTCGGGAAATGGCGGAATCGGCTTTTTTCGCGCCGCATCAAACAGGCCTTCGGCGGCGAGTTTTTGCTTGCGGTCTTCCAACATTTTCAGCAATGCACCGACACCCGCCAGTTCTATATTCGCAACAATAATTTGGTAGTTTGAGCGGGCAGGATAAGTCGTAATGCGCCCGGTCGCCACAACCTCCATACCTTCTTCAAGGCGCATCGGAATCGGCGTGGCGCGCCATATAATCGCGCTGATTGCGGCGTCCGCGTCCTTTATCGTCATATATGTGTGGCCGGATTCGGCACGCTTTATTTGCGACAATTCGCCGCGGATGCGAATGTCCGAAAAGGTCTGCTCCATTACGCCCTTTATCAGGCGGCTGGCTTCGGATACGGAAAAGATTGCGGATTGATTTATCATTCTAACCACCCCGGCGGGCAAAGCCCGCCACCCCGCCACCATTGGCGGGGAATTTTTCGTCCAATGGCCAGCGGGGGCGGGGGGCAAAGTCGGGTGGCGCAATGCGTCCGGCCAAATAATTCTCTATCCCCGCCCAGGCAATCATCGCCCCGTTATCTGTGCATAAATCAAGGCGCGGAGCAGCGAATTTCAGGCCGTATTCTGCCGCCAGGGCAGGCAGGACTTCGCGGAGCATTGAGTTTTTTGCAACACCACCTGCAACGACCAATGTTTTTATTTGGCGAGATCCCGGTGTCAAGCACCGGGATGACATTATGGATAGTGCGTTGCGGAGGCGGTCAATTATACAATCTGCTACCGCGGATTGGAACTCGGCGCAAAATTCTGCCATTTCGTCTTCGGTTAACGGGCGGGCGATTTTGTTCAATATTGTTCGGGCGGATGTTTTGATTCCGCTGAATGAAAAGTCGCAGTTCTTTTGACCGAGAAGAGGGCGGGGCAAAGTAAAGGTCGAACCACCCCGTCCGCCGGAGGCGGACACCCCGCCACCCTTGGCGGGGAATTTAGATGCCAATTTATCTATTTCGGGGCCGCCGGGGTAGGGCAAACCCAGCATCTTTGCGACCTTGTCAAACGCCTCGCCCGCCGCATCGTCAATCGTCTGACCCAGCACTTCATAATCGCCCACCCCGCGAGCCAACAATATCTGCGTATTGCCGCCCGTCACAAGCAACATTAAATACGGAAATTCCACATCGTTCGTCAGGCGCGGGACAAGGGCGTGTCCCTCTAAATGGTTCACTGCAACCAACGGCTTGCCCGCCGCCTGCGCCAAGCCGCGCGCCGCCATCCAACCCACCAAAACCCCGCCAATCAATCCGGGTCCGCCGGTTGCGGCGACCACATCTATGTCGGCGATTTTAAGTTTCGCATCGGTTAGCGCGCGTTGAATGACATCGTCAATCGCCAATATGTGCGACCGGGCGGCAAGTTCCGGCACCACACCGCCGAACTTTTGATGTTCGGGAATTTGCGATAGAATTATATGCGACAAAATGTTCTTGTCCGAATCCACTACCGCCGCCGCAGTTTCATCGCAACTACTTTCAATGCCAAGACAAAGGATTTTTCTATTCGCCATTTGATGCTTTATACCCAAATTCTGAAATAATTTCCATAAAAAATCGCATAATGTGCGTTATGTATAGTTATGTTGCGCCAAGTGGCGGTTTCACAGGAATAATATCCTGTGCCGCCCAAAAAGTCAACTGAAATTTACGCTCGGTAGCCCCAATAACCCATTGAAAACTGCCAATTTATGCGGGCGGCGAAACTATACATAACGCACATTATGGGTCATAAATTCATCCTTCTTTTCGCCGCAATTATGGGGTTTTATCCATCAATCGCCAATGCCAAATCCACCATTGAAGGGCTGGGGGACATAGGTCAAATCATCGTGCCCGCCTACGCATTCGGGATGGCAATGGGTGAAGACGGCTGGACTGGTGCCGGGCAATTCATCGGTTCTTTCGGCGCAATGCAAGCAAGCGTTATCGGATTGAAAATGGCGATCGACGAACGGCGACCGGATGGCAGCGATCGCAATAGTTTTCCATCGGGGCATACCGCTTCGGCTGTGTCCGGCGCGGCATTCATCCATAAAAGATATGGGTTCCAGCGGGCGATCGTCCCGTATGCCATTGCCGGATTTACCGGCTGGTCGCGCATATATGCAAACAAGCATTATTGGCACGATGTCGCCGCCGGGGCAATTATAAGCGGATTATTTGTTTGGGCTTTCGTTGATAAATATAATGTTCAGATTGAGGGCGATTTGAAATCTGTGAAAGTTGGATTTAGGACGGAGTTTTGATTGAAAAAATTCCCCTCTAATGGAGGGGAATTAATTACTCGTTAATAAGGCCGCGGAAGGCAGAGGCCGCCGCTGTCCCGCCCATACACACAGGCACAGCATCGCGCACGGTCATACGCGCGCTTTCCGAAACGGTCGCCATAATCGTAATGCAATCCGTCAAGCGCGAAACACGGGCAGGTTCGCTTAGCACCGCGCGGACGGAACTTTCCCTTTCGGTCGCGCCGGCGCGATTCCAATCCGCAAGGGTGGAATCCGGGGTCAGGCCGCCCGTCTTCTTGAATATCAAATAGCCGAATTTTTCCCACGCCCACAGGCACGAAATGCCCAGCAGGACAAGTATAAATATGTTTTTGATTGTGTTAAGCATAGCAGGACTCCTTTAATTCCATTTCATTCTAGCGCGAGTCCGCCCAGATTGCAAGAGGGGAATAAATGGTTCGGGGCGGGATTGGGAAATCCCACTCCGCCATAAAGTTAGGCAGCGATCGCAGTCGGAACATATGATATGCGCCCACCACAAGCATTCGCCGCCTTTATAATAGTTGAAAAACGCGGATCTTTGTCCCCGGACAATGCCCTATAAAGCCCCGCCCGATCGCGTCCGATTTTGCGCGCCACAGACAAAATCCCTTGGGCGCGCACTGCATTATCAAGCGCGCGAATTATCTGTTTCTCATCGCCTTCGGCAAAAGATTCCGTCAAATAATTCTCTATTTCCGCAGGACTACGAAGATGTTCCGCAGTATCCCATTTTTTTGTTTTAAGTGCCATAATCACACCTCTTGTTTTAATTGTTTTGCCTGCCTGATGTCGCGCTGTTGGGTTGATTTGTCGCCCCCGCACAACAAGAGCAATATTGTCCGCCCGGTTCGCGTGAAATATATGCGGTATCCGGGACCAATATTTATTTTATTTTCCATTATGCCATCGCCCACGGACTTCGTTTTGCCGAGATTGCCATCCGCCATTCGGTCAATATATCTAAATATAGCCGTGCGCGTATTGTCGTCTTTAAGTCCGTCAATCCAGACATCAAAGGTTTCGGTTGAATGAATTTCGTATTTATCCATATTACATTGTAGACTATTGTCTACATAAAGTCAAGGGGAAAATGGGATGATAAGTTGATAAAAGGTTCGGGGCGGGATTGGAAAATCCCGCCCCGCCAAGGAAATGGGTGGCGGGATGCTCTCTCCCCCAGCCATAGGCTATTTATTTGCTATCTTTTTAAGGCTCTTCGCATTTTGGCCTGTGATAATCGGTGCGCCAGTCTGCTTTTCAATATGTTTCCGCGCAAGTCCCGCCGCCTGTGAGCCTTCACGCGCGACATCCATATTCTCATTCAAACCCTGCGGATTTTTCTTTTGCGCTATTTCCGTTGTGGTCGCCTCGGCCAACATATTCAGCACCAATTCCAAATTGCTCATATTATCCCGTAAGTTTGCTTTGGTAAGGCCTTTAAGTCGTTTATAATCACGAGTGCTAAGACCCGCCCAGCCCTTGTAAATTTCGTCTGTAAGAATTGCATATTCGCGGCCTTTGGTTATGCCGCCTTTGTCCCATTCGTCAGTCATAAGTTTCCGAACTTCAATAGTTTTCAACCGCTGATTTATCCAATCAAGCGAATAGCCTTTGCGGGCGTAGGTTTCGAGTGCGCGATTTATTGCGAGTTCCGGGTCGGCGATTTCATCTAATCTTTCCGAGCCGACCTTGGCAAGCCATAACTTAAACGGCTCTGCCTTTTTACTGGGGATGGACTGAACAAGGCGCAGGATTTGTTCAGCATCAGCGGCATCGGTTAGATAAAATTTGCCGTCCGAAGATTGCATTTTCAGTTGGTTACAATTTGTAACCAACTGGCTGCCTTCTTCGTTCAGCCTGTGTTTCAGCACCTTCCAATAATTCCGTGCGCCGTCTTGCGTAGGTTGATCGGTCAGAACACCAACTACATCAACGACAGAAAAATACCATTTTTCTGCCTTGTCGTCCCACAGGGTGCGGATATTTTTGTCTTCAAAAAGTTTTATTCTAGTGTTCATTTGATGCAAATCATATATTAATCATCGGGGCAGGGCAAATGATAATTTTAGGGATGGGGAGCAAATGTTAAGTTGATAAAAGGTTCGGGGCGGGATTGGGAAATCCCGCCCCGCGGGGGAAATGGGTGGCGGGTGCTCTCTCCTACCCGCCATAAGGGTTATTTCTAATTCGCGGAATTTTTATCCTCTTTGCTTTTTTTCAAAGGAATAATGTTCTGCAAAAATACTTTGCTTTGATCCGGCTGAAAATTCTCGGCATCGAAAAATGGAAGGCTATTAAAAAGATATATGCCTACATCCGCCCAACCATCGCCATTAAATTCACATTTTTTATTTTCGTTGATGAACTTTTCCAAACCCACAATTTCCTCCGGTTCAAATACGACCGGCTTGCCAACCACAGTCAAGTCATCTGCATTCTGCTCAGTTTCGTGAAAAAGCAAGGTATTCGGATTAAAACAACCCATGATTTTTCGGGTCGTCATTTTGGATATGGCATTAGTTATAACACTGGTATAAGACCTTGTATACATGGCTGTGCTTTTGCCAATTGGCGTCCCCTTGCCACCAGGGCACACACTAAAACAATTAGTAATATTCTTTTCCTCTTTTTTTATATCTAATTTTTCACACTTATAAAATGTCTGTAAATTCTGCGCGCCCCTATATATTTCTATAATATCCTTCATTTCCAAATCCAAAAGCAAATCAATTTTCTTAGGGGTTTTTGATTTCGGTCTCATATAGCCTTCACCAACCCCGACATTTGCCGCAGTTATACCAAGACCTGTAACGCCAGCCCATTTAAGCCAACCAGCTCCTTTCCATGTCTCACTTATTTTTTGTATAGAAGTTAATCCTGTCCCGAAACTTCTTACCATGCTGGCATTCCTAGTCGCCATCGATTTTAACCCTTTTTTAATAGCACTTTTCGCAGCCCAACCCCCTAGAAAAAAAGTAGCAGCCCCTATAAGGTCAAGTGTCGTTGATGTTCTCGACAACCATTTCCTTTGTTCATCTGTCAAAGTAGATGTCTCTATTTTGCACAAGGCCAAATAACTACGATCTTGAAGAGGTCCTAAATTTATCGCAACGGCCATATTCAGATCATTATTGGTGAATTCCCTATCCTGTTTTTTCGCAAAGCATTTGTCGTATCCGTTGTCTTTGATAAATTTACTTGCAATCCCATTGTTGAGTTCGTCCTTGCAGTCATCTAAATATGTGGCATAACCTAATCCCAAAGTAGCAAGACTTAATCCTTTTGTCGGTTCAAGATCTTGTATATATTCAACAATATTCTGTTGACAATTAGTAAGATTGGTTGGGACTTTGGACGGCAAACACTTTCCACCACCTATGCCACTGGCAACTTGTGCCCATGTTATGGAATTATCTCTGAAACATACCAGCTCATCACCAGGTTTGGTTTCGCCATCTTGCCCAGATAATTCTTGGGTAAGATCTGGACAACCGTCCACTTTAATTTTAAGCAATGTCTTAACTTCGTCTACATCACATTCAGCATTTTCATAATTAGCTACTATTTCGCCTTTAAACTCTTCTAGACAATGTCCCGCACGAGCCATATTAAAGAATGTGCAACTCCCCAACAATGTTAAAAACATAATATTTATTGATTTCATTTGCACCCTAACTTTATTTTTTTACATATTTCATCTATCATATTTGGATCACATTTTTGGCTGTTGTTTTTGGACATACAAACACTTCCCACGGCCCACTTGGTTGGTTGTGATTTAAATCCACCATCAATTGCCGTTACCGAATCATATATCGCCCTGGCTTTCCCACCATTCACGCCTTGATTGGGTGCCCCACCAGAACCACTTCCGACGGGAAGTGTTGCTTTACCACAGATTGCGTCCAAACCTGCCAGTCCCGGGAAAAATCCAACATTGGGCTTGCAATCAGGATCCTTTATTTTGGCGGTTGCTGCTACTTTTCGAGCATTCATGACTGCGGCATCATATGTGGATTGGGCTTGGTCAACTTTGTCTTTTAACGATTGATCTGTCTGGTTATTACCCCATTCATCCTTCGCGGTTTTGAGCGTACTTTCAGCTTTCTTCATGGCATCATTTGCTTTATTAATTGTATTTTCATCTGGTTTCAAGCAACTCTCTTTGTTGCGTGGGTAATCTTTCTCATGACACTTACCACACAATGCTAGATTAGAATTGCCGACAAAAGACTTAATGCCTGATGCAATTGCGCCATTTGAATCTGGATTCTGCGATTGTGAAACTATTTCGACATATGCTGTTTTGCCACTTAATTCATCCGCGCAATCCGCAGGATACCTATCACACCATTTGCACCAATCCTGCTCTTTAAGTTCAAACCTATCTAGTTCTGCCTTTTGTTTCGCCTCGCCAAGCCATCTCTTCTGTGCGGCATCATAACTTTCAATATCAGGTATAACATAAGCGCAGTTTTCTACGCACTTACCATCCTTATACACTGGTTTCCACTCCGCTAGGCCAGCCCTTGTATTATCCATCCTATCCATAAAACTTACATCGCTTATCGTCGTAGGAAAGGAGTCCCCCGCAGTCGGGAATTGATTCGGCCGGGATCCCCCGGTCAAGCCGGAGGATGACATATTTATTGGTTGGATTGTCGGAGTCGGTTTCGCCGCCGGGGAGCCACCAGTGTAATTTATAAGCGGCCGAGATCCCCCGGTCAAGCCGGGGGATGACTTATTATTCATATATCTATCAAATGCAATATCTATCAGACCGGCGCAAGCACCGACATAATCCTTGCCCGGGATCTGCGCCAGGCGCACCATAATCCGCGGCTTTACCCCCTGTAAGTTCATCCCCGCGCATCCGTTCGCCAGTCCGCACTCCGCCGCAAACACGCTGCTCAACAAGGAATCACACTCTCCCGATACAACCTCGTTCTGTGGCTGAATCGTTATATACACCGGCAACTTGTTCCCGCCACTATAATACGGGTCGCCGGGACGATAACTGGGATTGCTACTATAATAACTGGAATTATTAACCAGCCCGCCACCAAAGCGCGCAGGGTTCGCCGCATCTGCTTGCTGCAATGTCGGGAACGATGCGCCGAATGCGTCCGGCGCAGCAAATACTGATAAAATAGCCAAATACTGGGCTTTTCTCAAAAGAACCTCTCTACATTTTATTCATTTTATCATTTTTAAGGGGCAGGGGGAAGTGAAAAGTGGAGAGGGCAGAGTGGAAAGTGGAGTTGTGGATTTAATTTTATTACCACTACCCCGTCCGCTTCGCGTCCACCCCTTCGCCAGCGAAGGGGACTTTTTTGGTTTGACTTTTTATGCGCGGTTATATAAAATGCGGTTCAACAAAGAAAAAGCAAAAGGTAAAATTATGGCAGGGTCTAAAAAATCTTCCTCTATTTGGGTTCGCATGATGAATCCACTAACGGGATTCTATTACACAAAAAAGAAAAACACCAAATCCGAAGCAACGCGCGGTAAAATGGTTATGCGTAAGTATGACCCGAAAACCCGTAAGCATGTCGAATTTACAGAGAAAAAAATGCCGTCTAAATAAATCGCGGGGGATAAAATCTAACCACCCGGCACTTCGTGCCACCCCGCCACCATTGGCGGGGAATTTTATTTTAACCCCCACCCCCGACCGCCCCTCAAGGGGGCAGGGTATAAAAGGAATAAAAAATGAATCTGAAACCAACTAAACCTTTATCGGGATTCGTGGAACTGCTGCCCGCAGAACAACGTTTCTTTGACCAATGCGTTGCAAAAATGCAGGCCGTGGCGCGCCTTGCCGGATTCCAATACATAGATCTGCCCGCAATTGAACGCGCCGAAGTCCTGACCGATGAGGCCGACTGGGAAGATGTTAAAACCGAAATGTATCTGTTCCAAAAGGGCGATACGAAAATGGGACTTCGCTATGACGGGACGGTCGGGCTGGCACGCTATGTCGCAAAGAACCTGTCTGACCTGGACTTTCCCTGCCGTTTAACGCAGTTTTCCAAGCGTTATCGCGGCGAGCGGCCACAGAAAGGTCGGTATCGTGAATTTTATCAACTTGACCTGGATATTTTGGGACAGGATGCGTTGCCGCTTTCCGCAGATGCGGAGGTCGTTGCGACCCTGGCGCGGGTATATGATTCCTTGCCCGAAGTATTTGGCGAATATGTCATCAACATAGGCAGCCGCACTTTTTGGAATGCGTTGGCGGGCGCGTTGGGCTTGGATGCCGGTGCGACCACACGGCTTTTTATGCTGATTGATAAAAAGGCGAAGATGGATGCCAAGGATTGGGAGCAGGGCGTGCGCGAAATCGTCGGAGAAAAGAATGTTGGTGTGATAATGGGGGTTTTTGAGAAAGGAATTGAACAATTTGAGATTCCCGCCTTCGCGGGAATGACTGCCCCTATTAACGAAATCAAGGAATTTATGGCGTTATTGGCGGAAATGGGGGTTAAAAATGCCCGGTTGAATATGGCCACTATGCGGGGGCTGGGATACTATGACGGCCTTGTTTATGAGCCTGAATCAATAACTTACCCGGAACTGGGGGCAATCGGCGGGGGCGGAAGATATGGAAACTTGGTCGGAAAATTCTCTAAAACCCGCATAATCGGCAGTGGCGCGGGCATAGGCGCAACCCGCGCAATCATAACAGCACTGGAATCTGGGCGCATAGACCCGTCAAAATACGCCGCACAAGCGGATATTGTCGTTTTGCCTATGGGAACGGCGCAAATGGCAAATGCCCTTAAAATTGCTGAAAAAATGCGCGGAAATGGGGTTGTGGCATCCGTTTTCTTGGATTCTGGCAAAAAATTCAAGAATCAGATGGAATATGCTGATAAAATACGGGCAAAGTTCGCCATAATCATCGGCGAGGACGAGGTTGCCAAGGGCGTTTTGGCGGTCAAGGATATGGGGACAGGGGAACAGGTGAATTTGTCGCTGGAAGAGGCGATTGAGAAGGTAAAGGGGTAGGTAGAAAAGGGGTCTAACCACCCCGTCCGCCTACGCTTCGCTACGGCGCGACACCCTGCCACCATTGGCGGGGAATTTTTATTTGCCGAGATCCCCCGATCAAGTCGGGGGATGACTTATTGACCACTACCCCGCCCCTACGGGGCACCCCTTCGCCAGCGAAGGGGACTTTTGTGCACGACAATGGAGAGGAATTAAAAGGGCGGAAGATATTCCGCCCCTGCATTTTTTAATCAATAGCATTCGTCCACGGAATAACTGCCAGGTGGGGAATTCGGAGTTTCCGCAGGACACTGGAACCGATTAGACCCGCCCAAGCAATAAAACCCAGGCTCGCAAGTCGTGCAATAACCTATATCAAATCCATAATTCGCATAATTATATTGTCCGGCACGACAACACTCTGACCCAGCAAACATATTCACATACGCCGCATAACCCATATTCGGTAATGTCCCGCCAAACATACTGCCAGCCCATCTCCTTGCGTCCTGTTTCCGATCATTCAGATACTTTAAGTGCGCCGCAATTGTGCCATTCTCGCCAGGATTCTTGGGATCATAACTGGACATCGCACGATAATACAAACTACACGCACCAAGCATTATCATATTATGACTATACAGCGTATCACCCTCGGTCATATCCTGTGCCAAGGGCAACCACCGATCCCCGCCCATATATCCCGGTTGGGAATTATATCCGAAATTAAAAAGATTATTGAATTTCGCCGCAGCCGTCCGCAAACTTTTCTTGACCAACAAAACCGCGTTCAACTCCGTTTCTAACTGCAAAGGTTTGGCATACGCCCCCGCAGGGAAAGTTAAAGAATACGCCGCCGCCCCGCGCCCCATTGGCAAAATAGCGAGCAGGGCTGCAAAAACCATAACCGCGCGAAAAAGAATATCAAAAAGTTTCATTTTTACCACTACCCCGTCTGCTTCGCAGCCACCCCTTCGCCTGCGAAGGGGACTTTATTTGCAACATTATATCAAAATTTAAGGGGTAAATCAATTTAACCCTTGCAAAAAAAATTACTAACATATAGAATTTGACAATGCGACAAGATTCTAGACCAATAGGAAATAAAAGACAAAGGCCTTAAAATGAACAATAAATCTAATATGACAGCAGCAGAAATGCTTTACGCAGCGCGCACGAACAGCCGGAAATCCCGCGAACTTCCAGTCATCGCAAAAAAACTCTGCATCCGTGAAGACTTTCTGGAAGCACTCGAAACTGGCAACTATGCGCTGCTGCAAGAAAATGTCTACATCCTGGGATTCGCACGCAACTATGCAACTGAACTTGGTCTTGACCCAGTCGAAATATCTAAAAAATTAAAAGAAGAACTCGGCATCACCCCAATCGCCACAGATCCAGAACTGGCAGAGGGCGCAGAAAATGCCAATGCAGCCACAGGCGCAGATGCGGGCATCGACGCAGATTCTTCATTAACTCCGCTTTATACCCCGTCCGGCGAATCATCCGCCGCGCAAAATGTCAGCAATTCACAATTTGAACACGGCCGCACAGGACGCAGAATTATGCTGTTCGCCGCAATCATCAGCGCAATCCTCGCTGTCGCCGGAGGCGCGTATATAATCGCAGACCTAGACAGCGAATCAAATGGCGAAGAAATATCGCCGCTCGCCGCTAACGAAAATAAAATCGCTTTCGCATTGCCAGTGAAATTCGAATACGGAACCGAAAATAAAGATACTTCCACCATCGCAATGCAAGCGTCATCCGAAACTTGGCTGAAAGTCGACCGCGGCGAAGTCATCCTGTTCTCGCGCGTCCTTATGCCCGGTGATGTCTATTATGCGCCCACCAACAAGCCCGGCGCGCGCGCAACGGTCGGCAATGCTGGCGGATTGGACATATACATAAACGGCAAGCCCGCACCGAAACTCGGCGCGATGCACACGCGCGCGACCAATGTGCCGCTGACCGAAGAGGGCGTATCGCAACGCGCACGCAAGCCAGTCGTCGCAAATCCTGACGAGTAAGGACAAACCCCATAAGGTCTGTTTTTCATCCCGCCGCGACATTTCCACCCACTACACTTCGGAAACCCGACACACCGCAGGCAGCCAGCCTAGACGGGCGGTCGGGTTTCCTTGGTATTGGGCGGCCTGTCGCGCCGTTGCGACAGACCTAATGGAGTTTGCACGATATTATTGGTGCGATTATACTTGGATTTTTTGCACTTTATTACCCGCTGGTGCGGGATTTTTTACAATTTGAGATCCCCGCCTTCGCGGGGATGACGGAGTGTGTGGAGGGGAATTTTTTATTTTTAACTAATCATTTCAAGGCGTTTGATGCGGCGGGGGATTGCGTCAAATGGTGCCTCTAAAAACTCTTTCGACACCAACAACGCCACATCTGTATCAATATCATTCGCAGATAATGCCAGCACATTTATATCATCGTGAAACCGATCCATCCGCGCCTCTGTCGGATTGCTCGCCCTAGACGCCCTTAAATGCCTAAACCTATTCGCCGCAATCTGGACGCCCGCGCCGTGGCCGCATATCAAAATGCCCCTTGATTCCGGGTCGCACGCCATCCTGTCCGCCAACCAGGTCGCAACAAGCGGAAAATCTATCATCTCTTCGGGATTATGCGATCCTAAATCATCCACATCATAGCCGTCCGAAACCAACATGTCTTTCAGAAATAACTTTAACCCCACCCCGCGATGGTCAGATGCAATATAGATTTTGGAGATGGAAGAGTTCGTCATCGGCTTATCCCTTGTTATTAATTGCCCCCACCCGTCGCCTTAGGCGACACCCGCCCCCGATTCCGGGGGCGGGAAAATTATTTGGATAGAAACTTATTTATTTTTGGTTCGGACTAGGCGGCACTCTATGCCTTCGTTATTCGCTATGTTCAACCGATGATAATGCAAGTCGCCCATAACCACAGCCCCGTCAAATATATGTGCTTCGTCAGTCTGAGTAGTCCCGTTCATATTCCCATATATATACACTTGATTCGCATTAACCTTGCCGCGGACACTGCCCAACTTGCCAATAACCACAGCATCAGCCGTAATGCGCCCCTCGAATGTCCCCTGGATATGAACCGTATGATCCGTATTTATATCCCCGACAAACTCCGCACCAGCACCAATAACAGTCGGTGTGGACTTTTCCTTTTTGCCAAATTTATCAGATAGCCATTTTATCATTTTTGCTTCCTTTTTTCTAACCACCCCGTCCGCCTACGCTTCGCTACGGCGCGACACCCCGCCACCATTGGCGGGGAATTATTAATATTCTATCTTGCGCCCGTCTACAAATGTATAAGGGTTGAACGGCGCGCCGCGATACCGAACTTCATAATGTAAATGAGGTCCCGTAGAACGGCCACTAGACCCGGCCAAGCCAATAACATCCTTGGTCTCTACATATTCGCCAACCTTGACCCGAACATCCGACAGATGCGCGTAAAGCGTAGTAAAGCCCAATCCGTGATCAATTTCCACCGACTTGCCATAGCCATACCGCTCGCCCGCCTGGGTAACACGCCCATGCGAAACAGCATACAACGGCGTCCCAATCTGACCCGCAAAGTCTATGCCCCTATGAATGCTCGGCTGGCCGCCAAACGGATCCATGCGATCGCCAAACTTTGATGTAATATACGGATTCTTAACAGGATTACCCACCGGCAACATCGTCCGCAACCGATCCAAACCCTGCCACAAATCTACCTTGTTCGCCAATTCTTTATACTTTGGATTAATTTTATCCGGATATGCAAATTCAATGCGGCTAAGTTTTCCGCCCAACTGAGCAACATCAGAAGACTTTGCCCGGTCAGCCAGCGCAAGATTGCTTAATCCCAAACTGGTCAAACTGCCGCTGATCTTCCGCATATATGTTTCCAAGCCGTCAATCTCACGCGATGCCAATTTATCAATCCGGCTCAGCAGTTGCGATTCGGCATCCGCAATCGCAATCATCGCCGTTTCTAAATCCGTATTCCGCTGCTTTAACTGCCGATTCTCTTCCTCGGTCAGTTGCCGCATAACCATCATATCCGACAGGCGAAATGTTTCGGGCGTATAATTACCTTCTTTATAAATCCCGTCCAACTTGGTTTGCAAAAAGTCCAACTGCGCCCACAATGTTAACCGATTCCGCATCAATTCATCCGAAACGGTCGCATTCACTTTCTTGGTATTCAATATCTGATCGTCAATAACACTCATCTGTTTATGCAATGCCGTGAACTGCCGATGATATGTCGCCAAGTCGCTGAACTGCTGCGCGATCTGCCTACGCGAATGCTCTAACTCTGCCGTTCTTTGTTGCAGAAGAGGGCGGTGATACACATGAACATAAGTCGCCCATAACGCCCAAACTAGCAGCGCGCCCTTGACCGATGCGCGGACGAATCGGGAGAAAGTAGACTGGTGCGAATAACTTACATCGCCGTGCGCCACAAAGGTCGCAGTCCGATCAGGCCAAATTACCGAAATAATGTGCCAAGTCCAGACAAAAGGCGAAGCCATCAGCCCCCAAATTGAAGAATGTTTCTTTAATCTAATCATAGGGTGGATAATAGCGGATTTTATGCGCCTTTGCAACTGCTTTTTTTATTTACAATTTCCCAATCGCCGGCAGGTTATATATCAGGAATTTGCGGGACAGCCAGCGCAGGCCGCTGACATACAACTTTAACCCAAATCGCGCCCGACCATCAATACCAGCCACCACAAACACCCCAGCCATCCATATATCCCGAATCGCCTTGTTCAGACAATCATCTATATTATGCAGCGGATCAATCATCATACTTTGCAACATTATAAAACAATATCTGCCGAAAAAAGCCCGGTAAAGAATGAAATCATCCGGGCTGGGATTAGTCCCGCCGCCCAACAACGGAGGAGTCGCCCCAACCAGATATTTATGCGCCGACAGGATGGCTTGACGCCAGCCTTCTACAAAACGCGGATTTATGCCGTCCTTTATTATGGAACTAGCACTTCGCCTATAAAAAACCGCGGGCATCTCTACCATAACGCAGGTCTTGCCGATGAATTTGGAATATGACCGCATCATAAAATCTACATCTTCGTTCGGATAAATATCATTAAAGCGCATATCGCCCAAAATGCGCCGCCGAAACAACTTGCCCCAGCACACCACCGGCGCAACGCCAAAGTCTATAATCCGCACGAACTTTGTTATGTCCCGGCTGACTTCAAACGCGTGCCCGCCAACCGACCCGTTCGCCACAGACGCATTCCAAGTAAAATCATCGTCCACAAAACTATACCGACCAACAGCCAAATCCGCGCCATTGGATTCCGCCGCAGAGAGTAGGGATTCCGCCGCGTTTGAGTAAAGACAATCATCGCTGTCCAGAAACATAATGAAGTCGCCGATTGCGGCATCCAATCCCGCATTCCGGGCGCGTCCGACACCCCCATTTTGGGGCATCTTGATTATGCGAATTCTGTTGTCGGTTGCGGCAAAGGATTCCAGGACATTTATGCTGTTATCCGTGCTGCAATCGTCAACAACCAGGACCTCGATATCCCGCAATGTTTGTGCCAAGACTGAGGCCAAACAATCCGGCAAGTATCTTGCGTTATTATAATTTGGAATGATGATTGATACTTTTGGCATTGTTTTTCTTTTTTTATTCTAACCACCCCGTCCGCCTACGCTTCGCTACGGCGCGACACCCCGCCACCATTGGCGGGGAATTTTTTAGTAGCCGTCGACCCGCGCCAGAAGTTTCGCGCCGGTTATGACAAAGCCCTGGCCAAACAGCCACATCCCGAACTTTTCCCGTTTCTTAATCCCCAAATTCCGAAACAGACCCGTCGGATGCGCCGCACGCACAAATTCGGCTACATTCAACAACATAATCTTTAACTTCTTACGGCGAGCCTTATCATGGCACTCGTGCAATTTGTCCTTTATCTTCATAATATAAAGCCGCATAAACTCGAAACAATACTTTTTCAGGAACCTTATATACTTGGCGTGAATCTTGCCCTGATTCCCCAGCATAAAGTGCAGCAAACTATTCATCGCCATAACTACATCATTGGAAATGTCCCGATCCAAATCCCTTATAACACTGGTTTCCGACATTCTATAAAACACAGACGCGTGGCCGGATGTCGCGCCAATTTTCATACGCGGATAAAGGCGCAACATAAACTCTACATCTTCATATGGGTAAATCTCGGTGTCAAACCGAAGGTCTTCTAACATTTCCCGGCGATACAATTTGCCCCAAACGGTAACCAGATTCAGATCATTAATCGCCCAAACAACATCGTGCGCGTTCTCGAAACTTACAAACGAAAAGCCAGTTTTAGTGGGGCAATCGTCAGGAATCTGGAATTGTTCGGAAACCTTGGTAAATTGCCCGACTACTATATCCGCTTCCAATGATTCCGCAATACGCACCTGATCCGTAATCGTCCCAGGCACAATAAGGTCATCGCTGTCCAGGAAAAATACATATTCGCCCGCCGCCGTATCCATTCCAAAGTTCCGAACCGCACCAACGCCGCTGTTCTTGTTCATCTTATAATACGAAATGCGCGGGTCGCGGGCGGCATAAGACCGAATAACCCGTTCCGAGCCGTCCGAACTGCAATCGTCTATGACCAGAATTTCCATATCATCAAACGCTTGCGCCTGGACGGAATCAAGGCACGCAGGCAGATACTTTGCATTATTATAGTTCGGAATGATTATTGATACTTTCGGTCTTTTCATAGTTTATTCCTTTTTAATCAGAGATTCGCCGGTCATTGCCGCGGGCTGGGGCAGACCCAGGACTTCCAAAATGGTCGGGGCAACAGACGACAGGCCCAGGCAGGATTTCAAGGGCAGGGCCTTATCCATTACAAAAACACACGGGACGGGATTTGTCGTATGCGATGTTATATTGGTATTTTCCGCATTCCCGTGGTCGGATATTATCATCAGCCCACCACCCAACTTTTGCACAGCCGGAACCAGCCGCGCAAGGCACCCATCTAAAAACTCTAATGCCTGAATGGTCGGTTGCAACTTTGCCATATGCCCGACCGAATCGCCATTTGCGTAATTCATCACTATGAAATCAAATTTATCCAGCCGCTCCATAACAGCGTCCGTCAGTTGCCCCGCACACATTTCCGGCATCAAATCAAAGGTTTTTACCTGAGGAGATGGAATGTTGATTTTTTCTTCGCCCGTATAATCAATTTTCCGTTCAGAATCAAAGAAATAAGTTATATGGTTAAACTTCTCTGACTCTGCCGCACGGAGTTGCCTTAACCCGGCTTTTTCGACAATGTCGCCCAAAGTTTCAGTCGTTTTTATGGCGGGCAAAATCGGCACTATATATCCGTCCAAAGGATCCCCCATCGATGCCATCGTAAATAGGTTTTTTATCCCAGCATCGTGCAACATAACAACCAACTGGCGCATCCGATCCGACCGATAATTCACAATGAAAACTGCATCGTTTTTATGATCAATTCCGGCATAATTTCCTATGGTGATCGGCTTTATAAATTCGTCCGTCTCGCCCCTTGCATATGCCCCCGCCAATGCGTCAGACAATGAAACGGCCTTGGTGTCATTGCCGCGGTCTATTGCGTCCGCAGCCAATTTAGTCCTATCCAAATAGCCCGCCCGATCCATCGCATAATACCGACCAACCAGGGTGCCAAACTGCACATTTTTACCCCCAAACTCGGTCAAAAGCCTGTCTACGAATGTCTGTGCCGATTTTGCCGGGGTGTCGCGCCCGTCCGATATGAAATGGACGCATAATTTACAGCCCCGTTCAATGAGTTGGTTCATAATGTAAATGGTGTCGTTTAGGGATGCGTGGGTATTGCCATCCGACATACATCCAATTATATGCACCAGCCCCGGTGTTTTGGCAAGCCCGGCAAGGGCAGGGGATGCGTCTACTTCGCCGCAAGCGCGCGCCCGTTCAAACCTCCGCAGGAACTGATCCACCACCCGGCCGCTGCCAATCGTTATATGCCCAACCTCTGAATTGCCCATTTCCCCGGCCGGAAGCCCCACCGCGTGGCCGCTGGTATCCAGTTGCGTATTCGGGTAGTTTTGGAGCAGGGCGCGCCAAAATGGCATATTCGCCTGCGCGACCGCATTGGCATCCCAATCCGGGGATATGCCAAAGCCATCCAAAATACACAAAACAAAAGGTTTCGGTCGCGTCATTATGATTCCCCGCTTTCTTATAGTGCTAGATTTTAGCAGTTAAAAGTGCTATAATTCAAGTATGAAAAAGAGATATAATCTTTTTATTGCTATGATTATGTTCGTGTTCGCACCGGGCTTTGTTTCCGATGCACAGGCTTCCGCCCGCGCATTCATCGGTAGCGGCACACAATGTGGCAGTTCCGGGCAGGGCACCGCCAAATGCGCCGTTCTTTCATATGATAAAGACGATATAGAAAACTGCAAACGGGAAAAGTCGTCCGATTCCATCAAATCCTGTCTGAAATACAGCGACAAAATGCGGGAATTGAAAAGCAAGTGCGCCGCATACGGCCTTAGCAACTGCAATTTCAGTGTTTATTAATAAGGACAAATCCAATAAGATCTGTTTTTCATCCCGCCGCGATATTTCCACCCACTACACTTCGGAAAACCGACACGCCGCGGACTTGGTGTCCAGACGGGCGGTCGGTTTTCCTTGGTATTGGGCGGCCTATCGCGCCGTTGCGACAGACCTAATTGGATTTGCACAAGATTATTAATTTTCCCTACAAACGGGGGGGTATTTATCTACCGCGCATATCGGTCGTCAAGGCGGATTATGTCAGATTCGTCCAGGTTTTCGCCCATTTGAACCTCTATAACAATCAGATCATCCTTGCCAACATTCTCAATCCGATGCTGCGTGCCGCGCGGAATGTAAAGCGTCTGGCCGCGGCGCATATTGAAAACTTCTTCGCCAAGCGTGAACGCCGCCTCGCCCGACGCGATCGTCCAATCCTCTGCCCGGAAATGATGAAGTTGCAACGACAATGCCGCGCCAGGGCGCACAACAATCCGTTTCACAATAAAATTATCGCCTAAATCAAGGACTTCCCAATGACCCCAGGGACGCTCGCCAATCTCGCCGCGCTTGTAAGTTATGCTCATGATCTGACCTTGGCAAACATTTTACTAACAACCCTGGCTATCGGATTTGGGGCTTTGGGCAGGGGCGCAAGCCCCTCGTCCTTGCGCGCTTGCTTTTCAATGCGGCGCATATCATTTATATTTGGGTGCTGAGTGTATGTCATTCCTGATGCTGCAAAGTCTTCTAACTGCTCGGGCGTATAGCCTTCGTCCGCAAGATAATGCCAGTTTTCATACACTCCGCCGGCGAAATTGTGCGCCTGACCAAAAATATGAACCGAACACAGGCTGTTCCGACAGAAATCAATCAACGCATCAAGCGAAGCGCGACAGAGCAGGTGGGCATCCTCTATGATCAAATCATTCTCGAAGAATTGTCGGAGAGCAGGAGCAGAAAAATCCTTTATATATTCGCGCTCTATCTTGCCCTTTTTTGCCGCGTCTTCGCCAAGGGTGCTGCTGGGGGCAAGGATTTTGGCATCCCTGTGCTGCTTTGTATTAAGCGTTTTATACATTTTTTCAGCGTGGAATTTACGGGATTCCGCCGAATCGCTGACATAAACTTTTAGTTTAACTGACATAATTTTTCCTTTAATTTAATTCTGAGCACGAGTTTAATGCAGAATTCCGCCAAAGTCAATGCCGTCCAGCCTGCGCCATTCGGGGCTGCGGACGCGCCACACCCTGCCACCCGCCAAACACCCGAATACAAAACTATACATAATATACATTATGCGACATTAGGATTGGGCTGTTTTGGCGGGTTTCTGCCGTTTTCTCTGCGCCCCTGTTTTGTTATGAAGCCCGTTCGGCAAGATTCCGTGATCAAGCCACGAAATGACTTTTTAATTTTTTATTTTTTGATTCGTTTCTGATTTTGATTTTAATTTGGATTTTTGCGCGCTTAAAATGCCCTTAAAATCCACGAATTTTTGGCTGAAATTTTGCTTAAATCCACTTAATTTTGACCAAAATTCCGCCATTTTTTGCCGTTTTTTGGCTGATTTTTGGTGTTTTTGGCTGGATTTCCGCCCCTATTTCATCTTTTTTGTCAGCCCCGCGCAGGCGGGGCTAAGGCTTGAAATCGCGGGCAAAGCCCGCAAACTAAAAGCGGCACAATTACTTTGTGCCACTTATATTGTTTAGAGCCCTATTCCCGCCTGCGCGGGAATGACAAAAATTGCTATGCAATTTTTGTTAAATATGATATAATTATATCAAATGATAATACTAAGAAAATCTTATAATTTGCTACCCCCCCCCCTAGTAGATTTCTGCGGGTTTGCGGGGTTTTGACCCTGGCGTTTCTGGTTGCCGCCCACCCTGCCCGCTGTGTTCAAATTCTTCCCGGCGAAGTCCGATATACCGAGGCCGAGTTAAAAGCCTGCGCCAGTGAACGATCTAACGAATTGGTTAAAGAATGCCTGAAATTCGAAGAGAATAAATTAAAGGCATTTGACAGCGAACTCCTTGAAACTGCTAACTTGGACGCCAAAAGAAAGACCCAAATCGCCACGGCGGCCGCGAATGAGGCTATCCAATTACTTGAACAGGCGATTAAAGAACTAAAAGATGGCAAAGAGCGGGATTCTGGGAAAATCTATAATAAAGCCCAAAAATATAGGTTCGCGGTGCATTTAGACTGGGATAGCGTTGACCCTGACCTTATTAAGAAAATGGAAGAATTAAATGATAAGTATTTTAAGGCTGTTGTGGCAAAATAAACTACAACTTTCCCAAAATTCTTATTTCAAGTTCTAATCCTGTCTTGTCCTGAATCTGTTTTATAAGACTTTCAATGTCCGCGCTTTGACATTCGCCGTCGGCCACGATAAAATTTGCGTGCCGGTCGGAAATCCGCGCGCCCCCGACGACCAGCCCATTTGGAAACGCATCCTTGATAATCCGCCACGCGCAGCCGCCCCCACCCGCGGGATTTTTGAACACAGACCCAGCCGTCCGCATATCAATTGGCTGGGCGGCGGCTTTTTTTGTGATAATTCCATCCATTTTTTTCCTGATTTCCGCGTTTTTCCCGCCGTCTGCGACGGCGCGAAATTTTAATTCGGTTATGATAAAATCCGCCGGAATTTTCGCGGCGCGATATGAAAGGTAAAGCGCGTCCGCCGGAATCTCTATTGTTTCGCCATTGAAATTCAGCCCCAAAACGCCGATTAAAAGGTCAGAAATCTGGCCGCCGAAACATCCCGCGTTGGTCGCCACGCCGCCCGCTGCGCTCCCCGGAATCCCAATCATAAACTCGAACCCCGGCGCATTATGCCGCGACGCAAAGCCGGAAATCAAAGGCATAGCGACCCCCGCCCCCGCCGTAATTACCCCGTCCTTAAACTCTAATTTATTCAATCCGCCCGTGAAAATGACCACCCCGCCAATTCCGCCGTCCCTGATAAGGACATTCGACCCCAGTCCTAAAACCATAATCGGCCGCACGGAATTCGCGCGAAGAAATTCCGAAAGTTCCGCCACCGAATCGGGCGCGAAGAACAAATCCGCCCTGCCCCCGGTCCGAAAGCGCGTGAATTTCGCCAAAGAAATATCTGTTTTGAATTCCGCCATGCTTTGTTATGTTGGCACAAAATGGGGAAAAATTCAATCTTCCGGTGTGCCCCGTCGCCAAAAAGCCCACAAAACCCCTCCACCGGAGGGGAATTATTTAATGGTGGCTATGATGGTCGTGGTGGATGTGGTCGTGTGGGTGGGTATGGGTTGCCACAATATGCGGCATAACTAATTGAATTGAGAGGGAAATTATGAATACCCCGGTCGCCAACCACATCAGCCACCGCCTGCCGCCGTGGCCAGACAAGTAAAATATCCACGAAATGCCCAATGCGACCGCAGAAAACGGCAATAACCAAGGACTTAGCCATTCCGGGAGCCAGCCGGTCAGGCTGGATGCCGCACCTGTTCCCGCCACAGCCGCGATTAACGGCGCGCCACAGCACAGGCAGAACGGGTGCATCCCGCAGGTGCAAATTACGGCTACATTGGCGATTTTGGCGGCTTTTTTGGTGATTTTGCTCATTTTTATGTCCTTTTTGGGGGATTATAAACGATTTTGTGGCAAATGAAAGGGGAATTGATGCCACCTAGGGGTTCATCCCCGGGACACCCTACCCCCACCTGTCGTCCGCCAAAGGCGGAACGACACCCACCTCCGGCAAACGGGGGCAGGAAAATGATTTGCATTTTACAATTTGAGATCCCCGCCTTCGCGGGGATGACGGCATCATTTGGTGCCGTTTTGGTTTCCCCACCCTGCGCCCTGCGGGCGCAGATGGTTTCGCCAGCGAAGGGGACTTTTTTATAAATATCCCGGCCTTCCGCCTACGCTTCGCTACGGCGCGACAAGTCGCCGGGATGACGATAAAAAATAGGGTTTTAATGTTGGTAAATGTGGCTAAACCACCTCCCGGGCTCCGCCCGGACTCCTCCAACGGAGGAGAACTTTTTATTATTTTCGGAGGTTCTTGAAAAAATTGCGTAAAAGTTCGGACGATTCGTGGGCTAATTCCGGCATCTGCCCCACTTCCGGCTTCCAAAGGTGCCCGTCCGTATCAAAAACCCGGGAATTATGCAAAATCGCCCCGCCCTTTTCGTCCGCCGCGGCAAAAACCACCCGCCCAATCCGGGCAAACGAGATCGCCGCCGCGCACATTGCACAAGGTTCCAAACTGACATAAATCGTTGAATTTTGCGGCAAAAACTTATACCCCATGTGTTTTGTCGCATTATGTATTGCCACAATCTCCGCGTGGGCGGTTGGGTCGCCGTCCAGTTCTACTCGGTTTTCGCCCTGCCCTATAACCTTTCCATCCGCCACAATTACTGCGCCAATCGGCACATCTGCGTGTTTTTCAGCGATTTTTGCTAAATCTATGGCAATTTTCATAAATTCTGCATCAAAAACCGCAATATCACCACCTATTTTGGGGATATTACCCCCACCCTGTCCGGCATTGCCGGACATCCCGCCCCCGGCAACGGGGGCAGGAAAACCTTTAATATCCCCATTATTGCTGGTCATTTTCGCCTTCCAGGGCTGTGAGGAGTTTCAGTTGATAATCCGCCGTTAGCGCGTCAATCATATTATCCAGTCCATCCCCGCCCAACATAAACGCATCCAAACTATGCTGTGTAAATTTAATCCGATGATCCGTAACCCGCTGATCCGGGAAATTATAAGTCCGAATCTTTTCTGACCTGTCGCCTGAGCCAACTTGGGCGCGCCTTGAACTATCCCTTGAACTCTGCTGTTCAAGTCGTTGTTTTTCGTATAATTTTGCAAGGAGCATCTTCATCGCATTCGCCTTGTTTTGCACCTGCGACCGCTCGTTTTGGGATGCGGAAACCACCCCGGTCGGGATATGAGTAATCCGCACCGCGCTGTCGGTTTTATTAACATGTTGCCCGCCCGCGCCGCTTGACCGATAAGTATCAATCCGTAAATCTTTCTCGTCTATATTAACATCAATCTCTTCCGCCTCGGGCATAACCGCAACCGATGCTGCCGAAGTGTGAACCCGGCCGCCAGCCTCGGTTTCAGGCACCCGCTGCACCCGATGAATGCCCGATTCAAACTTTAATCTAGCGAATGCGCCGCGGCCAACAACGCGGAAAATTATCTCTTTATAGCCATTTAATTCGGTCGGATTTTCATCAATAACCTCTATTTTCCACCCACGCCGAGCCGCATAACCCTGATATTGCCGGAATAAATCGCCCGCGAAAATTCCGCCTTCGTCCCCGCCCACACCGGCGCGGATTTCCATAATAACACTGCGATCATCCGCATCATCTCGGGGCAATAAAGCCATTTTAATGTTTTGTTCAACTTCAATTAATATGTCTTTGTTTCTTGCCAATTCTTCTTCGGCAAGCGACCTCATTTCCGGGTCGTCTTTCAGCATCTTTTCTGCGTCCTGGATGTTCTGTGTGGCGGCAAAGTATGCGTTGACGAGTGGGACAATTTCATCCAATCTGGCGTATTCTTTATTAAGCGCGATTATCTCATTCGGCGACAAATTCCCCGCCCCCAGGGATTTTTCAACCTCTGCGTGGCGCGACCTTATCTGTAAAAGTTTCGGTTCGATGTTCATTAGGGTTTTATTCTATTATGACAAGATGCCGGGGTCAAGCCCCGGCACAACATTATTATTTGGCGGTAATTATTTAACGAACAAATTGGCGGAAGAGTCGGGAACGCAAGAGTTTTCCGCCCCATACGCAATGATAGTCGGGGTTTTCGACACAATCTCGGACACCACCGACATAACATCGCCCAACTGAGCCCGATCTATATTTTCCAACTGCGTCCGCAGGTCTTCCATCCCGCCAAACATCAGCATTTGATGCGCGAAATAATCCGCCCTGGCCTCGGGATTTTCCATACCAATGGTCTTGGAAGCGCGATAAACCGCCTTTGTGCGGCTTAATTCCTCGTCCGTAAGGGGATTTGTTTTCAATTCCGTAATGATTTTCGCGCAAGCGGCAAAGGTCTTTTCCACATTGTCCGGCGTGGTCTGCGCGTTGATCTGCACCATACCAACATCCTCGAACGCAGTATTTCCCATCGCCACCGAATACACTAAATTCTGCTTTTCGCGCACTTCCTCGAACAGGCGCGAATGCATTCCAAAGCCCAAAATCGCCGATGCCAATTTGGCGTTCAGCGTCTTGTCCCGCTCAGAACACGGGAAACTTTCCCACGCTACCTTCAAATATGTATGCTCTAATTCCGGCTTTAATTTGCACGCCACACCCTGATGATAACTGCTGCGGATATAGTCGCGCGGGGCAGATTTTTGCATTCCGCCAAACAATTTTTCCAGTTTTGCCAGGATTTCTTCTGGATTCCCCAGCCCTGCCCCGGACAGCGAAATTATCGTATTTTCCGCAGAATATGTGGCTTTTTGGTATGCAAGTATGTCGTCCCGCTCTATCCCAAACACGCTTTCCATCGTTCCCGCAACATCGTGCCCAAGGCCGCCGCCAGGGAAAACCACTTCGGATAATAACTTTTCCGTTTCCGCATCCGGGATGTCCATATACATCAGAATTTCTTGCAATATAACCGACTTTTCTTTCTTTAATTCATCTTCTGGGAAGGTGGAATTCAGGACAATGTCCGACAGAATATCCATTGCAAAATCCAGGCGGTCTTGAAGCAGAACTATATGATATGCCGTAACATCATAGGAAGTATAAGCATTGATAAGCCCACCATTATCCGCGATTTCCCGGCTGATTTGGTGCGAATCCCGGCGGGAAGTGCCCTTGAAAGCCATATGTTCCAGGACATGGGAAATGCCCAATTCCGACTTGCGACCGGGGGCGGCGGGCAATTCATTCCGAGACCCCGTGCCGACCATAACATACATTGCGGTCGATTCAATACTGGGTATCGGATCAAGCAGAACTCGGATACCATTGGAAAGTTTATAAAGTTTTGGATTATCAAACATTTTTCGTCCTTTTTATTTTTAATCCATATTATCAGATAAATTATGAAATCTCAATAAATAAGTATTCCGTAATTATTGACCACTACCCCGTCCGGCTGCGCCGTCCACCCCTTCGCCAGCGAAGGGGACTATATCTTTCTATAAATATGGAATTGGGCGCGGCCATAAGTGCGGTCGGCAATAAGTTCTAAACCATCCGAGGCAATGTGTTCTGTCCCTGCCTCTGACTCTACGATTAAAATAGCATTTGTATTCATATAGTTAGCGACCATCTTTATAGTATCTGATAACTCACCCACATCGGAATATGGCGGATCTAGGAAGATTACCCCGGCTTTTTCGGCAAATTTTGATGCTGCATCGGGCATTTTTGCCCGCAAAATAGTAAAGGTTGAAGAATCGTCCATATCTTGCAGATTTTTGCTGATAATTTTAACAGCTGACGCATCAGAATCCGTCAAAATTATCTCACTTGCCCAACCGCGAGAGGCGAATTCTGCGCCAAAAGCCCCGGATCCCGCGAATGCGTCCCAGACCACAAGATTGCCGGGTTTAATTATGCTGGACAATATATTGAATAAAGCCACTTTTGCGCGCTGACTGGTCGGACGGGCGGATTCAGGCCAAGCCAGTTTCCGTCCCCGATATTTTCCAGAAATGATTTTAATGTGAGATTCCATAGTGTGGTCATTATAAAGGTAAAAGTTGAAAGGTAAAGGGCAAAAAATTCCCCTCCGTTGGAGGGGTGTCCCGGAACGGGACGGGGTGGTTTAACCACATATAACCTTAACGCAACTTGTAATGTGGCTAAACCACCTCCCGGGCTTCGCCCGGACTCCTCCAATGGAGGAGAATTTTATATTACCCGCGGGTGTTGGAAATTCCGCTGAGATAAAGTGCCTTGTCAAAATTGGTCGAAATGCTGCCGCCATCCGGCACACCCGGCAATTTCCACAAATCCCCGCTGATCATAGCACGCAAATCCCCAGGAACTTCCTTGCGACACAGAGAATTATTATACATTTGTTCCAAAATCTCGCAGGAATTCGCCCCGGTTATGGCACTCCGATCGTCCGGGTTTTTGGCATATTCTTCCTCGTAAGCCTCGCGCGCCCGCAGAATACTGGCAAACATTGACTTTTCTTCTGCCCCTTTTTCCGCGTCAACCAGATAAACATAGACCTTTTCGTCTATGATATGCTGTGCGTTTTTCTCGTTTTCGTTGTTGCGATAGCACGAAGTCAGAAAATATATGCCCGGTTCGTGGTGCTGGAACGAAGGGATTAAATAATGCGATTGAATGCTTAATATCATTTCAACTCTCCATTGGTTTGGTTTCCATTTACAAGGCAATTATAGAACAAATTATTTGTTTGTCAAGTGCATATTTGGGTGGCGGAATTTGTGCAGTTTTTGGCAACGGCATCCAGGTCAATAATCGCCCCAAGGCGATATATTTCGGCAGCATTCAATGATATATCGGAATAAATTTTTTCAATTTTTGGTGGGGGTGGTCAGAATGGGGCTTGTTTGACCAATACCCCGCCGCCAGTTAAGGGGAATTGGCAGTCGGGATGAGGATGACAAAAATAGAGAAGTTGTCCGTTAGAAAAGGTGGCTAAACCACCCCGCCCTGCGGGCACCCCCTCCACAGGAGGGGAATTACCCCCACCCCCGGTCGCAAAAAAGCGACCGCCCCGCCCCTCAAGGGGGCAGGGATGCCCTCACCGCCCACCGTGCGTGAAACGCACTGGCGCGGCTCCTCTCCCGGCGAAGCCGGGAGAGGAGCCAAATTGAAAGGTGAAAAAATGACAGACAAAATACTTAAAACATTCAAGTTGAAATTCCCGATTATGATTGCCGGGGAAAAGAAAACCACACTTGACATCCGCGAGCCATCTACGCGCGATGTCCGCGAAATCGGACTGCCATTCAATATCGGAGCGAGTGGGGTGGTGGATATGGATATGAAAAAGTTGGGGACATATATTGAAAAATTATCTGATTTAATGAATTGCGAAGACCTGGAAATAGCGGATTTCACGGCGATTGCAATGGAGATCATGAGTTTTTTAGGGGTGCAGATGGGGGAAATTGCGCCAGCCGCGTAGCCCAAATGGCATTCCATCTGCACCTGTCCCCGGCTGAGTTGTTGGCAATGCCAATTTCGGAGTTAAACTGGCTGTTTTCCGCTGTTGCGGAATTGTCGGAAAAGCAAGAAAAGGAACTGAGAAGTGGCAGAAAATAAGGCATTTTTCAATAAGTTGGCCGAAAGACTTGATTTTTCGAGGATTCTGCATTATATTAATAGTGAAGAGGTGCAGATATGCAAAAGAATAAAGCCATTAATGACAACCAGGCATTTGAGCGCAAGGTCAAATGTTGGCTTAAAAAGTTTGGACAAATTTTCTTTGCTGGAATGCTCATATACGGAATCATTAAGTTGGCTCCATATGTTTGGCAATATGGTGTTGCGCTTAACGATTTCCTCACTCCTATTTTTAAGTAATTTTATACAAACAATAACTTTCACACCTTATTATTGCACGAGGTGCTGAAATGGCAAATAAAGTTGAACAACAAGTTATTGTATCTGCTATTGATCGCGTTAGTGCCCCTATTAAGAATATGCAATCAAAATTTGCTGGGCTAAATTCACAATTACAATCGCTTAAACGCCAAACCCTAGCAATAGGAAAAACCATCGGGTCAACTATCGCCCATTTGGGAGTGTTTGTTATTTTGGCGCGCCCAGCAGGAGTCGAACCTGCATCTCAGCCTTCGGAGGGCCACGGTCTATCCATTAGCCTATGGGCGCAATCTCTTATTTATACACTAAATGCACAATGATATTCGGCCGCTTCTGTCGGCCAATCTGCGGGCGCAACGCCGAATTAACCGCCGCACGGGTCGCCGCCATAAGCGCATCTTCCGACCGCCGATCATCTTTATCCATCTGATCAATCGCGCGCGTAATCGCAACCTGAACCGAACGCTTCATCGCACCTGTCGAATCGCTCTCAAATATGCCCGCTGACGAAACCTCGGGCGCGTCTTTCAGATAACCTTTTCTATCCACAGAAAGAGTAACGAACACCGCGCCGCTTAGCAATATCTTTTGCCGATTCTTAAACACAACATCGTTTGCGGCCAGTTCGGTTTCGCCTTCTTTGATAATAACGCCGGTATGGGCTTTGTCCACAATTTCAGGCGTTTCGCCACGGCGAAGGCGCAGAATTTCGCCGTTCTTAACCATAGCCATATGCTTTGCGCCGCCAATTTCAACGGCCATTTTAACATTCAGCATTTCCGATACATACATTCCGTGCATTGGTATCGCCACAAATGGATGCACCATTTCATAGAACTTGCGATACTCCGGCGCGCCAGCGTGTCCATTCGCGTGCAGTTTTTCCGTATCAAAAATCGTATGCACATGGCATCCAACCTTTGCCAATTTATTATACATCCCGGAGACTTCCAATTCATTGCCAGGAATGATAATCGCCGAGAAAATAACGGTATCTGTTTGAGTCAGTTTCATTTCGCGCACTTCGCCACGGCACAGGCGGGTCAACAACGCGTATTTTTCGCCCTGGGATCCAGTGCAAAGAACCACCTGTTTATCCGCAGGCAAGTCCCTAACATCGTCCCATACCAAGATTTCGTCTGCATCTAAATAACCCAATTCAATACCGATTTCGCGGAAGGTAATCAGCGAACGACCCTTGACCGAACAGACGCGCCCGGTTTCCTTTGCCGCCTCGGCCGCCATTTTAAGGCGCGCAATACTGCGGGAATAACAAGTCATCAGAACGCGCTGCGGAGCCGCCTCGAACAGCTTTTTCAAGGTCTCTTTGACTTCTAATTCAGTGGTCTGCAAGTTCCCGCGGCTGATTTCAGTCGAATCGTTAACCAATGCCAGCAAGTCCGGGTCGCTGCCAATTTCCGCCAATCTTTTATAATCAGTCGGCATTTCAATCGGAATCCCATCATTAAATGTCCAGTCGCCGGAATGCAGAATTTTTCCCTGTGGCGTGGAAATAACCACCATATTTGCCTCGGGCAAGGAATGCGATACATGGAATGTTTCTACATTAAACGGATCCACGGCGAATTTGTCGCCCGTATGATTGAACACACGGAAGTCGCCCTGCTTGGTCTCAATGCCCAGTTCGTCAAAGTCCTTGCGGATTGTCTTTTCAACGAATCTGGTGCAATAAATCGGGCAGCGGAATTTCGGCCAAATATGCTTTATCGCGCCAATATGGTCTTCGTGTCCGTGGGTAACGACTATACCCACCACATCTTTCTTAACCTGCTCTAAATAGGCAGTATCAGGATAGCGGGTGTCTGCACCCTCGTCCCCTTCGTATCCGCTGGAAAAGCCGAATCCTGCGTCAACAATCAGGTATTTGCCGTGCAGTTTATACACATACATATTCATACCGACCTGATCCATTCCGCCAAGGGCGAAAAAGTAGACCGAATCATCATTCGCATCACCCGGATTGCGCTGTGCGACCTTTATCTTGCGCGGCGCATATTCTTCATCGCGCTCTTCACGGCGAGGCGCGGAATTGCGGGGTTTATGACCCTGCCGGGCGGATTTACCCCTATTCTCGCCCTTCCCCCTGAAATCTTCACTCTTTTCCGGCACTGCGCCCGGCAGCCAATTTAATTTATCGCCGCTGTCTTTAAGTTTCGCTTTCTGCTGCACTTTATGTTCGCCGCGCTTGGCCTGCGCCTCGCCCTTATGACTATTAGTGTGTTTTTTGCCGCGCTTGCGGTCAAGCGACCTGGTCGCATCATTACCTGTTTTCTTTCTTCCAAATAAACCTTTTAACATATCTTTCTTCTTTTTCCTTATTATTGTTGATTGATGCCCCGATGCTTATCAAAGGGGCTGCCCCGCCCATTACGGGCGCGGTTAAAAATGTATATCTACACTCTCAATTTCCCCCGAATTCTACCACTAATCCCTTAAAAAGCAAGGGTTAATTTGACAGCACCCCTTGTTGGGTGTTAAGATGCCTCCGCCAACCAAAAGGAGAAACCAATGGCAAATAAAACAAGAATAGCGATTAATGGCTTTGGCCGCATCGGGCGGATGGTCTTACGCGCTTACCTAGAATCAGGCCGTAAGGACCTGGAATTTGTAGCAATCAACGATCTGGCACCGATCGACCAATCGGCGCACCTGTTGGAATTCGATTCGGTTCATCGGCGTTTGCCTATGCCAGTCGAAGTGTCCGGCGGCTTTATTAATGTCGGTGATCAAAAAATTCAAGTTATCCAGGAACGCGATCCGAAATTGCTTCCATGGGAAAAACTGAATATAGACATCGTGATGGAATGCACAGGTATATTCACCGATGCCGAAAAGGCAAAGGTTCACTTGGAGGCTGGCGCGAAAAAAGTGCTGGTATCCGCCCCAAGCACGGGCGCAGACGCCACAATCGTGTTCGGTGTGAATGATAATACATTGACCAAGGCGCATAATATCGTTTCTAACGCGTCCTGCACGACAAATTGCCTTGCCCCCGTGGCAAGTGTCATAGACGCTGAATTCGGCATTGAAAACGGCTATATGACCACCGTTCACGCATATACGGGCGACCAAAGGCTGCTGGACACAAACCACAGCGATTTCCGGCGTGCGCGCGCGGCAGCGGTTTCAATGATTCCGTCCAGCACCGGCGCGGCAAAGGCAATCGGTTTGGTTCTGCCGAAACTGGCGGGCAAATTGGACGGCGTTGCTATACGCGTTCCAACCCCGGATGTGTCGGTTGTTGAACTGATTGTTAATCTGAAAAATCCGGCGACCACGGATAAAGTCAATGCCGCAATTAAAAAGGCCGCGAGCGAAGGTTCACTCAAAGGCGTTCTGGGCTATAATGAATTGCCGCTGGTATCAGTTGACTTTACGCACGACCCGCGGACTTCAATTTTTGATGCCGGACTGACCAAGATGGTTGGGGATAAACTGCTGCATATCACTTCGTGGTATGATAACGAGTGGGGATTCTCTAACAAAATGTTGGACACCGCCGCTGCAATCGGCAAGTTGATATAAACAAATGAAAAGGGGGCAAATGCCCCCTTTATTTTTTATCTTTCCTTGCAACTTCTCATTTCAAAGCATTTGCCAAATAATTCACAAGGTCTAGCCATCAAGCCATCAAATTCTGGTGTTTTTTCTAAAATTTTGCGATGGACTTCATTCATCAAAACTACCATCTGTGCGTCCGCTTTCTTGCACAGCCTTTTTGCCAGAACGGTCTGAATCGATTCGGCATTACACAAAATCGTCATATTAACCGGCGCGGCCTGGGGTGCTGTGTTGCGATCATAATTTGTCTGCCGGTCATTCCGCTGGGTCGCCACAAAGCATTCCCACCCAATCTTGTGCCGCACAAGATGCGTCTGCAAGAAATACGGAACATTTGTAAGGTGTATGGCGTAATTCAGGCGGCGAATCGGAGAATGGCGCGCGCGCAGAATTTTATGCTTCCATTCCGGCAAGGGAGTCTTTTTATATATCGTGTCGATTGGGTAATCTTTTTTGGTCGTGCTGACGGCGAGCCAATAGCACATAGACCAATCCCGTTCGGTTGGCCATTCAATGATGTCAACTATTGTGTCCTTGGCATTGCAGGCTTGTATTTCCATGGTGTTGTCCTTTTGGTATTTTGGGGAGATTATAGGATAACGGATAAAAAATGCAAGATATTAAATGGAGGGGGTTTTATTTGCATTATACAATTTGAGATCCCCGCCTTCGCGGGGATGACGGCACTTTGTGCCGTTTTATTACCACTACCCCGTCAGCCTTCGGCTGCCACCCCTTCGCCAGCGAAGGGGACTTTGTGCGATTAGAATTGGACGCGGAGGCGGACACCAAGATCATAAGTAGATAAACTGCCGCTTTCCGTATGCCCAGTATAATGGAACACACTTGCATAATCAGCCTCATACTCTTGACCATATCCGTCCGTTAGATATTCCGTCTGCGATACCACTACACTGCCGCTGCTTTGCACCCGTCCCAAATTCATATACCGCAGGAAAAAGTCCACCCGCATACCAGATTCCATAGTGCTGGTTAAACCGCCTTCCAACATAAACGACAGCCCCTCGGTCGTGCCACCGCTATGATATGCGAATATATCCGCCACTCCGCTTAGCAATCCAGGACCCGCATTATTAAACTCATCATCACTCAATTCGGGATACCATGTCGGATCGTGAATTATATAATCGCTGATCGTATTTGTCGCAATACCAAGCCCCACACCGACATACGGCCTTAAACTGCCGCCCACCAAATTACCCATATAACTATCCACATTATAATACACATTAAGCATCGTAGAACTGCTTGTAATCGCGCCGTCATACGCCGAAACATCAAATAATGCACCGCCCGCATCACGCGCCTTGACGGTTGAAGGATAACTTAGCCCGCTATATCTATTATATGAAAAGTCCACGCGCACATCGGTATTGATTGCCGCACCAACAGAAATCTGCAATGGCATAACCGCCGCCTCGTGCATAAAGCCATTTGACTCTGCCGCACTAGGGATCAGCCAATCATTAAAGTCCGCCGTCATACCGCCCATAACGCTGACCGAATATCCAAGTCCCAAACCAACATATAAACCGCTTTCCGCCAACCTGTCATAAGTCGCCGGATTATAATACTGCCGCCCCGCTACATTCGCCGCATTCCGACCCACCATAGGCACTTGCCCCGTAATGCGCGTCATACCCGCCGCCTGGGGCATCATAGCGACTTGATTCGCAGGCATATACTGCGCCGGAGCCTGCTGAACAGGCACCATCTGATTGCCATACATAACATACTGGGGCTGCTGCTGCACATTCACCATAACGCGCTGTTGCTGCATCATCGCCTGCTGTTGTCCGAAGTTCTGATTATAGGTGTTAAGGCTGCCTTGATTCGGCTGCCAATTCTGTCCCATACGCGCGCCAGCAAACTGCATCTGCTGTGCAAATGCGTGTTGCGCGAAAGTTGCGGCCGCTATAAAAATGCCCAAAAACCTTAGATTCATAAGGGGTTCCTACATTTACTCTAAGGCATTATATCACAAAATACTGCGAAAAAAAAGGAAGATGGCAGAAGTAAGATGGAAGATGGGTCTAACCACCCCGTCCGCTTCGCGTCCACCCCGCCACCATTGGCGGGGAACTTTTTATTTCTTCTTGGATGACAGGCATAGGGCGTAGAGCCAGCCGAAAAATGTCCAGCCAAGCAATAATGCGCCCACCATAATATAGGCCATATCAAGTTTGTCCAATCCATTTCTTCGCCCAAGCCATACCGGGAATAACGACACCGCCGCAATGGACGCAAGCGCGGCTGCGTTATAGAAAAGTGCGATAAAGTCGCCGGGGGTGAGTAGGAACATAAAGGTATTTTATAGTTGAAAATTAAAAATGTCAATAATGGGGTAAAATTCCCCGCCTGGGGCGAAGTGGACGCTGAGCGGACGGCACCCCTCCACAGAGGGGAATTTATATTAATGGCGGGATTTGGCACGGCAAATTAAGGATTTCAAAACAACAAAATAAAGAAACGATGCAAAATCCGATCCATCCGGTCCAGGTTTTGCATCGTTATGCCTTTATTATAGTGTAATTACCGCAAAAAGTCAAGAATCTTATTGTTTTTGGTTATTATTTTTACCTGTTTAATCTTTCCGCAACGCATACTCAACTCACGCTTTATTTTCAAAATAGCACTTCTTTCAGAAAAGCCTATGCGTCTTATATCAAAAATCACATTGGCGGCTTGTTTTTGTGCTTTTTTGAAATGTTTTTCGATTGCCAATTTATTATTTCCACACGGCGATTTAATTTCCCATATTTGTCCGTTTAACAATATGTCAGGTAAGAACACTCCTTTAACATAACTGGGTTGAAGAAATTCAATATCAAAACCGGCCTCGGCCAAAATATGTGCAGTTTCCAATTCTTGCGCTTCTGGTCGGACATTTCCCGGAATTATAATTTTTCCAATTTTTTTATCTTTATTCATAATTGGAATAATATCACATCTGCAAATTCAAATCAATGTTGCGATTATCGAGCCAGCAATATCAAGGATTTTCAAGCACTCTCACAACAAATAAAAGTCTTCAAGAAAAATTGCAGAATAATGCAAACGAAACTTAAAATACTTGTTTTAATTCAATTTCTGGTGCATCTGGAAATTTATAACCTAAAAGATTGCTCAGCATTTTAGGCCAATTCTTCTTTGAAACCGTCAAATTATATCTTCTGACAGTAGTCCATAATTCTATTTCTATTTTTTCTACCTGAGTATCGGCAGGAAGGGTTTCACTATTAAGTTGTTGACCGATAGATGTATCAAACTTAAAGAAATATAGATTGGATTCATATTTTTTAGCGAATAGAGTTGGATGTCGTTCCCCTGTGCCGAAACGGATTTGATACATTTCTTTATTTGATTTATCAGAAGTATAATAAAGATGCACATATGCCATTTGCAAACCTATATCAATATTGGTTTTATTCGTAATTCCTAGAATTAAACACAATACCCATGGACTTGAAAAGTCATTTGGATCAGATAATGTAGGTGTTATTTCGGACGAATCTATTTTTAACCATAATTTGCGCCAATTTTCTTTAATTATTGGCCACACGGCAAGAATGGCAACCCCGATAGTTCCTATCGCTGTAAGTGCTGTCCAGAATACAATATTCGTTATAATATTCATTATTGCGCCAAATATTACAGCTGTTATTGATTGCATAATTATAATCCTTTTTATACGAAATGGATTATAATCGTCAGATTAGAAAAATACAATTAAAATCATTCCAAAATCACACTCACATCAACGAAAAGGCTTTTGGACTGATTGGGCTAAGCGAATTGGACAAACATAGCCCAATTTGTGAATTTCGCTATCTGACTACGCAAAAAGTGCCACCACTCCACAGGGGGGGGAATTATTAACCCCCACCCCCGACTGCAAAAAAGCAGTCGCCCCGCCCCTCAAGGGGGCAGGGATTATATTTCGCCAGCGAAGGGGAATTAGTAGTCGTGTGGATTAAAATTGCCCGTGGCCGGTTGGGAAAAGGCGAGTATCAGGGAACGCGGCTTTATCGCCCAAAATTTCTTCAATCCGAAGCAAACGATTATACTTCGCCACCCGATCAGTCCTGCTCATACTGCCCGTCTTAATCTGCCCGGCATTCGCCGCTACCGCAAGGTCGGCAATCGTCGTGTCCTCGGTTTCGCCACTACGATGCGAAATTATAACGCCCCAACCTGCCCCTTGCGCCATACGAATCGCTTCCAATGTTTCAGTCAGCGTCCCTATCTGATTCGGCTTTATCAATATTGCATTCGCCGCTTTCTCTTCAATCGCGCGTTTCAGGCGAACAGGATTGGTCGTCAGCAGGTCATCGCCCACAATCTGGATGCGTTTCCCAAGCCGTGCAGTCAACTCCGTCCAGCCTGCCCAATCGTCCTCTGCCAGGCCGTCTTCTATGGAAATTATCGAGAATTCATCAACAAGGTGCTCGTAAATCGCAATCATTTCGGCGGTGGTGCGGGACTGCCCTTCGTAGTGGTAGATGCCGGTCGAACCACCCCGCCCTTCGGGCACCCCGCCACCCTTGGCGGGGAATTTATCGGTTTTATAGAATTCCGATGCGGCGGCGTCAATCGCAAGCGCGACATCCCGACCCGGCTCGTAGCCCGCTGCCCGAATCGATTCGGTTATTAATGTTAATGCTTCGGTTGCTGTTTTGAGATTCGGCGCAAAGCCCCCTTCGTCCCCTACATTTATTGACAGGCCTTTGGATTTTAAGATTGTCTTTAATGACTGAAATACCTCGGCGCAAATGCGAATCGATTCGGAAAAACTTTTCGCAGACAACGGCACAATCATAAATTCTTGGAAATCCAAATCATTATCCGCGTGCGCGCCGCCATTCAACACATTTACCATTGGACGCGGAAGACGCACAGCCGTGGTTGCACCCCCAAGCGAACGAAACAATGGCATCCCTTGCGCGTTCGCGGCCGCATTTGCCACCGCCAATGACGCCGCCAAAATCGCATTCGCGCCCAGGTTGGATTTGTTCTCTGTCCCGTCCAATTTGATCAGTGCGGCATCAATTTCTGCTTGATTTTCCGCGTCCATCCCTTTGAGTTTGGCTGATATTTTATCATTCACATTTGCCACGGCCCGGCGCACGCCTTTGCCCCCAAATGCCGCTGAATCATTGTCGCGGAGTTCCAAAGCCTCGTGTATTCCGGTAGACGCACCACTTGGAACAGCAGCGCGTCCGTAAATTCCGCCGTCCAGAATCGCGTCCGCCTCTATGGTCGGCACGCCACGCGAATCGATTATCTGGCGCGCTTTCAATTCTTTGATTTTTGACATTGCTTTTCCTTTCTTTATTTTTAGTGTATTATAACACAAACGCGGAGATATTAAATGATTAGAATTTTTATTGATACAGAATTGCAGGCGGGCGAATCGATTCGCTTGGATGCGACGCAGATACATTATTTACGCGATGTGATGCGATTGAAGGACGGGGATCAGTTCTTAACATTCGGTGGCGGAGCGGAGTTCATAGCAGAGTTTCGTGGTGCTAATGCGGCAATCAAATCCCGGACAGAGCGCAGCGATTCGGCGAATGGCGCAGTGCTGGCGTTCTGTCCCATAAAGCCCGCGCGGTTAGAAGAAATGATTTCAATGGCAACACAAATGGGCGTTGCGGCGTTTCAGCCAGTCATTTCCAAGCGCGTAGATATTCCGAAAATGAATTTTCAGCGGTTTCGCAAAATTGCGATTGAGGCCGCGGAACAATGCGGGCGGCTGTCTGTGCCGGAGATTAGAGAGGCCGTGAAATTTAATGAGTTTGTGAAGACAACTGGAAAGGTTTATTTCGCGGATGAGCGCACTGCTGCCACTACCCCGGCACTTCGTGCCACCCCTTCGCCTTTGAGGGGGACTTTTGTGCTATTAATTGGAGCCGAAGGGGGATTTACGGCGAATGAATTTGATGCGCTGGATGCAAGCGGCGCGATCGGGATTAATTTGGGGAAAACCATATTACGCGCGGAAACCGCGGCTGTCGCGGGATTGGCGATGTTGCTGAATAAATAAAGTCAAACCACCCCGTCCGCCTACGCTTTGCTACGGCGCGACACCCCGCCACCCTTGGCGGGGAATTTTTATTCTAACTGGTGGATGGTTTATAGCGGCCGACATTCTTTATCAATTCTTGGAACATATTCAACTCTATCGCCGCTGGCACAGGCGTTTCATTATCTGAATTTTTGGGGCTGCGCGGGAAATCTTTATCCGCCAATAAGCGCGATGACACCACATTATTCTTTGCGTCAAACCGAACAATCAACGCCCGACGATTATCATAAGTGAGCGGAAATGGTCCGCGATAATTTTCGTCCGACCCATAATATATCCAATTCATCCCGCCGTAAATCGTGGTCGCGCCAGGACTGCCAAAGTTCCGCTCTATGTCCTTTTGCGTCTTCGATTCGGCAAGCAACTTTTCCGTGTTGTCAGGAAATATATAGCCGCGCTGCTTGGTCTGCGTTGTGCACGCAAACAAAAGCAAAAAAGCAAAAAGTAATGATTTCATATTATCCTTCATTCGCTTTGGGTGAATTGCGGACAAGCACAAATTCAGCAATATGCTTTTTTAATTCGCGCTTATACTCGTTATCATTCTCTGCCCGGACAATCAATTTATCAAAGTTTTCTTTGTTATATTTCCGCGCTACGCCAAACCGATTTTCAGTCGCCATAAAGTCGCTGAGCGGAACCGCCGCGCGATCCCCGCCGTCAATTACAAACGGATTTTCGCCCTGCCCAATCCGCCGCGGATCAAACCGATACAGCGGCCACGCGCCAGTTTGCACCAACATTTTCTGATGCGCCATCCCGTTCGCCATACTATCCAATCCGTGCGATATACAATGCGAATACGCAATTATAAGCGATGTTCCGGGAAACGCTTCGGCTTCCTTAATCGCCTTTATCGCCTGCGCCTGATCCGCGCCAAGCGCGATTTGCGCGACATACGCGCCGGATAACATCGCAATCATTCCCAGGTCTTTTTTGCCCTGCGACTTGCCGCCCACCGCGAACTTCATAGATGCGCCAAACGGCGTTGATTTGGACTGCTGACCGCCCGTATTGGAATAGCCCTCGGTATCAAGCACCAAGATATTTACATTGCGGCCGCTGTGCAGAACATGATCCAGTCCGCCGTATCCAATGTCATATGCCCAGCCGTCCCCGCCAATAATCCACACCGATTTATCAACCACTGCATCTGCAAGGTCGGGTAAATTTTCGGACAGGATTTTTTCATATTCCCGCTGTTTTTCCAGATTGGTTTCCGCCAACATTTCTTCTACATTTGGCAGGCCTAACTTGAACATCGCAGACCTGAGCATAACCTTTTTCTGGTCAAGCGCGAGGCGCATTCCCAAACCATATTCCGCATTATCCTCGAACAGCGAATTTGACCAAGCAGGTCCCCTGCCCTGTGCGTTCTTTGCGTAAGGAGTGGTCGGTAAATTCGCGCCGTAAATGGACGAACAACCAGTCGCGTTCGCCACAACCATCCTGTCGCCGAACAACTGCGAAATCATCCGCAAATACGGCGTTTCGCCGCAGCCGCCGCACGCACCGGGAAACTCGAATAAATTCTCTAACAGCCCCAAATGTTTCGGCAGATTCGTATTCAATTTCGTTCGGTCAAATGCAGGCAATTTTACCGCCGCATCAAATGCCGTTTGCGCGGCCGAATCGGTCGGTGCCATTTCAAGCGCGTTGGTAGGACACGATTTGACACATACTTCGCAGCCCGTGCAATCGGACGGAGAAATCGTCAATGCGAATCGCATATCTGCGCCCAATTCCGGCGTCTTCATCGGAACGCTTGGAATCGCATCGTCAAATTTCTGCGCCGCGTTAAACCTGATAACCGCGTGCGGACACGCAACCGCGCACTTGCCGCATTGAATACATTTATCTGAAATCCACTTTGGCGCACGGTCGGATATGCAACGCTTTTCATATTTAGAAGTCCCGGTCGGGAACTGCCCGCAGCCAAACTGGCCGTCCGGGTTGAATGCCGATGTCGGAAGTGCGTCCCCGCGATTTGCCGCAATCTCACCAAGCACGCCTGCAATCTCAAACGGGGCATCAGCCGTCATCGCCGGTGTCCAATCCGACGCGAAATTTGACGGCGCACCCGGCAATGTAAATTCATACAAAAACTCTTTCGCGCGGTCAATCGCCGACAGATTCATCTGCACCACAGCATCGCCCTTTTTCGCATAGGTTTTTTCAATCGCGGATTTCGCCGAATCAATCGCCGCCTGCGGTTCAATAATGTTCGCCAGATTGAAAAAGTTCACAAGAATAAATGTATTAATCCTGCGCCCAAGACCCAGTTCGGCCGCGCCCTTGTCCGCATTCAGAAAATAAACCTTTGCCCTCATTCTGATAAGGTGATCCTGCACCTCGCGCGGGAGATTCGCAAAAGCTTCGTCCGGCGCAAGAGTCGTATTAATCATTATCGTTCCGCCCGGTTTCAGCCCCGCAAACACATCAAAACGGCGCACAATCGCGTAATTCGAAACCGCAATAAAATCTGCATATTCCACCAGATACTGCGACCGAATCGGTTTGTCCGAAAAGCGCAAGTGGCTGGCCGTCAGACCGCCAGATTTTTTGGAATCATAAACCGCATAACTTTGCGGGTAGAGTTCCGAATTATCGCCAACAATTTTCACTATGTTTTTCACCGCGCCAACAGTTCCGTCCGAACCAATGCCGTAAAGTATCGCCGATTTCACCCCGGCATCGTCATTCGCAAAAGCCGAATCGGTGGCAAGCGAAAGGTGAGAAAGGTCGTCAGTTATACCCACAACAAAATTATGTTTCAATGTGCCGCGCATTAGGTTTTCTACAATCGCCTTTACATCGCGGGGTTTGAACTCTTTGCTGCCAAGGCCATAGCGGCCGCCGGACACAGAGAGTTTAGAGTTGAGAGTGGATAATGCGGAAACAACATCTTGATATAATGGTTCGCCGATGGAGCCGGACTCTTTGGTGCGATCAAGAACAGCGATTCGCTTTGTGGTTTTCGGCAATGCACTTAAAAAACTCTCGGTCGGAAATGGTCTATATAAACGGATTTTTAATAATCCAACCCCGGCCGGCAAATGTTCCAGCGTTTCTATGATAGTTTCTGTCCCGGAACCCATTGCCACAATTACATTTTCCGCACGGGGGTCGCCAAAGTATTCCACCAGTTTATATTCGCGCCCGGTTTCCTTTTTTATCCGCTGAAACGCATCTTCAACAATCCCCGGAACAGCAGCATACAAGCCGTTTGCAGCCTCGCGCCCCTGAAAAAATACATCCGGGTTCTGCGCCGTGCCGCGAATCGTCGGCCTGTCCGGCGACATACCCCTTGCCCGCGCCGCATCCATATCCGCAGTTGGCAGAATGTTCAATAACTGCTCGTCCGAAATTAATTCCAGACGCGATTCTTCGTGGCTGGTTCTAAACCCATCAAAAAAGTGCAAAAACGGAACGCGCGCCGTATATGTCGCCGCGTGCGCCACCGCCGCCATATCGTGAGCCTCCTGCACATTCGCCGATGCCAACATCGCAAAGCCCGTCATACGCACCGACATAACATCCGAATGATCGCCAAATATAGACAACGCCTGCGCCGCAATAGCCCGCGCCGCCACATGCATTACAAACGGGGTCTGTTCACCTGCAATCTTATACATATTCGGAATCATCAACAGCAAGCCCTGGGATGCCGTAAATGTCGAGCACTTCATACCCATCTGCAATGCGCCGTGAAGCGCGCCCGCCGCGCCGCCCTCGGACTGCATTTCCATTATGGACGGAATGTCGCCCCATAAATTTTTCCTGTGCTTGAACGCCCATTCGTCCGCAAGTTCGCCCATAGTGGAACTGGGAGTAATCGGGTAAATTGCCGCGAATTCTGAACATCTATATGCGATGTCCGCCGCCGCCTGGTTGCCGTCTGAAATTGTTCTTGTCATTTTGTTTGTCCTTTTTGTTAAGAGGCTCTGCTGTGCAGCCCACCCCATTTTTGCCCGCCACCCATTGGCGGGGAATTTTGCAATGACAATAAAAAAAGGGGGGGCTTATTTGGAAATGTGGCTAAACCACCCCGCGCCCTTTGGGCGCACCCCTCCAATGGAGGGGAATTTTTTATTTCTTCTTCTTTTTATCGTCTTTTTTTAGATCAGGCATATGGCCGTCTAACTTCGCCAAAGCCCGAACCATATCAATCGCACGCGTCAACTGATAATCATTCTTTTCCCCTGGCCGAATCCGCCCGTCTTCATCATCGTCCTTGGAATTATCCGGCTTGTCCAATGCGCCAGCCAAAGTCGCCTCGGAAAATATATCTTTCTTGGACTCTAACACCTCTACCTTGGACTGCAAAACCTCTACATCCGGCTCTATGCCCTCGGCCTGAATTGATCGTCCAGACGGCGTATAATACCGCGCAATCGTTATATGTATCGCCGTCCCGTCCCCAAGCGGCATCTGCTGCTGCACGCTGCCCTTGCCAAACGACTTCGTCCCCATAACAACCGCACGGCGATTGTCCTGCAACGCACCCGCCACAATCTCTGCCGCCGAAGCCGAGCCCGAATTTATCAGCACCACAACAGGTCGCCCCTTGGCCTTGTCCCCCGATTTAGCCCGCGTTATATCTATGTCATCCTTGTCCCGGCCGCGGGTCGAAACTATATCCCCTTCATTCAAGAACATATCCGATACATTAATCGCCGCAGTCAAATATCCGCCCGGATTATTCCGCAAGTCCAACACATATCCGAACGGCGCGCCGCCTTTTGTCTTTTCCAATTTATCAAATGTGCTGTCCAATTCCTTGGTCGTTTTCGCGCCAAAATCCGAAATCCGAATATACGCAACGCCATCCCGCATTTCAGACTTTATCGATTCGACATTTATCATCGCGCGTTTTAATTCAATCGTAGTCGGCTTACCACCAGATGCCTTCATAATCGTTAATTTTACCTTCGTCCCGGGCTTGCCCTTCATACGGCGCACCGCTTCGTTCAGCGTAATCCCGCCGACCTGTTCGCCATTAATATGCGTAATATAATCGCCCGCCTTTATGCCCGCCCGATCAGCCGGGGTGCCGTCCATCGGCGAAATAACCCGAATCGCCCCCTTGTCCGAATTTATCTGAATCCCAAGCCCGCCAAATTCACCCTTGGCCTTGTCCGAAAAACTTTTTAATTCTTCCGCAGGCAAATACGAAGAATGCGGATCAAGCGATGTAAGCATCCCATTAATCGCCGCTTCCAATGCTTTCTTTTCATCTATCTCTTCAACATATCCTTCGCGGATAATCTCGAACACATCCGAAAACTTTTTCATCAATTCATAAATTTGCGCTTCATTAAGGTGCTCTACCTTTTCTTTTTTATCCGCCGCAAGCACTGGAAATATTAAAGTTAAAACAATAAATGCTATTAAAAAATTTTTTACCATATCGACCAGCCTTTTCCTTTGGGTTTATCAAATAACCGGGACGGGTCAACCGCAGACTTCGCCCGCCTTAATTCTAAATACAACTCCGACTGCCCAGAAGGCATACGACCCACAGGTTCGCCCGCCAAGACATTCTGACCCGGCGCGACCAACAATGTGTCCAGTTGCGCCAGAACCGTATAATACCCGTTTTTATGACTCAAAATCAAGACCTTGTTGCGGCCACGAAAATTATCCGCAAATTCTACACGCGCATCGTCCGGCGCAACAATCGTCTCGCCGCCCCAAGTCGTAAAATGCCAGCCGTCCGAAACTATCCCCAGCGGCGATTTTTCGCCGAAAACCCGCACCAACTGCCCGCGCACAGGCAACCTCATCCGATTCGATTTCGCCGTCAATTCCGGCCGTTCGCCTTCCTGAATCTGATCGGACAAGTCCGCTATGTTCTTTGCCCTTTCCGCCAAAGCCCTAAGGCGCGCGTCCGTCTCCGCCTTGTTCCGCCCCAGCAGGTCGCCCTGCGCCGCACGCGATGCAAGCAACTTATCAAGGCGCATCTTTTCCATCGCCGCTTTGTCCGCCGCGAATTCCAACGACCGCTGCTTGGCCGCCATCTCGCGCCGATTCGCCGCCAATTCCGCCGCCGCACGCGCACTATCCGCCAATTCCGCCTCGAACGAATCCGCAATGCCGGACAATAATATCGCCGAAGCCAACGATTCTTCCGCCCCGTCCCCGCTGTCCGCCGGAGCCGCCGCAATTTCCAACAGCCCAGCCGTTAATTCCGTCAGACGCGCACGACCCTCGCTAATCGTTTTTTGCAAACGCTCGTCCTTTATCACAAGCGCGGACATATCGCGCTTTAACGAGTTCCGATCCGATTCCAATGAAGATAATTTATCCGCAACGCGAACCAACTCTTTTTGAGTATTCGCAATATCACGATCCGATGCGCGAATTTGCGCGTCTAACTTTTTACTCTTTGCCTGTTCCGATGCAAGTTCCGCACGAATCTTCGCCGCGTCATTCGCCGCGTGAACATTAAAAGTTAGAAATATGAAAAATATAAATAATTTTTTCATCGGCATCTATTATTAAATTTTTCGGGAAGGGGTTCGGAGACCCCTTCCCGTTTTATTTTATCGAACCACCCCGCCCTGCGGGCACCCCTCCACCCTTGGAGGGGAATTGGGGGTTAGATCCACTGCCAGGGTTTGAAGACTTTCAAGATACCCAAAGCAGTCCGTCTGTCCGAGAATGTATTACCGCATCTCGGGCAAACGATGAAGGGTTTTGTGATCATCGAAACCTTGGTCTTTATATATATAAGCCCAATCAATCCAATCAACCACGCAAAAAATACCAAGCCCCACGCAACATATCCGAAATACGAATTAACCGTGCCCATCAATGTCGTTATAGTGCCGCTTGAAGAGCGTTCCAAGTCCGCATAGATTTTCGCTGCAACCGGCCAACTGGCTGGGTTCCACGGATATACATGCTTTATGCCGTGATTGGTCAAAAGTGTATCGCCCAGGCCACCAAGACCCTTGTTTGCGACCTTTCTAATCTCTTCATCAATCATTTTATCAACCTCGGCCTGCGCCGTTTTGGTCAATTCATTACGGATTTTATCAAGTTGAGCATTCACAACATTAGTCGTGTTATCAACCTTGGCCACAGCATTTTGCGCCGCATCCAATGCAGGTGCCTTGATGCCGAATTTGGACAATTTATTTACCGCCTTGTCCGCCTTGGCCGTCTGCTGCTGAACAGCCGCCGTTCCCTTGTCCGCAACCTTCAATTTATCAATCGCAACATTGATCGGTTTTTCTAAATTCACATTCTTCTTTATCATCGCAAGCATATTTTCATACTGCTTTGCAATCTGACGCTGCATATCATAAAACATTCCGACAACAATCGATTTCTTAATCTGCGTGGAATAATGATTCTTTACATAAAGCGGTGTAATCGCAAACAACAGAATCCACAGAATCGCAAATCCGCCGAATGCAATCTGAATCTTTTTTACAAAAGACGCTTTTTTCGCAACGGTTTTCGCGCCGCCCATATCAATAACTTCTATTTCTTTTTTCGCCATTATGGCCTCCTTTTATTGGTTGTGAAATTCTAGTCCTCGCCCGTATATTTTGCAAGGAATTTGTTTCGGAACTCTATAAACCGCCCCTGCTCTATTGATGCGCGGATGTCCCGCATCAAATCCTGGTAAAACCACAGATTGTGCATCGTCAGCAAGGTCGCGCCCAGAATCTCGCCGCACTTGGATAAATGATGAATATACGCGCGGGAAAGTTTGCACGCCGGGCAACCGCATTCCGGGTCAAGGGGCGCCGAATCGTCCCGGTGTTTCGCGTTCTTCATATTAAGCGTCCCGGTGCGCGTAAATGCCTGCGCCGTCCGGCCAGCCCGGGTCGGCATAACACAATCAAACATATCTATGCCCCGCTCTACCGCGCCCAAAATATCCACCGGCGTCCCGACGCCCATTAAATATCGCGGGCGGTCATTCGGCAACAATGGCGCAGTCTTCGCAATCGTTTCAAACATTACTGACTGCGGCTCGCCCACGGCAAGGCCGCCAATCGCATATCCGTCAAAGCCAATGTCCATCAGCGCGACAGCGGAACGCGCCCTAAGGTCGGGCTGATCCGCGCCCTGCACAATTCCAAAAATTCCATAGCCCGGTCGGTCAATAAATGCGTCCCTGCTCCGCCTTGCCCAACGCGAAACCAAATCCACATTTTTTTCCACCCTCTTTCGGTCGGCGGGCAGACGAATACATTCGTCCAAACACATCGTTATATTGCTGTCCAGTTGATGCTGAATCTGCACCGATTTTTCCGGCGTTAAAAAGTGCCTGACCCCGCCGTCTATATGCGACTGAAACTCTACGCCCTGTTCCGACATTTTACAAAGCGCGTCAAGCGACATAACCTGAAAGCCGCCGCTGTCCGTCAAAATCGGCTTGTCCCAGCCCGTGAATTTATGCAGCCCGCCTTGGTCGGCAACCAAGTCCCCGCCGGGGCGCAACATCAAATGATAAGTGTTCCCAAGAATTATTTCGGTGCCAGTCGCGGCGACTTGCTCCATCGTCAAAGCCTTGACGGTTCCAGCCGTGCCCACCGCCATAAATGCAGGCGTTTGGAATGTCCCGTGCGCGGTAATAACTTCGCCGCGGCGCGCCGTGCCGTCCGTTGTTTTCAAGTTGAATTTAATAGACATTCTAACCACCCCGTCCTGCTTCGCAGTCCACCCCGCCACCATTGGCGGGGAATTCTTTTTTATATAGTAGACAGCAATCGCCATATGAAAAAAAGCGATATTTTTCACGGATTGCGTGCGCGTATGCGGCCTTCATTTCCGGCGCGCCCGCAAATGCCGACACCAACATAAACAATGTGGATTTCGGCAGATGAAAATTCGTCAGCAAAATATCTGCTGTGCGAAACTTATAGCCGGGCGTTATAAAAATGTCGGTCGTTCCACAGAAAGGTTTAACGCGAGAGAGGGGCGAGGTGGCGGATTCAAGCAGGCGAAGCGATGTCGTGCCAACTGCAATAACGCGTTTGGCGGAGTTAATAAGGTCGGCTGCCTCTGCTGAAATTTCGCCGAATTCCGCGTGCATTTTATGATTGCTTATATTGTCCGTTCGCACAGGCAGAAATGTCCCCGCGCCTACATGGAGCGTGATACGCGCAATCTTCGCACCGGATGCCAAAACGGCCGCCATCAATTCCGGCGTGAAGTGCAACCCGGCAGTCGGCGCGGCGAAACTCCCCTGCCTGTCCGGGTCGGCATAAATCGTCTGATAACGCTCGCGGTCGTCCGCATCGTCTTCGCGTTTCATATACGGCGGCAACGGAATATGTCCAACGCGGTCAAGCGTTGCAAATACATCATTCGTTAAAAATTTTATTTCCAAGGATCCGTCTTCATCCCGTCCGACTACTTCTATTTTTGTTTCGTCGCCAAGTGTTAACTTATCGCCGATATTTATTTTGTTGCTGCCACGGCACATACCAAGCCACGCGCCATTTTGCGCGGAATGCAATGTTATTTCGTAAGTTTTCCCGTCGGTCGCAGTTGCATCAAAACGCGCAGGAATAACCCGCGAATCATTTATCACAAGCACATCGCCAGGACGCAAAAAATTCGGAAGATTGATTATATGGTCATCCCTGCACTCTGTGTCCACAACCAACATCCGGGAGGCGGAGCGATTCGGCAATGGGCGCGATGCTATCAATTCCTGCGGCAAATCAAAATCAAAGTCGGATAATTGCATTTTTTATTTCTTGAATTCCAAGCCCTGGGATTCATAAGTTTCAGGATCAGATTGCCAATTCTCGTCTACTTTGACGAATAGATTTAGGCGTGCATTCACACCCCATTGTTCCTGCATATCCCGCCGCGCCGCCGTCCCAATCTGCTGCAACTTTGACCCGCCTGACCCCACCACTATTCTTTTCTGCGAATCTTTGGCAACCAAAATTGTTTGGAAAATTTCCAACACACCCTCGGGGTCATATTCCGCCTTTTCCGTTTTCACATGGATCTGATAAGGCAATTCCTGGTGCAGATATTTATACACTTTTTCCCGCGTCAATTCCGACAAAAACAATGCGTCCGGCACATCGCCCGCATCAACCTCGGGAAACATATGCTGACCATCCGGCAGAACCGAGGCAAGGGATTTTAACATTTTTTCCGCGCCCTTGTCCTTTAATGCCGAGATCATAAAAATCTCTGAAAATGGGGCAAGTTCGTTCAGTTCCGCGGCGATGGGCAACAATTTTTCCTTTGCCACCAAATCCACCTTATTCAATGCCACAAATATATTCGGAAGCGTCTTTATCCGCTCTATTATCTCGCGCACATTTTTCGTAATGCCGTGGGTCGCGTCAATCATCAACAGGGTCGCGTCCGCCTCGCCAAATGCACTATATGCCGCCGACACCATCGCCCTGTCCAGGCGGCGCGCTGGACGGAAAATCCCCGGCGTATCAACGAACACCAACTGCGCGTCATCCACCATTTTCACTGCGCGAATCCGCGTGCGGGTCGTTTGGACTTTATGCGACACAATCGACACCTTGCGCCCGATTATGGAGTTCAAGAATGTGGATTTGCCCGCATTAGTCGGGCCAATAATAGCGATAAAGCCGAATTTCATCATAAATGGATTATGGCGCAAAATTTAAGGTTTGCAATGAATTAATTGACCACTACCCCGTCCGCCTACGCTTCGCTACGGCGCGACACCCCAACGCCCGGAAGGGGACTTTTTTAATACAAATACCCCGGCTTGCGCCGGGGTGATTACATACTATTGGTATGACAATCAGATTACTGAGCCTGGGCAGCAGCGCGAACGCGACGACGCGGTTTCGGACGATCCGTTCCAGCAGCAGCATTCTCAGCAGTCGGTTTCGGGAACAAGTTCCTGAATGACTCGCGGCTAATGCAGCCATTTTCGTCTTTCGCGGTTTCTACCTGTTCAGCAGTCAGTTTGCTTGTATCTTTCAAGCAACCTTTCTCGTCAAACATAGCGACGCGGCCGATTTCAGCACCCTTAACGCCACCGAATTTCTTTTTGCAGCAGCCTTTATACGCGCAGCAAACCCCGAAGCCCAACGCAAATGCGATTACGAACAACAAGACTTTCTTTGCACAGCCGCCTTTGCAATTGCAAGTAGGACGGGACACCGCCGCTGTCTTTGCCACCGGTGCGGCGACGGGAGCGGACTTCAACGCTTTCGCCGATTTCGCGGCGGGTTTTTTAACAGCTTTTTTTGCCATAAGATTTCTCCTTTTTTGGTCTTTGGTCAGAAGCAATAGTATAGAATAAAAACCTGCAATGCAAGCGATTTTTATTTCGAACCACCCCGGCTGCTTCGCAGCCACCCCGCCACCCTTGGCGGGGAATTTTATTTATTGTGCCTCTGCAACTGCGGAAACTGGGCATATCGCGGCACATCCGCCACAACCCACGCACTTATCCGCGTCAATTTTATATTTGCCGTCTTCTTCCTGCTTTATCGCGCCAACTGGGCATACGCTTGCACAAGTTCCGCATCCAACACACTTTTCTTTGTTTATTTCATAGTTCATTTTGTTTTCCTTTTTATTTATTAATTTCTGGACAAGGCCATCAAATTCAACAGATACTGGAACATCGCAATGAAACTAATATACATATGCAATGCGCCCGCCAACACCAATCTGTCAGCGACTTCCGCAGGAACGCTCTGAAACGCCCTCTTCAAGAACTGCATATCATACGCCGTGAACAATGCAAACACCAACACGCCAATCGCGCTGACCACCATCGCAAATGTTCCGCCGAACGGCCATATAATGCTGGCAATTCCAACAAGTATCAATCCAATCATTCCAGCCAGCAAAAACACGCGCAGAAACGACAAGTCCTGTTCTGTCTTATATCCGAACAACGCCATACAGGCCAACATCGCCGCCGCAATTATAAAGGCCTTCATTATCAAAACCGGATGAATGCTGAGCGCGACCAATATCATCGGCATCATAACAATACCCATTAACACCGAATACGCAAACAGGCACCCAAGCACCGCCGAACGCGACATACTGAACATCCGCACCTGAGCATATATAATCAGCCCCAAACCGCCAAACACCAATATATAATACAGCCCGGACATACCATTCGCGCCAATCAGCGCAGGCCATATAACATCGCGCAATGGCGTAAATATAGAAACAAAGCAAGTAAGCGCGGTAATGCCAACCGCCGCCGCCATAGTTAAAAACACTTTCTTAAAATAAGACGACATCGGCGACTGCGCCGTTGCTGATTTGACAGATTTCTTTTTTGTAGCCATAGTATTTTTCCTTTGATTTCGTTCGGCTCATTCTTATATAATCACAGCGGAAAATCAAGAAATAAAAAGTTCCCCTCCGTTGGAGGGGTGGCTGCTAAGCAGACGGGGTGGTTTAACCACATATAACCACACTGCAAACTTTAAGGTGGCTAAACCACCTCCCCGGCTACGCCGGGACTCCTCCAATGGAGGAGAACTTAAAGGAAAGAAAAATGGCAATATATATGAATCCTATATCGCCCGTTGCGATCAGCATATTCGGGTTGGATATTCGTTGGTATGCGCTGGCATATATCGCGTCATTCCTGATCGGGTTTTGGCTGATAAAGCGCACAGATGCAAAATACAAACTGGTGCAAGCCGCGCCCGATAAAAAATTCTGGGACGATGCGATGACCTGGGGGATCATCGGTGTAATCTTGGGCGGCCGGCTTGGGTATGTATTCCTTTATAATCCGGGATATTTCCTTTATAACCCGTTGGAAATTTTTGCAATATGGCACGGCGGAATGTCATTTCATGGCGGACTTGTCGGGGTTGTCATTGCCGCATACCTCTTCGCGCGGGCTCGCAAAGTATCGTTTTTACGGCTGATGGATTTGGTCGCAGTCGCCGCGCCAATCGGCCTGTTCTTGGGGCGCATCGCAAACTTTATAAATATGGAAGTTATGGGACGCCTAACCGAAAGCCGGATTGGAATCATATTCAATGGCACAGGTCAGGAAATCGCCCGACACGCTTCGCCGCTTTACGAAGCATTCTTAGAGGGCGCAGTGCTGTTCGGCATAATGCTCTGGATGTATCGCAACAAGTGGTGCCGCGCGCGCGCGGGATTTATCGCGGGCAGTTTCGCCGCGATTTATGCCGTCTTCCGCATATTCGCCGAACAATTCCGCGAGCCGGATGCACATATCGGATTCCTGACTTCGTGGGGGCTGACGATGGGGCAATTATTATGCGTGTTTATGATTGCAGTCGGCGGAGTTGTAATTGCGAGAAGCATAAATGCCAAAAGTTCTAATTAATAAAAAAATATGCGACAATTCGCCTTTGTGCGGCGGAATTGAAGCCTGCAAAACTGGCGCGCTTTATTGGGACGATGCAACCGCCACAATTTTATATGACGAGGATAAGTGCATCGGATGCGGGGCTTGCGCCAAAATGTGCGCCGTGCAAGCGATTCGATTCGCGCGAACGGATGCCGATGCCGCGGAAATCGGGCGAGAATTTGATGACGATACGCGCCGGGCGGAAGACCTGTTCGTTGACCGATATGCAGGTGATGCGGTTTTAACCCAACTGACGGCAAGCGCGGATGCGTTGAGTGCGGCGCGGGCGATTTCGGGACTTTGCGTTATGGAAATTAATTCAGATGATAAAATCCGCTGCCTTATTAACTGCATTCCAATGCGGGAGATTTTTGACGGGCGCGACTTCGCGCATATAAAGGTGATGAATCCGGGCGATGAGTTGTTGGCAGAGTTAGGCATAGTGGAACTGCCCGCGTTAGTGATTTTCAATGAGGGCGAAGTGATTGGAAAAGTTGAGGGTTATTTCGAGGATAACGATGCCGAGAAAGGTTTGCTGATTAGCAAGGTGAAGAAGATTTTGGGGTAGTGTGAAATTACCACTACCCCGTCCTGCTTCGCAGTCCACCCCTTCGCCAGCGAAGGGGACTTTTATTTATTTAGAAATTATAGCGCAGGCCAAGGCTCGCGTTAAGGAACCTGAAATCCGTATCATCAATAAATATCATACGAACACCAGCATCCGCTTTCAGACTTTTAGTGATTTTTATCGCCACACCGCCGCCAACTCCGTATGCCAAATACATATCTACTTTACCAGTTGTTCCCTTGGTGCGCGTCCAATCTGGGCCTCCGTTGACCAGAACCTTAATATCTGAATGTGTCATTATGGCGGTTATCGCAGATCCAACTGATGCACCAACATACGGCTGCACTTTATAATTTTTCATAAAGTCAATATAACCATTCGCAAGAAATGTATTCACGCTTTGGTTGACTCTAATTTTAGTCCAAGTATTATAAGGAGCCCAAGTGTCACTTGTGTTTGATACTTCATAACCTTGATTGGAATACTCCAACTCGCCACGGAGGGTTATGCTTTCACTAACATCTTCCCAAGTGCCCCAAGCAAGCTGAAATGCAAAACTATCTGTTTTCTCTGGGAGATCTTGAAACCTAGACAACCCAATCTTGCCCGAAACATATTGCGAATTGTCATCATCTATGAAAGATGGTTTTGCGAATGCGCCGGTTGAAATCAATGCCACAACGGCGATTGTTAAAATGGATAGTTTTTTCATTTTGGAAGCCTTTGCTTTATAGGATTATGAATATGCTCCGCCACGGGCATACTTTCCTATGTAGGCTACCCCCCCCCCTTGAAAAGTCAAGTGAAAAATGGAAATGTGTATATGTGGATGGACAGAAAATTATTTGCTTTATACAATTTGAGATCCCCGCCTCCGCGGGGATGACAAAAGAAATGAAGGGGACTTATCGCACTCTTTGAGAAAGAGTGGTGCGGAGGGTTTGGCGCATATCAGAAACCTTGGCCTCTAATTCATTCTTATACACACGCAATTGCGCGCGAACCATCTTATCGCCCGCACCAATAATCTCGGCCGCGTAAATCGCCGCGTTCGCCGCGCCGTTCAATGCCATTGTCCCAACAGGAATTCCCGGAGGCATTTGCAATATAGAATATATCGAATCTTCGCCCGTGAACTTTGACGGCTTGACCGGCACGCCAATCACAGGCAATACCGAATACGATGCCAACATTCCCGGCAAGTGCGCCGCGCCGCCCGCCGCCGCAATTATAACCTGACCACCGCTATCCTCGGCCAGTCTTGCATAAGGCTCTAAATCACTGGGCGTTCTATGCGCCGAAACCACATCCGCGAAATATCGAATCTGGAATTTATCCAACATATCCGCCGCCGGAGCGACAACTTCCCAATCGCTGATACTGCCCATATAAATAAACACAGACTTGTCCTTGGCCGCGTTTATCGTTTCTGTTGTTAACATTTTATTTCCTTTTCATTATGCGGGATTTGGTTCTAGACCACTCGCGTTTCTTTATTGTCTCTCGCTTATCCGCCCTATTCTTTCCAAAGCCGACCCCAAGCAAAACTTTCGCCAGCCCATCATTATTAAAATACAATTTCAACGGCACAATCGTCGCGCCCTTTTCATTCAACTGACCCGCCATCCGCCTTATCTGCGCGCGATGCAACAACAACTGGCGATAACGGCGCGGATCAAATTTCACAATTTTATTCGCCGTCTTCAATGGCTCTATATTAACATTCGCAAGTATCAATTCATCGCCGCGATGCTGAACAAAGCCGTCCGATATATTCACCAAACCATACCGCAACGACTTGACCTCGGCCCCAGTCAAAGCCAAGCCCGCCTCTATCGTGTCATTAATAGAATACTCAAACCGCGCTTTGCGATTTTCGGCAATCTGTCCTGTTTTAATTATTTCACGAGGCATAATGTCCCCGCATTTTTGTGTATAGATTTAAGGTGTTCCGAGTTAAAATTTCTGACATTTCTTCAAATGATTTGTTATACATTGTGGCGAAGCATTTTGCAGTTTCTACCACAAATGCAGGACGGCAAGTTTCGCCCCTATGCGGCACCGGCGAACAATATGGCGCGTCCGTTTCTACCAACAATCTGTCCAACGGAATCTGGCGAAATACATCGCGCAACGCTTCCGCATTCTTGAATGTAATTATTCCGCTAGCGGAAATATAAAAACCCAGATCCAACATCTTTTTTGCAAAATCATACGACCCGCCAAAACAATGCATCGTCCCGCGAATATCATAATTTTTTAGAATGTCATAAGTGTCGTCCTCGGCATCCCTACTATGCACCGCTATGGGCAGGTTCGCGGATTTCGCAAGTTCTAATTGCGATTCAAACAATGCGCGTTGTGCGGATTTATCATATCCTTCGTAATGATAATCCAAACCGATTTCACCAACGCCAACTATTTTGGGATTTAAGAGTTGAGATTGGAAAGTGGATAGTGGAAATGTGGAATTTTTATCGGCGTGTTCGGGATGAAGTCCAAGCATTCCAAATACATTATCAAACCTGTCCACCGCTTCTAAAATCTTCGGCGCGCAATCAGGATCAGCCGCGCAATAAATTAATGCGCCAACACCCGCAGATTCTGCATCTGCGACAATGTTGTCAGGGGAATTATCGGTCATCATCCCTAAATGGCAGTGGGTATCAATAAGCATTTCCTGATGTCCCTTATAATTTTATATGCTGTCGCATCCGCCTCTAAATTTAATGCTCGCTGCGATGCTAATTCCGATGCGGCAGTGAAATATAAATCTGATAAATGTGGAGTGTGAAGTGTGGATTGTGGAGTTATGGATAAATTATATATTACATCCAATAATATATTCATCGAATCGGGGGACGAAGAAAGATGTTTGGAAATTTCCAAAAGACGCGACGACTTTGCCGTTGGATCCGATATAATCCGCGCCGTTTCAAATAAGTCTGGAAAATCATCCGCCGCACTTCCCATTATGCTCAAAGCCTTGGCGACACTTCCGCCCGCCGCCGATGCAACGCGCGAAACCCGTTCTAAATCCGCCCCGTCCCCAACAATGTCAAACACCAATTTTCGCACATCCGCGTCCGGCAATGCCCTTAATCTAATAACCGCAGACCGCGATTTAATGGTCGGCAACACACCAGACAATTTATGCGCCACAATCAAAAATAAAGTCTGTGCAGGCGGCTCTTCCAAAATCTTTAACAGCGAATTCGCCGCATTCCGATTCATATCATCAATGCTATCAATAATAACCACACGCCAGCCGCCATCCGATGCTGACATACGAAGCCCATCTATCATCCGGCGCACAGAATCTACCGAAATGCTGGCCTTTTCTTCCGGCTCGGTATCAAGGGATAAAATCTGCAAGTCGGAATATCCGCCGTCCGCATATCTCTGAAATTCCGGCGAATCCGCCGGAATTTCCAAAGTAGAAAGTTGAGAGTTTGCAAAAATAAAACGGGCGATGCGATGCGCCAATGTCGCCTTGCCAATACCCTTTGCGCCCGTCAAAATCCAAGCCGGATGAAGTGGACGCACTTCCCGATTATTCCACGCATCTAAAAAAGTTTTTTCCGCATCCGCGTGCCCAAATAAATCCGCGCGAAGCATCGGTTGCAAAATATCAAATGATGGCGCGTCCTTTTTTGCCATTACTTTTGCCCTAAAATTATCCCGATATTCATAAACATCCGACCAAAAAACTGCGCCTTGTTCACATCCTTTTTCGCCACCAACGGAATAGTCGCAACAACCTTGCCACCCTGCTTTACCAAAACATCGCCAACCCGATCGCCCTTTTTAACCGGAGCAGAAACCGGATCATTATATCTCGCAATAACTTGCACATCCGAAATGCTGCCGCCATTGAAAATGGTCGCCGCAACCGGCCTTTGCGGCGCAGCCTCTACAACCTTTTGACGCCCATACCAAACTGGAATTTTCGCCACAACCTGCCCTTCCTTGAAAAACACCCTCGTGGTCGTATTCGCAAATCCCCATTCCAACATCCGTTTCATCTCGGATGCCAATGCATCGTGATTCTTGACACGCAAACCATTCACTATGCCAATCAACCTCCGCGTCCCGCGCTTTGCACTCGCCACCATTCCAAAGCCGCCAGTGTCCGTATGACCCGTCTTCATTCCGTCCGCACCGCCCATCATAAACAATAACTTATTATAATTCACGCGATGCAAATCACCCCAAGTCTTGCACCAGCCATCCTTGAAATCATTATACTCAAACCGCCGAGTCGCAAACATCGGATACATATCAGGATAATCCCTTATCATATTCTCGGCCAAAACACCCAATTCCCGCGCAGTCATCAGATTATCCCGTGCGGGCAAACCAGACACATTAGCAAAACTTGATTTGTCCATTCCCAATGCGCGCGCCTTCCGCTGCATCATAATCGTGAAGTCGCCCTCTGTCCCTGCCAACCGCTCTGCCAAGACCACAGACGCATCACCGCCAGACACAACAATAACCCCCAATATCGCATCCCGAACCGAAATATCCTGTCCCGCTACCAAACAAACTTTTGACGCTTGCGTCCAAATCGGATTTTTATGATCCGCATTTTCCGACACCGATAACTTGTCCCCTAGTTTAAGGCTGCCATCCTTAATCGCGTCAAACACCACCGCAAGCGTCATCAACTTTATCATCGATGACGGCGGCAATAATTCATCCGCGTCGCGCGACCAAATCTCAGCCTCGGAATCATAATCCATTATATATGCCGATTTCGCGCGAGTCGAAAACTGAGGATCCGCAGCCAAAGTGGATATTGGAAAGTGCAGAGTGCAAATAAGTAATAATATAAATATGTTTTTCATTTGTTTGCCTTGGGTTTGAGGCATTATAAGTCCGAAAAATGAAAATGTAAAGTTGATAAAATAGTTCCGGGCGGGGTTCGGAGACCCCGCCCGGCTTATTATTATATCAAAGCACTTTTATATGCTGTCGGCGTTAATCCAACGGCCGTTTTCAAGCAGACCCGGCGCGGGATTCTCTGACCGAACCCCATTCAAAACATCCTTGGCCCGACCAGTGCTGAGATCCACTACGCGAACCTTATACATTCCGCCTTCTTCAATAACTTTGACATTACCTATATTCTTTATGCGTCCGGCAACCGCATCCGCACTCTCACGCGAATAAAATGCCCCAACCTGCACAGAATATGGCCCCGTTTCCCCAGCAAACGCCGAATCCGAAGACCCTCCGCCAGTCGTTAAATCACGCACTTGCTCTGACTCTGACCGCTGCACAACAATCTGCACATTCGTAGGCCCAGTCATACCAAGTTTAGACGCAACCGCAGAAGATACATCCATACTCCGCCCATTTACAAAAGGCCCCCGATTGTTCACGCGCGCAATAATGCTCGCCCCGTTATTCAAATTCGTTATCTTTACAATCGTCGGCAACGGCAAGGTCTTATGAGTCGCAAATAACTTATCACTGCTATAAACTTCGCCGTTCGCAGTCAATTTGCCGTTCATTTCGGTCGGGATAATCCCCGCCAAGCCCGTTTCATTATAATTCATATTTTCAGCCGGGATATAGGTCGTCCCTTCGATCTTATACTCCGCACCAATATGATAATTCGGCGCGCGTTCCAGCAAATATCCCGCCGGAGTGTCATACGAAGACGCGTATTCGCCTAAACGCTCTTCCCCAAGTCGCCCATTGCCATCCGTGCAAGCCGCCAAGGCCACAGGCAACGCTAAAACAAGCATAAATCTCTTAATCATAATCATTTCTCCCTCATATGGTTATTTTAAGCAGTATATCATAAAAATGACAAAAAATCTAAGGTTAATTTTCTCATCCCGCCGGTCTATAACACCCACTACACTTCGAAAACCCGACACTTTATGGACATCCAGTCCACCGCAGGTCGGGTTTCCTCGGTATTGGGTGTTCTATCCTCGGCGTTGCGATTAACCTAAGATTTTTTGAGTGCTATTTTTTATTTATAACTTGACAAATTGGAGTTTATTGCTATAATCTTGGTATGGATACGCGAATGGAAGAACTTTACAAATATCTAGACGAGGATGACCAGAAAAGTTTGGTCAATTCCCTCGCCATCCTTGGCCACCCAAAATCCCATCCGATAGAACGCGAAATAGCAGAACGAACCTTGAAACTTATGATCGCAGCCGCAAAGGATTTGGAAAAAACATATTACACGCAATTGGAACTTCGCTTTTCCCCGGAATATGAAAAAGAACGCGCGAAACTTCAACGCCAAATCGAAAAGGGTGAAAAAGAACTTGTCCGCATTAAAAAGTGCATCAACGGAGTTATTGATTATATCCATATCAACCAACGATTCGAAAGCGTTAGTGAAGACAGACAAGAATTGCACAATCTGGAACGCGACAAAAACCGCCTGGAAGATTCCATTAAAGACCTGAACAACAAACTGAAAGGGTTGGGGAAATAGAATAGTGTCGAGCGAAGCCCGACAACTTTAATACAATTTGAGATCCCCGCCTTCGCGGGGATGACTTTATTATTTTATTCTTCGGTTTTTTCTTCGGTCGCCGCTTTCTTTGTGCGTTTCGGTTTTGGTTTATACTCTTCATCAATCGCTACAACCGGCTCGTCCGATTCCGTTGGCTTTTCTTCGTCCTTGGCCACAATCGGTTTGCCCGCAATCAACGCATCAATTTCTTCATCCGTCTGCGCTACATACACTTTGACCGGCACAATAACATCCGGGTGCAACTGCACCGATACATCAAATGTTCCAACCGATTTTATAGGATTCCCAAGCATAATCCGAGTGCTTTCCAATTCTACACCCACCGCGTCATTCAATGCGCGAGCAATATCACGGCTGGAAACCGAGCCATACAAATGCCCCGTATCGCCCGCCTGACGAATCATCCTGATCTTGGCACCAGAAACCTTGGACGAATCTTTTTCAGCAATCTTTTTCAAGTCCGCGTGCCGCGCCTCTAATTCCTTGCGCTTGCCCTCAAATGCAGCCGCGCTATCTTTGGAATAACGAACCGCCTTGCCGCGCGGCAACAAGTAATTCCGCGCAAAGCCCGACGCCACCGCAACGATGTCGCCAATGCCGCCAAGTTTTAATATCTTTTCGTTTAGTATTATTCTCATTTCAATTATCCTATGTTATTTCTGACGAATGGGATCAAGCCCAAATGACGCGCGCGTTTAATCGCCTGCGCTAATTCCCGCTGATCTTTCTGCGATACGCCGCTAATCCGGCTGGGAATAATCTTCCCGCGTTCGGAGATATAACGCTCTAAAAGATTCTTGTCTTTGTAATCAATCGCCTTGCCCTTTAACGGGTTGGACTTTTTTCTATAAACTGCTGTGCGGACTGCCATAATTATGCCTCCTCTGAACTTTTCATCATAATGCTCGGGCCCTTGGCCAACTTTTCAACGCGCACATTCAAGAACCGAATCACATCTTCATCAATTCTCATTTTGCGCTCGAACTCCGCTAGCTGCGCGCCAGGCAACGAAGTCCCAAACATAACATAATGCGCCCTTTTGTTCTTGCGAATAATATACGCAAGCGTCCGCAAGCCCCAGAATTCCTTTGCAGAAACCGAGCCGCTCAACTCTTTGATAATTTTCTCAAATTTGTCCGCTTTCTCACGAACTTGCGCGTCATTCAAGTCTTGTCTGAAAACTATGACGCTTTCATAAAATGCCATTTCGGCTCTCCTTTGGGTTATTAGCCCGCGGTCGTGCCGCGAGCAGGAATGGTGCATTATATATGCGCTGGCGAAAATTGCAAGGGATTTATTGCATCCGTTTTTTAATGGCAGGAATAAAACGATTTATAGAATCATCCGGCATAGTCGGCTGCTGTTCAAGAAGATTCCACCTGTCTATGCTGAACCTATACTTTACCCCGCCGCTACGAACACTCGCCCGGCCACGCCCGCCCTTGGCCAGAAATTCTTCCCGGGACTTCGTATGATAATGATTCACCCGGATATCATCCGCCGACAACTTCAACTGATTGCTTAGAGATATTTTTCCATTCCAATCCCAAAAATGAATCGTCCGAAACTTTTCATTCGTATGCCGCCCGCGTCCTAAATTAAATATATGCGGATTCGATACCCCAACCACCGCGCGCGGATTAACAATGCTTTTACCAGTCCCGGCCTGCCAACCAATAGAAAATTTCGTATAATTTTCAATTACCAAGCCAACAGGGCGTGTAATATGCCCATTGGATGAAAAACTCCGCCAGCCTAAATAAACACTATTCACACCGCGTGGAACTTTGCGTAAAAAGTCCGAAACGCTGTCATCCTTAACAGGCACTAAAAATTCGTCCAAATCAATAACCGCAACCCAACGGCTGGTCTTTTCCGCACGAAGCAATCCGTCCCTATACATCGGCAACTGCTGCTTTTTTCCAGGCCAATAAATGTATTCTACAACCCCGGATTTTATATATGGTTCCAAAATTTTACGCGTATCGTCCGTGCTTTCATTATCGTAAATATAAAACTTTTCCACACCGACAATGCGATGATATTCAATCCATTCCGCAAAGTCGTGGCCTTCGTTTTTGGCACAAGCAACCACTGATAAAAAATATGGAAATTTTTCAATGCCGTCCGCGCCCAAAAATCGCACGCGCAAATACCTGAGAATGCCCAACTTTAATATCGCACGAATGCGATGATAAAACACCAACAACGGAGCCAACAAACCAAAATACTTTTTTAACATTAATAATCCTATTATATAAAGGATTTTATGGAAAGAGATGCCGCAAGGATGTCGCCGTTGGTGAAATCAACAAAGCCATTCGCCTCTTCGACCAATAACTGACCAGCACAGATTTCGGAAATGCCGTCATTCGCCAAAATCGCAATGTCCGCCTTGCCCGATGCAACATATGCCAGGTCAAGCGCAGGGCAGCCGGAAATGCGAAGGTTGGAGGTTGGGATTTGCGATATTAGCGGCCGAGATTCCCCGGTCAAGCCGGGGAATGACTTATAAATTGTAAGGTCAGTAGGTTCGGTGCGGGTTGAAGCGCGCATCCGTTGACTATGAAACGGAGCGAATATAAATGCGCCATTGCCCTTTTCCGCGAAATACAATCTGTCGTCAATCGGCGAATAAATCAAGCCAATCGCAGTTTCGCCTTCGTGTTTAAGTGCCAAAGAAATCGCAAAATGCGGATTCCCGCGCACGAAATTTCCCGCGCCGGAAAATCCCAACACAAATTCGTCCACACCATCGCCTTCGCGGAATTCGTTCGTGGTCGTAATACCAGCCTGCGGACGAATTAACTGCAAGTCCGACAATATCATCGCCTCGACCCGTTCTATCGCCTTGGCCACGAAATCCGCCGCGCCCTTAATAGAACTTTGCAGGCTTTCAATTTCGCCAAAGTCGCGCTGGATTCCAGTCGCAGTCCGGCTTAGCGCGTTAAACATTTCGTTTAACTCGCCAGAGCCCTTTATACGATGTTCTTTTTCGGTAAGCATTTTCTAACCACCCCGGCACTTCGTGCCACCCCGCCACCATTGGCGGGGAATTATTTGATTATAACTTAAAGTCGCCGAATTTCGCCTTGAACTTATTCACGCGCTGACCACGCTCAACCGATGCCCGCTGCCCAGTCCAAGCCGGATGATTCGACGGATCCGTATCAAGTGTTATATCCTTTGCAACGGTCGAGTGCATTTCAATAACGCTGCCGTCTACCGCCGTAACCTTTATCGTATGATATTCTGGATGAATTCCCTTTTTCATAATGTTTTCCTTTTTATTTTTTAATTGCCTAATGTTTTGGCGACTTCGTCTGCCAAATTCTCTTGCACCTTTTCAATGCCGTCGCCAAGCAAGAATCTTGCGAAACCCGCAATCGTCATACCCTGCTCTGCCGCAACCTGTTTCACTTTTTTCTCGGGCTCCATTACAAACGCCTGTTCTTCCAATGCAACCTCGCCAAAGAATTTGTTAATGCGACCCTCTATCATTTTTGCCACAACTTGTTCAGGTTTGCCATTGGTCGCGCCAGACTCTATAAAGAACTTTTTCTCTTTCTCTATAACCTCGGGCTTGACATCCGAAGCACGCAAAAAGTCCGGCTTGGCCGCCGCTACATGCATCGCAATTTTCAGACCCAAATCTTTCCGCGCCGCTTCATCCCCACCATTCAAACCGACCAACACGCCAATCTGACCAAGCGTCCCGCCGTCCACAGAATTATGAACATATTTCAGAACCGAATCCGCCTCTATCTTTTCCGCACGGCGAATAACCATATTTTCGCCAATGGTAGCAACCGCCGCAGTCAACGCGTCCGCCATCTTTGCCCGGGTCGCTTCTAGGTCGCCCTTGTGCCCATATGCCGCGTCCAAAACATCAGTCGCAAGTTTTGTGAACATTCCGTTTTTCGCAGTGAAATCAGTTTCGGAATTTACCTCTACCAACACGCCCAATTTCCCCTCGGCCTTGGCCGCGACAAGTCCCGCCGCCGCAACGCGATCGGATTTTTTCGCCGCTTTCAATATGCCTTTTTCGCGCAGCCAATCCGCCGCCGCCGCCATATCTCCACCCGTTTCGGTCAATGCCTTTTTGCAATCCATCATACCCGCAAAAGTCTTTTCGCGGAGTTCCTTTACCATATTTGAAGTTATTTCTGACATTTTAGATTCCTTTAATTTTGCCGAGATCCCCCGGTCAAGCCGGGGGATGACTTATTAATTATTCGGCGGATTTTTCTTCGGCTTTTTCGGCCAGTTTCTCGCGGCGGACAGCGCGCGCTTCGGAAGTTTTGGACTTTTCTTTCAATTCCCTTTCCACAACTTTTTCTTCCAACTCGTCCTCTTCTTCCGCGGCTATGTCGCCCTTGGACTTTTGCACATCCTTGCCCGCAAGCCGTTTTTCAATGCCCGACAATATCGCGTCCGAAAACAAATCACAATACAACCGAATCGCCCGCGCCGCATCGTCATTGCCCGGCACAGGGAATTCAACCAATGACGGATTCGCATTCGTATCACAAATCGCAATCGCAGGAATGCCCAAAACCGCCGCTTCTTTTACCGCATTATATTCATGCGGCACATCAATAATAACCACTGCCTGCGGCACGCCGTGCATATCCAAAATTCCACCGAATATGCCGCGAAGTTTTTCAACTTCCTTTGTCATATTAAGAATTTCTTTTTTCGTCAGACCCAATGACGCGCCGTCTTCTATCTGTTTTTCCAGATGTTTCATCCGGCGAATGGATTGCGAAATCGTGCCCCAATTCGTCATCATTCCGCCCAGCCAGCGGCTGTTGACATAGAATTGTCCGCATCTTTCGGCCGCTTCCTTGACCAATTCACGCGCCTGGGGTTTGGTCGCAATGAACATAATTTTTCCGCCTGCTGCGGCAACGGATTCCAGTTCGGTCAAAGCGCGGTGGAGCAGCGGCGCAGTCTTATTAAGGTCAATTATACGGATTGAATCCTTTATCCCAAAGACATACGGGGTCATCAGCGGTTCAAATCTGCGCGTATGATGCCCAAAGTGCACACCCGCTTCCAGCAGTTGTTTCATAGTAAATTTCGGTAAAGCCATCTTTTTTCCTTTTGTTTTACCAGTTGGACTTCGGCTGGTCGGGAACCCCATCGGGGCACTGGAAGGCAATCGTGAAGACTACCTAAAACCTAGCCTGTTTATTTCATTCCGAAGAATGTTGGAGTATTTTATAGATATTTTAAGCAAAATGCAAGTGAAAAAGGCAAGATTCCGGGGTCAAGCCCCGGAATGACATTATTGCATTGATTCGTGTGGTAATGAAATGCGAAGGGTGCCGCCATTCTGAACATTCGCGCCAATGGAACGAACATTACTTGCAAACTTATGCGCGTTATCAGATGAAATCCGGCCGGAAATAACACCGCCGCCAATCTGCAATACTTGAAACCCCCCGCGATTCTGAACCTTGGCATCCCTTAACTTGGCATTAAACCATATCCACTGGTTCAGCCCATTAGGCACATTTACATAAACCGGCATCCAGCCAACCTGCGCGTCTAAAATCGGCGCAAACGACAAGTTCCTATTCTCGAACCAATCTGCCATCGCCTCGGCATCCAAATTTATCGTTATCTTTGCCGCATACGACTTTGACGACCGCTTTTCGTTCTCTATGCTCATCGATCGCACAAGTGCCGAAGTTTCCGAATCGGTCAGGCGTTCCAGCGCGGCCTCTGTCCGCGAGGCATCCGAAGACGAACTACGGCGCAGTAATTCTTTGACCAACGATTGGCGCGCATCATTCACAGCGCGATTCTTTGCATCCACCGAATTTGCCGCGGTTATTTCAACCTGGCGAGAGGCTGAAAGTTCTGATGCCCCGAGTGTTGGAGTTGCAAAAAATGCACATAATATAATAATATATAACTTGAACTTCATTGTATTCCTCTGTCTTTGACATGGTATTATAGAACAAAGAATGTCGGGTGTAAAGTGAAGAAAATTCCCCTCCAATGGAGGGGGATTTTAATTAGAATTTCATTTTGAGGGTGGCGCGGAGGCCAGACTGCTTATACCGGGCATTCACTTCATTATCAATCTTAAAGCTTGGACCATGTTCCTCATATGCAGGATAACCACGCGCATAGAAACTCTCGCTCGCCGCACCCTTAACTTCATAATAATCCCATTTCCAATCTAACCCAACCGACATCCCGTCCGTAATCGCCGCCGTATAGCCCAACATCAACCCATAATGCATCCCGCTGAACATTCCCGCAGAATCCCTAAACGCCACTGGATGCGCCAAATCACTACGGAACGGCTGATCCGCCTCGGACGAATATCCAGGGAAACCTATTTCAATCCGCATATTCGCCGTCATCTTTGGCATCAACTTCGCCTCTATGTCCGCTGCGATAAATGGTCCCGCCCAAACAACATCATACTTATGCGTAATGCCATCCAATGCGTGCGCCGAAGCCAAAGTTAAAAACCACGGCTCGTCATAATCGTCTAGCCCCATAACAAATCCGACAAAATGAGGTATGTCATCCTTATCAAAAACAACCATAACATCACAAGCATTTGACGCGTTCCCACAGAAATCAGCAACCGCCTGCAAATCCCCCATCATATATGGAACACCCTGCTCGTCATATCCTTCGCCCAAAATTGCAAGAACCGATGTCGTTATAACATTCTGTCCAATCAATTTATAACTTTCATATCTATAACCAACCGATGGCTTTAAAGTTATATTATCCGCCAATGTCCAACCATTCGCCAGACCAACAGATGCAAAAAATCCAAGAGAACTTCCTTTGCCCTGCTCGCCCACGCCATACGCCAATTCTGTGGATCCAAAATTGACCCATTCGTTATCGCCGCCCAGACTAGACCAATTCAAAAGCGAAGGATCTTGCGCGCCATTTGAGAAATATACAAAGCCACTCCATATTCCTCCATTCTGCATATCATCGTCCGTAACGGTGCCGGACTTGCCCTGCGTGCCAAGTTCCAATCCGCCCTTTATCTCCACAGCCGTGCCGCCCAAGTCAAATGTCCCCTTGCCCGCCGCGCCAATCTTTTGCCAAGTGATATTATTAAAGCTAATCTCTGACCCAGCACTATTCATATTGAATCCAAAATCTGCGCCCTCATATCCCGCAAACACATCAAACTCGAACGCCTTGCTCGCCTGCGGTTTCTGTCCGCGAGACTGCTGCCCCTGTTGACCATATCCGTATCCGCGATTCTGCTGGCCATACGCGCCGGGCGCGCCCTGTCCATAAGGACGAAATTGCTGATTCTGTTGCGGCTGATAGCCGCCACCCTGATAGCCACCGCCTTGATAATTTCCCTGATAACCGCCGCCGCGAGGTTGATACTGCTGACTGGCATTACCCTGCCCTATAAATCCACCTTGGTTATACTGACCCACATTCCCAGGATTATAATATGTATTCGCAGACGCAGCAGATGCACTGAACAGAACCGCCAAACTTCCAAATATAAATTTTTGCATAACATTCCCCTCTACATTAATTACTTGTAGTATATCATAAAAAAGGGTAAATTTTTAGAATTAATTTAACCCCCACCCCTCCCCCGCCCCTCAAGGGGGCAGGGTATAAAAGGAAAGAGAAATGACGGCGAATATAAATACTATCGTTTTTAATGGACTGGAAATAACCCGCGTCGAAGCACAGGCGCAAATATCCCACGGAATGGTTAAATTCTTCATCGTTGGGCTCGCCGACCGCGCCGTCAAAGAAGCATCCACCCGCATTGAATCCGCCTTCAAGGCAATGAACCTGTCCATACCCGCAAAGAAAGTCGTAGTGAACCTTGCGCCCGCCGACCTGACCAAGACCGGTGCGCACTTTGACCTGCCGATTCTATGCGCCGTTCTCGCCGCGATGGGCGTATTGCCAGAAGAAGAACTGGCAAAATATGTCATTATGGGCGAAGTCGGCCTTGACGGCACAATCCTGCGGGCAAATGGCGTCCTGCCCGCCAGTATTTGGGCAAACGACCAAGGGTTGGGCATCATTTGCCCCGTTGACAATATGGACGAGGCCAAGTGGGCGGGAAATAAAAATATCCTGGCCGCCGGAAATGTTTTGGATTTGGTGAATTGGTTTAGACATAATGAACCAATGCCTGCGCCCGAGACCACCCCGCCGCCTTTGGCGGCACCCCTCCACCGGAGGGGAACTGATTCGGCAGATATGTCCGAAGTAAAGGGGCAAGCGGCAGCAAAACGGGCATTGGAAATCGCCGCGGCAGGCGGGCACGCAATGTTAATGGTCGGCCCTCCGGGCGCGGGTAAATCAATGCTCGCATCGCGCCTCGGCTCTATATTGCCGCCGATGACGCAACGCGAGGTTTTAGATACTTCGGTCATCTATTCTGTCGCGGGGCTCCTCAAAGGCGGCGGGTTGATGAATGCCCGTCCGTTCCGCGCCGTCCACCACACCGCAAGTCAAATCGCGCTGTCCGGCGGCGGTTCCAACGCGCTGCCCGGCGAGATTTCTTTGGCGCACAATGGCGTGTTATTTTTGGACGAACTGCCCGAATTTCAGCGCGGCGCATTAGAGATTTTACGGCAGCCAATGGAAACCGGCGGCATTACCATTTCGCGCGCGAAACGCAATGCAACATACCCCGCGCAATTTCAACTTATTGCGGCAATGAATCCCTGCCCGTGCGGACACCTGGGGAATGCAAAATTATCGTGCTCCAAGGCACCGCGCTGTGCCGAGGCGTATCAAAATAAAATTTCAGGACCACTAATGGATCGAATCGATTTGCATGTTGAAGTTGATTCGGTGAACCCTTGGGAACTGGGGCGGACAGAAAGCGCGCCCGAGGAAACATCCGCAGCGATTCGGGCACGCACCTGCGCCGCGCGGGAACGGCAGATCGCGCGAAGCGTGAAACTTTTCGGGCGCGAAATTCTGAATGCCCGGCTGGACGGGCGCGAGTTGGAAACCGCCACCGCATTGACGCAAGAGTTGCGCGACTTTATAAATTTAGCGGCGGAAAAAATGTCGCTGTCAGCGCGCGGATACAATCGCGTATTACGAATCGCACGGACGATTGCAGATTTGCGTGGCGCAGAAAATATCATTATGGAAGATATTGCCGAGGCATTGACATACAGATCGATTAATAGGGGTAAGTTCGGAGCGTAATAATAAGGTGAGGAAATGGTTCCGGGCGGGGTTCGGAGACCCCGCCCGGCATCGGCTTAGCGATACTTATTGCCGGTTAGAAGAGATGGGCGGATCAATAATGAAATCAGATATGCGCTGACTACCAACATCATAACAAGCGCAAACGCATCAATAAAGCCGCTAAGCCCCGTATGAACAATAACTTCGTGCAATTCTTCCGGATCGCCTATCAGGCGCATCTCTTTATCCGCAAGGCTAGTCGCAATCGCAGTCAATACTTGATACAGCGCGAAAAAGCCAATTTCAATTCCGTAATAATGCCAGCCAGATTTCCCAATGTCGTGCATACGGCGAATCGTAACCATTACAAACGGAACCATAATCGCCAAAATAAATCCTGGCAATGCCCACGGCAAACCCACCAATAAAACCACAGCCAAAACCGGCCACCAAAATTCTGCGCGGGTCGCCGTGCCATAACAATCAAAATATCCGCGGAAGAAGTTGTTCAGCGCGTCCCCGAAACGGACAAACCCGGTCGATTCGGCTGACAGATTATTACCACTACCCCGGCGGGCAAAGCCCGCCACCCCTTCGCCAGCGAAGGGGACTTTTGAGTGCACGACCTTTGATGGGGACTTTTTTGCTGATGATTTCTTTTTCTTTATTGCCATTTGATTCTCCTTTTTTAATTAAAACAGGACGGCTAGGCGGGCTTGGAGGTAAATACTCGCCTCGTTCACAGCATATCCCGCGCCGCCCATATAACTTGTCGCGCCATATTGTTTCACCGCCAAAACACCTATGCGAACCTCTTCCTGCCCAGTATTATATGTGTCCTTTTTGACATCCGCATAAGCGCCTAATTTCCAATCTTCGTCTAGGCGAATATACACATTCGGAACCAAGTTTAACTGAGCATAACTATAATTCCCGTTAAACGCCCAATTCGTTAGAACATCCATAGAAAGCGTTATCTTGTTCCGAACAGTTCCTATACGCATACCAAAAGTATATATGTCGTCCCGATACATCGCAACACGACTATTTTCCCGTCCAAGCCGGAATCCGCCAACCATATCAAATATCATTTTGCCTTCGGAAATTCTATAATATGCGTTAAGGCCAAGATTCGACACGCCGCTATTCGGATTGTTGAAGTCCGCCTGGCCATTCACATCTACTTCAATTGCAAAATCATCCACCACAGACCACTGGGCGCGCACAGGCACGCTGATCGTTGATTTATAAATATCCGCGCCAGTTTCCGCCAGCACCACACCTTTCAGCCCCAGCCACAATGGATCAAATGGGTCGGTAGTAAATGCGCGTTCTGCGTGTGCCGACAGAGTGGATAATGTGGCGATAGTGAAAATTGTTAATAGTTTTTTCATTTGTTTCTTTTTATTTTGCATTTTACAATCTGAGATTCCCGCCTTCGCGGGAATGACAAAAATTGCAAAAGCAATTTTTGTAAAATGTTCGGGTGGGGGTCGGGAGACCCCCACCCGCCGCTATTAGAACAAGACCTTTATTCCGGCTCCGAAGGTGAATTCGCGCGGGGCGGAAACATTGATGCCGCTCACAGGACGGAAACCAACCCGGTCAGAACCATACTGCGGAGACATATTTGACCATAACACTAACTGATTATCATCGGGAGAAGTGCTGACACCAGCGGAACTATCATACAGATTATAACTCCCGTATAGCATAAACATAAATGCATCCACAGGCTGGAACGCCAACTGACTGCCAATGCTCCAAACACTACGCCAACTTAAATCTGCCAAACTGGTATTGACATCCAGCGACACACTATCGTTCAACGCAGTAAAGATACCGGCTGTCCCCTCCACATAAATCGGATGCTTGTTGTCAGTTTCAAACAACACCTTTTCCCACAAGTTTTCTGGAAAATCCGTAGCCCCATATCCAAACCCATATCCATATCCATCCAGTTCATTATTCCACAAATACAGACCCAATCGTCCATAAAATGTGCTGCGCCCATTAACGATACCGCCCTGCACACCAAGATGAACCTCGGATGCTTTTTCATACTGCAACTGCCTGTATTCACCGCGCACCTGGAACAAAACTTCGTTATAATCATATACGCGCCACGCAACACCAAGCCCCCATGATTCCAACCCACTGCCAGCATTCGTAAGATCATGCGGCGGATTTGCCAACGCCAAGGTTGAATCAAGAGCAAACGAACGATTTTGATACACAAACCTCTGATCATAACCAGCGACCGTTCCATTTATCTCTAACGCATCTGTAATACCATATGTAATTCGTCCCAAATACTGAGATTGAGTATTATCAAAACCAAACTTTTTACCTTCCAAATTCACACTAGAAGCGCCCGCTGGATACACTACACTAGGCGTATAAGCATCCTTAACCTTGAATTTGAATGAATGATTTGTCTGTCTCGCATCTATATCAAATGTAAATCTGCCCTGCTGTGGTTGGAAAAACGGATTCGCCAAATTCGTATCTACACTTATCGTCCGCCATTCGCCCACTGCCCTCGGCTTTGGAGAAGGTGGCAATTCCTGTTCGTCATCCTCCCAATCAATCGGCTCTAAATCATATTCATAATTCTTTGCCGAATTCTTGCCGTCAATTATCACATCCTGCTTTACCTCTACCGGTTTCGGCTTTTCATAAATCCATTTATCTGGTCCAGATTTCAACTTACGACGCACAGGCTTTGACGATGCCGCCGCAGTGCCCGCAGTGGTCGCCGTGCCAGATTCTGACGACTTTGAACGAACCTTGACCCTAATTACGATATTCTGCGCGCCGCCCGTGGTCTGTATAACCTGTTCCGAAGAATCAGCCTCTGTCGCAGCAGCATTCGCGCCACCAGCAACAACAAGCACCCCACACACAGCACCAAAAATTTTAGCAAATTTAAGCATAATATGTTCCTTTATGAGCAGTTTCCTACTTCTCTCTCACGGGTATTATATCATAAAAAAAGACAAATTAAAAGTTATACAATGCAGACAGACCAAAGAAATTATAGCCCCCATTAATCGGTGTCAATCCACCACTATCAAAATGCCGCGTCCATAATTCTACCGACCACGCCGCGCTTATCCTATACCCAGCAAACAACTTCTCCCCGAACATCAACAACGAATCCTGACGCCCACGAAAAGTCGGCTTTATATAAACCCCAAGCCCCGCGCCAACATACGCTCCGCGCCAACTAAGCGGCACTACATCCCACGAAAGACCTAAAAATGGCTCGGTATAATTCCGGGACATATCTTCATACCCAGCGAACATCCCCGCGTGCAAAGTCTGCCGCGCAGGAAGACGAAAAAACTCGAACGGCTGGCTATATTCCGCCCAATACGCTCCAAACGGCTCTATGCGCCAATCGTTAAACGGAACCATCCGCCAGATATTCCCGCCGCCAACACCATGTCCCGCATTAAGTCCAAACTGGCTTTGCGTATCCCCAAACAATGGATTTTCCCGCGCCCCGCGCGCCACCGATGCAACACCAATTATCAGCATCGCAGCCAAAAGTATAAGTATGTTTTTTCTCATTTGTTTTTACTCCTTAAAAATTCCAGGCAATGCCAAGACCAAAGCCGTCCAGACCCTTGTTCATCGCGCTGAGATGTCCATTGGAAAAATGGTGCGCCACCAATTCCAAATTGAAACTATTATTCAATCTATAACCTGCAAAAAAACGCTCGCCCATTATGAACTTTGTCCCGATATAATCATTTTTATACTCCTTTACAAAAGGCCCAATCCCCGCGCCCATATAAAATCCCCAGCCAGATAAAAACACCACATCCTGCGTCAAGCCCCACGCAAATTGCGATACATCCCGACTAGTTTCTCCATTCACCATTTGCACAGAATGCAATCGCCCAGGTCTGTATTCCGGGCTATATTTCGTCCGACCGCTGATATAAACCATTTGTAAATTCCGCTGACCAGGCAAACGAAAAAAAATATTCGGCTGTGCATAACTGAGATAAAAAACCCGAATGTCCCGCGCATACCAATCAACCATATTCACGCCTTCAATGCGGATGGAATTCTGATTGTCCCCAAGCATAGGATTCGCACCCAAGGCGGAGAATGGAAAGTGTAAAGTGCAGATAAGAAATAATAATTTTTTCATTATATTATTTACGCACACACAACGCGCAAATAAAATCGGAAGATATTCTTGATTGAAAAACTACCCCGCCCGCTTAGGGGAATTAGTTGCTAGTCTGTCCAGAAACGGGATTTATAGGTTTTAATTATGTCTTCGGGCGTGTCCATAATATGCATATTAAATTGTGTTAAATCACTTAGAAAACCTTCCCGCTGCATATGCCCCATCACCCGCCCCATTATGTTCCAATAGCCGTTCGTATTTAGAAAATATATCGGCAAACTGCTTTCATGCACCTGTTGCATAACCATAATTTCTACCAACTCGTCCAGCGTCCCAAGTCCGCCAGGCAAAATGCAAAACGCATCGGACAATTCAAACATCCTGCGCTTGCGCTCTGACAGACCGCCCTTTATCTCGAACTCTATGCCTTCCAACAATGGCTCTTGCAAATTTATAACATGCTGAGTCGTAATGCCGATAACTTCGCCCTTGGCCTTTTTCGCCGCGCCAGCCACCACGCCCATCAAGCCCAGCGACCCGCCGCCATACACCAGACGAATACAATTTTTCGCCATCAGCGTGCCTAGACGCTCGGCATCCTTTTTATACTCTGGACTGCCACCCATCTTATGCCCGCAATACACAGCCATTGACCTTTTGTCCGCCATAATCCGCTCCCTGTTTCAATAACAAACTATACCATATTTGACATTGAAATTCCAATCAAAGGGTGCTAATACTTTCAGACTATGAATAATAAGTTCACTTCATTTATAAATGCACTGCCCAAGGCGCGCATCGCTGTCGCTGTTTCCGGCGGCGCAGATAGTATGGCTTTGATGCATTGGTGCGCGGATTACAAGCCCGTAGTTTTGACCATTGACCACGGATTACGGAATGAGAGCGCGGCAGAAGCAGAAATGGTCGGACGCGTTGCGAAAAAATTGGGGTTGGAACATCACACATTAAAATGGGTCGGCGACAAGCCCGACACCGGCGTTGAAGAAGCCGCGCGTGAAGCGCGATACAATTTGATGCTTGATTTTTGCCGGGCGAACAACATCGGAATTCTTATGACCGCACATCACGCCGATGACAACATTGAAACCTTTTTAATGAACCTGGGACGCGGATCAGGTCTGTTTGGACTTGGCGGACTTCGCCCAATTTCAGAGCGCGGCGGAATCACAATCGCGCGTCCGCTGCTGGAAGTGCGCCGTGCGGAACTTCGTGATTGGTGTGTTAAAAATTCGGTTGATTTTGTTGACGACCCGATGAATGACGACGAACAATTTCTGCGCGTTCGTGTTCGGAAAAATCGCGGGATATTGGCGGAAAAGTTAGGGATTTCGGACGAGCGATTGTTGTTGGCAATTTCTTCGTTGGCGCGCGCGCGCGATGCGTCCGAAGGCGAGATTGAAAAATTATTATTAAATTTTGACGGCAATTATTCAACGCTTGAAAACCTGCCAGAGGAAATGAAGTTGAAATTTTTCAGCCGCATTTTACAGCAGGTCGGCGGGGACGCATACCCCCCACGACTTGATTCCGTGCAACGGGCATTGAAAGAATTGGAAAAGGATGCTACCATAACCCTCGCGCATTGCATCGTGAAAAGAAAAGGAAACATTATAAGGATTGAAAATGAAAAAGTTTAAGGCAAATAAATTTTTACTGCTGTTCATCATAATCGCAGCACTCGCCGCGCGGGACATATATATCGGCAGTAAATCTAGCCCGGCGAAAGTTGAAGCCCCAAAGACCACAGAGATGAACTTTACCGGCTTTATGGATGCCGCGTCCGCAGGTAAAATCAAGACAGCCACAATCCGCGCAAACGAAGCAACCGGCGATCTGACAGACGGCGGAACTTACAATGCTGAAATAATTTATGACCCCGCCACCCTGACCCAGTTGGGCAAGTCCGGCGTATCAATATCAATCGATTCGTCCACCAGTTTTTGGGAGAAAGTGGCTATGTTTTTCCCGCTTATCATCGGTATCCTGTTCATATATCTGATACTGCGGGGGCCAAAAATGATGGCAGGCGGCGGAATCCCCGGAATGCCACAAATGGTAGTTATGCGCGCAAATGGCGAGAAAAAGAAAAAAGCGACTACTTTCAAGGATGTAGCGGGCATTGATGATGCAAAAAAAGAAGTTGAGGAACTGATAGATTTCCTTAAAAAGCCGTCAGATTTCACAAAACTGGGGGCAAGACTACCCCGCGGCGTCCTGTTATCCGGCGCGCCCGGCACTGGCAAAACCTTGCTCGCACGCGCAATCGCCGGCGAGGCAAAAGTTCCGTTCTTTGCGTCTTCCGGCTCTGAATTTTCCGGCATCCTGGTCGGCCTGGGGGTCAGCAAAGTCCGCGACCTGTTCAAACTGGCAAAGTCCAACTCGCCCTGCATCCTGTTCATAGACGAAATTGACGCAATCGGACAAAAGCGCGGCAAGGGTTCAATGTCCGACCACGACCGCGAACAAACCCTGAACCAACTGCTGATTGAAATGGACGGATTTGCCAACAACTCCGGCGTAATCGTAATCGCCGCAACCAATCGCCCTGACATACTGGACGGCGCGTTACTTCGCCCGGGGCGATTTGATCGCCAAGTGCATATTGACCTGCCGAATCGGTCGGGTCGGTTAGATATTCTGAAAATTTATGCTGCGAAATTAAAGTTGGACAAGTCAGTTGACCTAGATATTGCCGCACGCGGAACACCCGGATTTTCCGGCGCGGAATTGGAAAATCTTATGAATGAAGCCGCGTTAATCGCCGTCCGGCGCAAGTCAACCGCTGTGTCCGCCGCGGATTTGGATATGGCGCGCGACAAAGTCCTGATGGGGCCGGAAAAATCAATGCGGATGTCCGAAAATGACCGCAAAATTGCCGCTTATCACGAAGCCGGCCACGCAATGCTGTCCGTGCATTTCAAGGGCGTTTCCGACCCGATTCTGAAAGCCACAATCATCCCGCGCGGACGGGCACTCGGGATGGTGCAGCATCTGCCGGTTGATGACAAGAACTCTATGAATTTAGCCGAAATTCGTGCGAATTTGGCGATTTATATGGCCGGACGGGCAAGCGAAGAAATATTCATCGGCAAAGACAAAATCACCACCGGCGCGACCGCCGACATTGCCGCCGCGACCAATCTGGCGCGGCACGCCGTTGTCAGCGCGGGATTGTCGCCGAAACTGGGTATGATTGCCGTCAATGAAACAATGGGCGGGTGGGGGATCCAAACCCGGCGCGAAAATGTGTCGGATAAAACTGCCGAACTGGTGGATGCGGAAATAAAGTCGCTTATTGATTCGGCATATAAAATTGCCAGCGCAGTTTTAGGCAAGAACAAGCCAAAGATGAAAAAATTGGCCGAGGCACTACTGAAACGCGAAACCCTGACTGCGGATGAAATTGAGAAAGTGTTGAAGTAAATAATTTTCCTGCCCCCGGAATCGGGGGCGGAAATTTTTATTTTTACCAGGTCTGGGCGGCGTGGGTGGCGACGCACAAAGAATTTAACTCTTTCAACAAGCCATCGCGCGTTTTTTCAAGTTCCGCCATCTCCCGGATCATCGCCGCAGCCTGAGCCTGCGATTCAGGCGACCTTGAGTTTGCCAATCTACGCTGAGTTTCCGGCATCGTCTTCAATGTCTCAGAAATCCCAATAAATTTCTGCCGCAAAAACCGCTCGCGCTTTAAATCCTCGTCCGAATAGCCATGAAACGCGTCTTCGTGCTCACGAAAAGCCTCTTGCCGAGTTGCGGCCGGACAATTATCCACAATGTTAGTCAGATTGTCATAATCCGCCAATTCTTCGGCAGTCAAATTTAACTTTTTGACCCAGGTAATGTACTGATAAAACGCAATCCACTTAGTCGCGTTGCTATAATGTTCTTCTAAATATATCACTTCGTTTCCTTTGTTTTGCCGGGGCATTATATATTGCCCGGGTTAAATCGTCAAGCCCCTATTACCGCGCAAGGCCTGACAAGTATTCTGCTATTTTTTTCGCCAATTCCCGCTCGTTTTTATCCAATTTGCGGGTAATATCAACAGCGCGGCGCGATACAACCTCTCGCGCGACATCATCCGGCTTGGTTGCAGCCCCCAAAATCGCGCTTGCGCCACGAATTGCAAGGCGGGCATCTATAACTTCTTCCAACGCCCCCTTTAATTCCACATAAAACTTGCCGATCATAGCCATTTTATAGCGACGAAGGTCAATTTCCTGCATTTTTGCGATTTGTTCCAACAAATCGTGCCGTTCATCAGCCTTAAGTTTTTCGCCGCCCTGCTCGGACGCGTTGTATTCCCGAATTCGTTCAAATGCATACTGATATTCTTCGTTATATTCCCATTCCAGAATCAATTCTGTTTCTGTAAAAGTTGCCATTTTCTCCCCCTTTTGGGTTATTGACCGGGTCATTATACCCCATTAATTAGTTTTGTCAAGCGGAAAGTTATTGTGGCGCGCGAGGGGGTTATGGAGCGGGTGGATGTTGAGGGATGTTCGCCTGGAACTCTTAAGATTTCTGCGTTGCCACTTGAAATCCAACTCGTTCCGGGGCCCAATTCCCCTCCGGTGGAGGGGTGGACGCGAAGCGGACGGGGTGGGTCTCCGGGTTAGGCTTGCGTTTCATAGATATGGTAGACCCACCTCCCGGGCTTCGCCCGGACTCCTCCACAGGAGGAGAATTTAGTCAGTGCCACACTACCAAATCCTAATTCACAAGAGGAGAATTATGTATAAAAACACATTTTCTATCTTTAATTGGATTTTGCAAAAATGGATGCGCCTTTAACATTCCAACAACACCATCTAAACTTTGCTTAACATCAATATCCGCGATATGTATAGTTTCAAGACCCAGGCTTTTTAGATATTCCTCACGCTTGGTATCGTGCAGTTCCTTAAAGTCATGCGAATGTCCGTCAATCTCTATAACTACACCTGTATCTGGGCAGCAGAAATCCACTATATAATTTCCCATGATTCGTTGTCGGTCAAAATCAAGACCATTTATTTGACCTCGCTTTATCTGATCCCATAGAAGGATTTCGGATAATATACCCGCCTTGCGTAATGCTTTTGCATTGTTGCGAAGATTTGGATTGTATTGAATAACTATTGACATTGTTTGTTGCCCAAGGATTAATGGTAGACCCACCTCCCGGGCTTCGCCCGGACTCCTCCACAGGAGGAGAATTTGCGCCATACCTTGTAATGGAATCAATTGAATGTCAAATAAAAAAAGGGCGGGGGCACAAAAGCCCCCGCACACCCAAACCGATTTCCGTTATCTCATTCGTTGTTGTATCAAGCTTGACATAATATCTCTACCGAAGTAGCGCGCCGCGTCCTGGAAATCCCCGGGATCAAATGGCATTTGCTGCCCGACAATACTCATAGTTGAATGATCATCATCGAAGTCAAGCTCCTGACTCCCAACCGAGCCAAATTCATATATTATCTTATAAATCATTTTACATTCCTTATTATTTAGGTTTCGTAGGGTTGTTATCTCGTTATTTCGATCTCGCTTTTGACACAAACGCGAGAGCGAGGCGCAATGCTTTTCGGAAATCTGTCTCATCCGTGTCCGCAACAGCGTTCACAAAATCAACGGCGGCGTCCTTCGCAAAGCGGTCAATCGAGCTGTGGCAGCCGCCAAACAAGGCACCGGATTTTAGTGCTTTTAGTTCTTTACCACTGACCTCTAACGGCACGCACATCACGCGACACCATTCTTTCGCCTTGGAAAAGTCATATGCCTCTGGAATATCCAAGCCCACGCATCGGTCACACCCTTTTGTTTCATATTTCACCGGGAAGAGCGCGAACTGACCGATATTTATCTTATATTCTTTCCCCAATTTGACAATCGCGTTGAACTTGTTTTGTATAAGATCATTATCGTATTTATCAAACTGGTATTCCGGCAGATGATAATATTGACTATTGCCGTCCAAGGTTTTCTGTCCGTCAGGACCGATGACCAGAATTTGGCTAGGGACTAATATATATCTTGTTATTTCTTGTATCATCATTTTTGGTCGCTCCTTGGTTGCGATTGTTAGGCGTATTATAGAACAGACATTTATTTTGTCAAGTGGAAATTTGTTGGGCTATTTGACCTGCAATTTATAATCCGCGATATGAAGCCGCATACGACCAAGTTCGCCGTCAACCTGGTGGTTAAAGAGCGATGCCGACCGGGGTTTCGTGATAATTTCCGCATATTTATATTCCTTGACCTCTGCACCCCAATTCGCAAGGGTCGCCAACGCCCCTTGCCGCGCACGAACAATCTTTTCCGGCGCATCCGAATTCCTTAGGTATGAATTCCTGGATTCCGCATAATCTTCGGGGCGCACACCGCCCACACGCAGCCGTCCGCCGGGACGCAAAAGACTCATCGCTTTCAGATAAAAATACCACGCAGATGCAAAAGTTGGCGAATACAACGGCAAAGCATACCAGGACAAAATCTCGTCATACCCGGTAGGATTAAATTCCAAATGCGTTATGAAATCAGCCCTGATACTTTTGACCCAAGGTATTTGGAAATATCCGTCCGGGATGTTCAGGTCTATATTCGTCCAATTAAAATCAAAATATCCGAATGTGCTATATGTGCTGTCGCCACCACCAACCACCAAAATATCCTTTCCAATGGACGGATATTTCGGGTCAAAGAAATGCGTGTCGGTTAGGCATTCGTCTATATCGCGCCAGCGGTTAAATCGCATTAAAATAGTCGGAGTCTTTTTTATCATAAGCGGGATTGTAGCGAGTATTTGCGTTTTGTCAAGAGGAAAGGGGTGGCGGGCAATTTTTGTATTGACTCTATACCGACATTTATGAGAAAGTTCATTTATGAAGAAATTATTAGCAATTTTATCGGTTTTCGGACTTATATCGGTGTTCACGCCCCCCCCTGCAAATGCCGTTAATTACTGCATGGTTCCCACCGCGCCGGGTCAACAGCCAGACAAAGTTCAATGTAATACTCCACTAACCAATTATGTTCAATGCTCCGAAAAAAATGGGGACATTTACTACTGCCCTCAAACAACAGCATATAAACCCAAATCACAAAAAAGCAGTTGGATTAAAGATAATGCCGTAATTGCCATCGGCGTCAGTGCAGTATTCCTCGTTGGAATGTATTGGCTTTTCAGCACTCCGCCGTCCCAATACAACCCCGGGCAAGTGAGGTTGATGGAGTTTTAATGGTTGACCGCCCTACCCCATTATTCTTATAATGCCCCAATAAACAAAAAAGGACACATTATGAAAAAGATATTATTATTCGCATTCGCAATTCTCGCCTTGCCCGCAGTCGCCGCCAAGGACGCCACCCTATTCTATATGACTACCTGCCCGCACTGCCACCACGCGATGGAATTCATTGACGAAACACTTGTCATTGAATATCCCTTCGTTCAATTCAACAAGAAAAATGTCGGCGAGCCGTCAAACCGCGGCGCATTTGAACGGCAGATCAAAAAGTGCAAGTTGGACTCGTTCGGCGTCCCCCTTATGGTCATCGGCGACAAATGCTTTCAAGGATTCGGCAAGGGCACAACTGAAAAAGAATACCGCGATGCTTTGAACGATGGACTGAATGAAATTGAAACCGAATCTGTCGCCGCAAATTCTGCGCGCCTCGCGGCAAATCCAGTCGCAGTCCGCAAGGAAAATGCTGAACGGACAGCCCGCGCCAAAGCCGAAAAAGTTGTAATTGAAAAACAAAATGGATACGGGTATCTGTATGTGATACTCGGCGTTTTGGGCGTGTTGCTATTGGTGGTTTTGGCAATGCCAAAACGGAAAAAGAAGTAAATTTTTAACGAACCACACCGTCTGCTTCGCAGACACCCCGCCACCCTTGGCGGGGAATTTTTTTATGTTGCAAATATGCAAGCGCGGGGGTATTATTCCCAAACCTTGGGGCATCGTCTAATGGTAGGACTTCAGATTCTGATTCTGACTATATTGGTTCGAATCCAGTTGCCCCAACCATCCGCCTTCGCTTACGCTACGGCGCGATTGGGCACAATCGCGGCGGAGTGTTAGAGAAGCGGATGCCGCGCTATCGTCCGAAGGACGAAAGCGGGCAATTAGGGATTAAATATGTTTTATGTATATATCTTACAAAGCATAAGCAATCCAGACAGATTTTATGTGGGACAAACTGACGACCTGAAAAAACGACTTAATGAACATAACAAAGGATGCTCAATACATACAAACAAATTCAAGCCTTGGAAAATTAAAAACTATTTTGCATTTGAAAATAGAGACAAGGCAGAAAAATTTGAGGCATATTTGAAAACTGGAAATGGCAGGCTATTTTCTAAAAAACATTTTTAGTTATCAATACCACACTAAACAAAAAAGGAATATAATATTATGCCAGTATTAGAAAATATACCAATATCAATTAGAAGAATATCTAAAAAACAGCCCGTGTCCCGGCAAGGCAACATCGCATTCGCCAAGTTTGAAGATAAACATAGTATGTTAGACATATATTTCACAGACCCGGATACCAATCGGCAAATCTTTATGTCTTTACCAAAACAAATCATTCAACAATTATTCGCAGGACAACCAAGATGATTAAGAAAATAATTTTATGTTTTGCAATTTTATGCGGCGCAGCAAACGCGGAAACCGAAGGGACGAAATTCAATCCTTTCTTTGGCGATAAACAAAATCAACTGGGACTCGCCATTGGGCAAGGCTTTGACTCCGCCGAACTCATCCTCTTCAAACACCTGGATGTCCCGGTTCCATATTATATGATTGCCGCTTCATACAGCCAACCAAACACCTTCTTTCGTCTGCCAGGTCGGCAAACAATCGGCTTCACCAAAACCCTGGGATTCGGTCATCACAACTACGGCAAGCACGCCGTTTGGACTGGACACACCGACTGGCAAGAATATGGCAATGAAATCGCCGTGCTGACCCAAGAAGTCGGATTCGCACTGACCCAACGCACATATCTTGGTGCCGGAATCGGTATCGCCATTCAAGGGAAACAGAACGCTCGCCTGAACACAAAATTCATTCTGCCTTTCAAAATGGTTGCCGGATGGCGTATGACAGATTCTTGGAACTTGGAATTAATAATGCAACATTTTTCCAACGGCGACACTGGCGATATGAATTATGTATATGACTTTTATGCATTAGGAGTTTCGTGGAATTTTTAAGCACCAACCACCCCGGCGGCTACGCCACCACCCCTCCACCTTGGAGGGGAATTTTATTTGATAGGGGTTTTGATTTTATAATGTGCGATTATCTTTTCGGCATTCTCTCGGTTCACATCCACCGCGCTTTTTATATTAACCGAACTTAATGTTATATCCCTTGGCTTGTGCATATCACCCAGTTGATTTACAAATCCCCATCTGACCGGGGCAGTCCCGGTTCCTGTCTTGGCCGCCATCAACCAAAACCATATGTCGTCCGTAGTCGGCGCAAGTTTCATAAATGTTCCGGCATCGCTCGCCTCGGGCGGCAAGGAGTGCGGCGGATACAACACCCCACCCACACCAGTCAACAAATTGCAAAGGCGTGGACGGCACGACCATAAATAATACCTTAATCGCATATAGCGACCCCATTTCTTATAAGGCAGCAAATTTCCATCAGCATCCCATCGCACTCGGCGAACCCGATGCGCCACAATCGCATTCGGATATTTTTTATGCGCGCGCAACAATTTCTTTATCAAATCACGCGGATAATTTATATCGTCATCAATCGTTATGATTATGTCATCCGGGAAGTCTTTCAGCGCGGGAATCAGTTTCGTATATGAACGAATATTTTCTGAATAAAAACGGATTTCGAACAGCGAAGATGATTCTACTAAATTCAACAATTCTGCTGGAAGTTTTTTATCGGGGAATTGTTCCGCCGTCAGATACAAAACGATTTTATCCGGCAGAACGCTTTGGTTCATAATGCTTTTTATCGCGTTCACCGCAAACGGAATCGCCGCCGGGAATGATGTTAAACTGACTATTATTTTCATAATGCGAATTATATCAATGTATAAGTGAGTTTTCAAATGGTTTTTAATTGCGGGATGTATTTATCCATAATTGGGTCATAAAAATTATCCCTGTTTATACGATCAAATAAATCTTTGTTGAAAGTCGCTTGGGCATAATTATTGCCAAACCTAACATCACCCCTAGATCGGCGAGCAGCGAATTCTTCCCACGATTTGCTGTAATAATGATTGCACCTTAACACATCACTTCGTATCTTTTTCAATATGCTGCTGCCTATATGCACGCCGTTCAATCGAATAGCAAACCGAGGATTAATAATGCTTTTACACTGCTTGTCCGCCGCGAGATTTCCCAACTTGAAATCCGCACTACGCATTTTATAACTTTCAATAACCAATCCGATTGGTCTGGCTTGATGTCCGCTGGATCCATATGTAATCCAAGGTACCATAACGCATCCCACATCATCGGGAAGTTCGTCCAAATAATCGGAAATTTTTTCGTGCTTTATCGGGACAATAAATTCATCTAGGTCTATGAGCGCGACCCACTTCGTATCAAATCTGCATTTTTTAAGCCCATCTGCATAAGCAGGCTTTTGCATTTTCTGCCCAGGGAAATAAGTGTATTCCACCACGCCGGATTTTATATATGGTTCAAGAACTTTTTTCGTATCGTCAGTGGATTCATTATCGTAAATATAAAATTTTTCAACGCCAACAATGCGATGATATTCAATCCATTCCTGAAAATTTGCGCCTTCGTTTTTTGCGATGGCAACAATGGAAAGTTTATGTGGAAATTTAAGTTTGTGTTCTGCGCGTTTAGCCGCGCGAAAAAATTTTATATAATTTATTATGCCAAAAATTAAAATGTCGCGGACACTACGCCGCAACGACCCGAATGGAATAAAGGCGCATATTAGTTTTGCGCCAAGTCTTCTATATCGCCCCCCTGAATAAGTAGTTGATTTCAGCCATTATTTTGACCCTAAAACCAAATGGGGATTTCGGCGGCGGCTTCGGCGACATTGCCGGATGCGTGAACCAAGTTCCGGGTCGCACGCCCCTCGCGGCTGGATAATTCCAGCGAATCCGTGCAATACTTGCCGCGTATGGTTGACGGATCGGCATCCACAGGATTTGTTGCGCCAATCAATTTCCGAACCACACGAACCGCGTCATTGCCCTCTGCAATCATCGGCATAACAGGGCCTTCGGTTATATAATTCAATATGCGAGTGCGAATCATTGCGCCAATCTGCGCGGGATTTTCCGTGCCGAATTTTTTGATTATGTCTTCGCCCTTTGACTTGGCATTTTCAATCGCCTTGACCCCAAGTGCATTCAAGAATTCCTGTGATCCGTTATAATGTTGTTCGGCAGTCAAACGCGATGCGGTCATTAATTTTGCGTCAGTTATTTTCAGTCCGCAATCTTCAATTGCTGTAATTATTTTCCCGGCCAGTCCGCGGGCGATTGCATCAGGTTTCAAGATTACAAGTGTGCGTTCGTGCATTTTATTATTTTGCTCTTTCTACATATTCATATGTTTCAGTATTGACCACAATCCGCTCGCCCTGCTCTATAAAGGTCGGAACAGAAACGCGAACCCCATTATCCAATGTCGCGGGCTTGCCGCTGCCGGATGCAGTTTGCCCCTTTAATGCAGGCTCTGTTTCTGCAACCACCGCCACCACATTTTTCGGCAGGGTTATGGACATCGGCGAACCCTCTATGAAACTCGCCACCACTTCCATTTCCGGCGCGAGGAACTTAGTCTGGTCTCCAAGATTATCGTTCGGCAATGTGAACTGCTCATAACTATCCAAATTCATAAAATACGATTCGTCCGCATCGGAATACAAGAACTGAGCCTTTATATCCTCTGCCATCAACTTTTCAATCGTATCTTCCGCGCGGAATCGCTCGTTTCCTTTTGTTCCGCTGTCAATATCGCGCATTTCCGCCTGCACAAACGCGCCGCCCTTGCCGGGCTTTACCTTTGTAAATCCAGTTATCACAAAGCGGCGGCTGTTATGCGATATAACCCAACCATTACGAATTTCATTTGCAATGTATTTCATCGGAGACCTCTTATAGGCAAGATCCCGGGGTCAAGCCCCGGGATGACATTTGTTTATTATCTTGAATAGTATTCGACGACCAATTCCGGGTGCATTTGAACCGCATATGGAACATCTTCCAATGCAGGACGGCGCACGAATTTCGCAGTGAACGCCATCGGATCAACCTGGACATAGTCGCAAAAGTCGCGTTCCGGGCTTTCCAATGCTGTTACGACCAATGGCATCTGTTTTGCCTTTTCCGAAATGGATATGACATCTTCCGGCTTTACTGAATAAGACGAAATTTTCACACGTTTATCGTTGACCAAAATATGTCCGTGGCTGACCAACTGACGCGCCGCGAAAACGGTCGGCGCGAATTTCGCGCGATACACAACCGCATCCAAGCGCGATTCCAACAGGCCTATGATATTCGCGCCGGTATCACCCTTTGCGTTATTCGCCTCTAAATAATAACTGCGGAATTTCTTTTCGCCGATATTGCCATAATAACCTTTCAGGATTTGCTTGGCTTTTAACTGACGGCCATAATCGCTGCCAGTTCCGCCAGTGCGAGCGGTCGGCCCGTGCTGACCCGGCTTATACTTGCGAGTGTTAAATGATGAGTTTGCGCGCCCCCAAAGGTTTATACCCCAGCGACGATCTATTTTCTTTTTTGCATTAAGGCGTTTGCCTGCCATTTTTTCTTCCTATGGTTTTTAGTTAAGCCGGGCGTTTAACAGGCACCTTATCCCGTCTGCCACCATAGGGCGCAAATCGGTTAATCGGGTCTGATTGCCTAGCGATTGGGGGGATTTTATAATGGAACTGGCGAAAAGTCAAGAAAAATGGGGCGAAGGACGGGACTCGAACCCGCGACCTCAGGTACCACAAACCCGCGCTCTAACCAACTGAGCTACATTCGCCATAAGTCTTGGGATGATAAAGGGCTGACGGGAAAATGTCAAGGTTATTAAAGGCAAGATCCCGGGGTCAAGCCCCGGGATGACATTTTATTTTATTACTCTTTACGAATCGGGTAAGAGCCGGAATCAAGCAACTTCTTGACTTCGTGATGCTTTACCTTGGTCGTAGATGTCAGCGGCAAATCCTCGGTCGTCATCGCAAAGTGTGAACACCACTTATACGATGCCAATTTGGAATTCTGCTTTTTTATGCCCTTTTCAAGCTCATCTATCTTTATGCCCTCTTCCACTTGGAACACGCCATAAGTAACGGTTTTGTCCTTTATCTTATGCTCGAACACCGCAACATTTTTTACGCCGGGTATTTGCATAAACAGGCCTTCCAATTCGTCAGGATAAACATTCTTGCCGCTATCCAAAACGATAACCAGTTTCTTGCGCCCGTGGAAATGCAATTCGCCGTTCCGATCCAATGTAACAAGGTCGCCCGTATTAAAGAATCCACGATCATCAAACGATTCTTTATTCGCCGCTTCGTTATTCAGATAGCCGCAGAACACGCTGGTGCCTTTCAGCCACAATACGCCCGCGCCATCAGCATTCTTGTCGCGGATTTCGTATTCGTTATTGGACAGGGTGCTGCCAATAGCAAACGGCAAGCGTCCCGGAACAGGATAACTGAGGCAGATTGGTCCAACGGTTTCGGTCAATCCATAACCCTGTATAAATTCAAACCCGAATCGTTGATAGAATCGTTCCACTTCCGGCTTGGTTGCTGCGCCACCTGCGATAAGAAGACGCACGCGCCCGCCGAATTTCTGATGCACCGGGTCTTGAATCTTTTTCACCAAGAATCCAAGCCCAAGCCATTTCAGAGTATTCTGACGGCGCAATACGAATCCCGCAAACCACCATAAATGTTTCGCCTTGAAACTATCTATGATTTTATTGCGGAAGACTTCAAACAAGCGCGGAACAGCCGGCAAAATATGCGGCTTGAAATTTTCCAAATCGGACGAAATTTCCTTTGGATTCAAGGTCGGCTGCAACAGCACAGATCCGCGATACCAAATGGACGCCAAAATTTCCACAGCAAAGCCGAATACATGATACATCGGCAAAAAGCCATAGAACATATCGCCCTTGTGCAGAAATTCTTTCATATCATTCAATGAACGCGCAGTTTCAATTAAATTGGAATGCGTCAATGGCACAACCTTTGGAATGCCGGTTGATCCCGAAGTGAATGAAAGGGTTGCGATGTCATTCATGCCGACTTCGGCCGGGACGAATTCATAACTTTCCTGGTTCACGACTTCTGGCGTTTTAATATCATAAAACTTCAAGCGATCGGAATTATAGATAAAGCCCTTTTCGCATACTATCAGTTTCGTGTCCGCGCGTTCGGTCATATTGTCATATTCGAACTTTGTCAGGTTCGTATCCAACATAAGCGCGCGCGCGCCCAAGCCCCACAACGCAAACAGCGTCTGCGGGAATTCTTTGATATTGTGCGATAAAACCCCGACATTGTCGCCAGATTTAACGCCCAACTTACGGAGAGCAACCGCCCGCGCCTTGACCAGTTCCATAAAGTCCACATAGGTAATACCTTCGCGGGCGATAAAGATGCTGTTAGGCGTTTCTTGGACGGCTGCGTCCAAAAACAAATACATATTCATAATTTTCCTTCTTTCGGTTTCGCTAGACAGAGGGATTATGACGCACCGACACGGATTTGTCAAAGGCGAAAAAGTTCCCCTCTTTTGAAGGGGAACTGGTCGAATTTTACCCGCTATAAATTATTTGCAAACAGCATTATTATCAGGTTCCCAAGTCTTTGGATAAGTTCCATTACACTGCAACAAGCCCTGAATCAAATTAATCATCATACTTCTAGAACATATTTGGGCAGAACCATCGGCATCAAAGGTTGCTTTATTATCACAGGTTCCTTTTTCTGCATCGCATTTTATATATCTCGGACATTGCTTCGCTGTCGCGCTGCTATCGGTTTCTCCTAAATTATCCGCGCCGCTAAATACAGTGAACGCGCACGAAAGCCCTATATTATCACACGCATACAATGCTGAATTCAGATGCGCCCAGGTCAACTGGCTGCCGTTTATTTGTCCGCCATAATACTGCCCAGTATTGAAAGTCAACAACTGCGTCTGATAACACTGCTTTAAGTCCGTTGTGCACTGCGTCCGATAATTGCTTATCATCGTATCCTGTGCCGACATAATCTTTGGCAATGCCATATATACATAATTCTTAATCACAAGATTATTCGAATTATACTGTGCATTCGAATCATAACTGAACCGCTGACACTGCCTCATAACACCCGCGCAATATCCACTGGTCGCATTACCCGTCAGTTTATCAATCTCGCCCACCTTGGAGGTAAGCATATTAACCAAGTAATTAGTAGATCCCGCCGCACCATTCACAGACACTATATCTTTAGAAGTGGCACCAAGACCCGCAAGTTCGCTATAATTAACTGCGCTTTTCCGTGCGCCCCACAACCTTATCTGGCCAACAGGCAAATCTGCGCCGGGAACAACCTTGCTATCCACTGAAATATACTGACCAGTCGGATCGAGGCATTTCTTATAATCCTTACCGCATACGAAATCATCTTGCATACATTTATCAATTTCCAGCACGCAACCCTTCAAATCCAACGCGTTCTTGTTCTGATGCACGGAAAATCTTGCGCGTTCCAACATATACTTCGCATTCCTGTTCAAGGTTTTTAATGACTGCGTCTGATCCTCTAACATACCTTTATAATCTACGCAGGCCTTGCCAACCTCTACATCATATTTCGCCTGCATCAAGTCCACATCAACCTTATTCTTTTTGCATTCGTTCATAATGGTTTGACACACATTCTTCGCGCTTTTATACAAATCGCCGCCAGTCATACCAGAAATGTCATTGAACTGATTGCCCTTTACATTACCAAATGTGAACGAATTCATATCCGTCATAATCGAAAAATCTGCGTCCAAATTCCAACCAGTCGAAGATGTCAATATCCCGCTGCTGGTAGAACTGAGATTATTTATGTCCGGAATGTTATCACGAATCCCCATAATCATTTTTTTCAATTCCGACTGGTCGCCGCCGCCAAACTGATTCGCCTCTAAGGCGCCTTCGGCCTCGGTAATTGTGAACAGCGAATTAACTTCCTCTGCCGTCAATCCCAAATACTGGATATTCTGAACCGTATCCTGCAAGTCAATCTTCGCCTGCTTTAACGCCTCTGCATTTTCTTTATATGTATCCGCATTCGGCGAACAAGCGCAACGACCCATCTCATCGCTGACCCGTTCGCAAATGTCATCCATACATCCGAAGAACCGCGCCTCGCAATTATCATAAACCTGGGCATAAACCTCTGCCTTGTCATTATTAATGTTCATTTCGGTTTTTAGATTTTCGACTTCCTGGCGCATCTTGGAATACTTTTCCACCGAAGGATCAACCACATCCGCCGTAGCATTACGCGCCGTATTGTTTGACCGCCGCGCCGCCGCCGGAGACGCCTTGTTCACCGAAGTAATAACCGATGCGCGCGCAGTATTCACACCACTTGCCGTAGTTCCAGGTGTCCGCGCAGAAATTGTCCGCGCAGAATCAGCCGCAGGTGCCGTTTGAACCGCACCAGTCCGCCCAGTAGTGCGGCTATGAATTTCGCCAGATCTTGGGGTTGCTGCATTCGCAGTCGGACGAGATGTCGTTGCCGACCTTTGCGCTGTATTCGCATTCACCTGACCCGTATTCACCGCACTTCGCCCGCTGACCACGCGCCCACTATTAAATGCAGGCTGTAAATTTCCCGGCTGGCGGCTGACAACGCCCCTGCCCTGCTGCTGCGTCATCGCACCCGCCACAGGTGCTGCGCCAGCACGAACCGACCGAGTTCCCGTACGAACCATTCCCGGTGCAGATGCCATAACTGGACGCGCGCCCTGTTCCGCCGGGGTTTCTGATTCTTCGGTATAAATTTCTTCATCAATAATTATTTCTTCATTGTCCGCCAAATCTGGCCGAGGCTCGGACGCCGCGGGCAATGCAAGCGCAAGCAAAGCAGCAGAAAACCATAAAAATTGGTGTTTCAATATCTTCATATTACCAACATTATATCACAAACGCCGCGTAAAAAAAAGTGTGGAGTGGGGGGAATAAAGTGTGTAGAATAAAAATAAAATTCCCCTCCGTTGGAGGGGTGGCACGAAGTGCCGGGGTGGTTTAACCACATATAACCGCACTGCTTGCCAAAATGTGGCTAAACTACCCCGTCGCCTGCGGCGACACCCCTTCAATGAAGGGGAACTTATGGATGATAAAAATGAAAATTGCGACTTTTAATATAAACTCTATCCGCGCGCACGCAGAGAACTTTATCAACTGGATGCAGGCCGCCCGCCCGGATGTCATTCTGATCCAGGAAGTCAAGGCGCAAGACGAACAATTTCCGCATATAATCTTCGAACACCTGGGCTATAACATAAAGGTCTTTGGGCAAAAGTCTTACAACGGCGTGGCGGTGTTCTCTAAGTTCAGCATAGAGGATTTTTCGCGCGGGCTGCCGACTTTTCCGGGAGATCCGAATGCCCGTATGGTTGACTGCATCATTGACGGGCGCGTGCGGTTGGTCAATGTATATATGCCGAATGGCGAGGCGGAAGATTCGCCAAAATTTCCTTATAAAATTGATTGGATGAAAAAGTTTTCGGAGTTCGCCGCGCCGTTATTGGATGACGAATTTCCGACTATATTGGTGGGTGATTTTAATGTTGCAATTCGGGATATTGATGTGTGGAATCCAAAGGCTTATGAAGGATCGTCCATTTCCGCCCCGGCGGCGCGGCGCATTATGCAGGAATGGTTGGATGCCGGGTGGACGGATGCTTGGCGGGCTTTGCGCGGGCCAGACGAAGTTGGATATACTTGGATTGGCTATCGCGGCGGAAGTTTGGAAAAAGGACACGGATTGCGATTGGATTATTTTTTATTGAACCGCGCGGCCGCGCCAATGGCGAAGAGTATTGAGATTGATTTATCCCCGCGCCGCGCCCCAAGTTCCAGCGACCATACGCCATTGATTTTGGAGTTGAAATAAAAATTATTTTTTCTTAATTACTTTCGGCTGTTTGTCAGTGATGCTGCCGTCTGGAAGTTGATATAAAATTTTATTGCCCAAAGCATATGGCACGGCAAGTCCCGCACGATGCGCCGCATCAATTGCCTTGCGAACACCGCGATTGGCAAGGCGCGTAATTTTTGCCGACAATTCGTAATCTTTTTTATCCATTTTTCAGCCCTTTCTTAAACCGATTATAAAGGTCATCATTCAGAATTTCAAGGACATCATCCCGACCGGCTGCAATCTGCTCATAATTGTCATCGCCATTGTAATAAAGTTTCCACCGGTCGGCAAGCCCTGTCGCCGCCCAAAAATTTTTAACGCTTTTATGAAAACGCCTTATGACATCTTGATCAGGGACATTGTGCCCACCAAGCGCAACCCGATTTTTGATTCTTGCAATGTTGAGTTCCGGGAGATTAAGGAAGACATAAATTAGGACAATTTCATACCCAGATTTCTTGAATTTTTCAATTAGACGCTCGTGATATTTTCCCGAAATGGTGGATTCCAAAGCAACCGATTTTTTTGCCTTTAATAATTCGTCAGCGCGTTCCAGGACAATTTTACCCGCACGAAGACCCAAATCATCATTGATTTCCCGTGCGATTTCGTCTGCGTTGAGAAAGACCAGGTCTTTTTCTTCACGAAGAAGTTCGTGGGCAAGCGTTGTTTTGCCGCTTCCATTTGCACCTGCGATAATATAAAGATTCTTTGCCATAGAATGATTATAGTCTGAAATGGCGGTAAAAATCAAGGCTGGGAATTTTTTTATTGTTTTTGTATTTTCCTGGACTATAATCCTGGTGTCTCTTAAAAAGGATTTGATATGAAAAAACTGCCTTTGATTTTACCTATAATTTGTTTTGGTTGCGCCCAACCAACCGCGGGATTTGATGTGGAGGAACTTAAAACCAATGAAATTTTAGGAGCAGGATTCGAACATCTAGATGGAAAATTATTTAGTATTTTCTGTGGCGGAAATGGGTATGCAAATTACACTTTTGTTAAAGATAGTTGTATGCGAAATACTGCCAAATTTGTTAATGGCACGGGGTATGAATATTTTTCTATGTTGTCAAAAGATGGCAACACAAGCAAATCCCAAAGCGGCTATGTATCAAATGGTGTCTATATACCTACCGAAATAACAAAACATAGCCAATACTACACAATTCTTTTAATAAATGAGAATGAAAAAAAGAAGTTTAATAATTTTTATAAAGTTTCGGATTATTATATCCCGCAAAAAGAAATGGAATGACGAATTCTCGCAAATATAATTGGAATATTGAGGGCAAAATCCAAATCATAAAAGATTTCGTCCCTATGTCGCGCCCTGCTTTTAATAACGAAGACACAATGCTTTATATTTTATGGCTTTTATATGAACGCATTTGCAGTTCAATAAAATCCTTTGGAATTCTACTAGAAAATAAATGTTATTATGATGCATTCCTTACAGCGGGTCAGATGTTGGAGACCTGTGCGATATTGAGCTATATAAAAGATAATGATAAAGAACCTAAACTTCTTAATTTCAATAAATGTGTAGCGCGTTCCGCTGTTGGACGGATGATTATAATACTTGATATGGATAAAAACAATCTTGACGACCTTGCATCTCAACAATCACATATATCCTTATTGAAATTTCTCAATCAGAGTGGCGCAAGCATAGTTAAGTTGGATAAAGCAAATCATAAAACTTATGAAGAAATGCACAAAGAAGCGATCACAAAACTAAACACTCGCGGCGGAACTAATGCAGAAAAAATAAAACTTTTAAGAGACTCTTACAAACGACCGGATCCAGAAGGTTATGTCCGAGCATTCTCAAAGAAATTAGATAATTTGGAAAATCTTGGCGAAAATCAATTTGCAAAATCTTTCTCGAATTATTATTCTAAATATTGTTGTTATAAACATGTTAATATGTTGACCCCGGGCTTTGATTCGCATGACATTGACAATGAAGAAATAAGTTGGTTTATGGATTTGGTTCTTGTAATTATAGTCTATTTGGAAAAATCACAACCAATGCAATATGCAAGCCCATATAATAAAAATTCTGTTTTAAAATTTAACCGGAACGACTAAAATGCAAATTTTGTTTTCAATAGTTTTAATAATCTTGTTTGTGTTTTTTAATAATTTGAAGCGGAAATGGCGGAGAGATTATTATCGGAACGACTACCTTAAATCAGATGCTTGGCAACGAAAGCGTTATTTGGTGTTCAAGCGAGATAATTGGCGTTGCGTATATTGTGGTGCTCGCGCGACACAAGTTCATCACTTAAAATATGCAAGGAACATCGGCAGAGAACCCATCGACTGGTTGGTATCGGTTTGTCATAATTGCCATTCGATGCATCATTAGAATTTTATTTATCTTCCAACTTTGGAAACAGGACTACGGACTCTTTGGTTTTGAATGACTGAATAATTTTATCCGAAGTATCCGGCATAATCGGCGCAACCGCATCTGCCAATTCCAAAACCCCATTCGCCAATGTTTGCAGCACCTGCACCAACTCATCCCTCTTCGCCTCGTCCTTTGCCAATGCCCACGGCTGCGTCTGATCTATATACAAATTTAACTCCGAACTGCGCCGTAAAATATCATTCGCAAGGGTTTGGATGTCGGATAGATTCTCAACCACCCCCGGCTTCGCCGACCCCTCCATCCGCCTACACTTCGTTTCGGCGCGACAAGCCTTGGAGGGGAATTCTACATTATATTTCTCAATCATCTTAAAAGTTCGCAGATACAAATTGCCGAAATTGTTCGCCAAGGTTTCATAGCCCTTTCTCAGCAACTCCCGCGATATAGTCGAATCCCTTGCAATCGCCGCGTTCTGTGCGAAGTAAAACCTTAACGCGTCCGCGCCGATTTCATCAATAACTTCAAACGGATCAATTACATTCCCCAGCGACTTTGACATTTTTATTCCGCCCTCGCCCGTCCAAAATCCGTGTATAAATGTGCGGTGCGCCGGGGGCATACCCATAACGCGCAACATTATCGGCCAGAAAATACAATGCGGTTTTAATATGTCCTTGCCAATTACATGAATCGCGCCCGCCCAAAATTCATCAAACTTGTTTATACGCAATGAAGACACATAATTAATCAGCGCGTCATACCAAACATAAGTTATATGATCCCCGTCAAATGGAAATTCAATCCCCAGTGCAACCCGCGACCGGGGCCGCGAAATGGACAAATCCTCCAACGGCTCTGATAACATATTAAGAATTTCAGCGCGATAACTTTCCGGCTGAATCCATTCGGGATTTTTCGCAATGTATTCCCGCAACCATTCGCGGTGCGGCTCTAATGGTAAAAAGTAATTTTCTTCTTCCATTTCAACCGGTGCTTTGCGGTGGTCTGGGCACAGGCCGCCCTCTATCAAATCTGATTCTTTCTTGAACTGCTCGCAGCCGACACAATAAAGCCCCTTATACTTTTTCTTTACCAAAATGCCCTTTTGATGCGCGTCCGCCAGCCATTCGCTGACAATCTTTTTATGCTGATCCATACTGGTGCGAATAAAGAAATCCGGCGCGGCATTCAGCGCAATCGTAAGTTCCCTAAACCGCGCGCTTTGTTTATCCAAAAATTCCGTAAATGACATACCGGCGCGTTCCGCAGCCTCTTGCATTTTCTGGCCGTGCTCATCACTGCCGCTGGTAAAGAAAACCTCGTGCCCTTGGCGGATATAAGCGCGGCGCAAAATATCGCACATTGCGGTGGTATATGCGCTGCCAATATGGGGCGCGGCATTCATATAGTAAATCGGCGTGGTTATGTATTTTTTCATTATGCTTTACTATACCGGATTTAAGAATTTTTTCAACTTTATTTTTTGCGCGGAATTCACTCCTAAGGCAAATTATAAAAAACGCGGTAAAATGTTGATGCAACAAAAAACAACCAAAGGAAAAACTTATGACATATTCATTGAAACAAATTGCAATGCTTGCGGTGTCCGTGGTGGCACTCGGCGCGTGTTCGGATTCGGGATCTGGCGAAAACACAAAGCCGGAAACCACGATTGAAACGCATAATAATGACGACATTACGAAACTTCGCGCCCGCGTCATTAAAATCAAGGGCGAAACCAAAACCGAACTTGGCGTGATTAGATTCACAGAAAAGGACAGCGGATTGGTGATGCGCGTGGAAATCAGCGGAGTAAAGCCGAATAACGATTACAGCCTGTGGCTTTACGACATTTCCAAATGCGATATGAAAAAGTATAAGGCCGACAAAACCACCGCAAAGTGCGAAAAGGAACGCAGCAATATAACGCTTCCGATTTTACACGCGGATGCCGAGGGACGGGTGAATATGTCGTTCCTTATGGCCGGATTAACTGCGGCGGAAATGGAAAATATGAAAATAGCGATTGGCAAAAAAGACGGCAAGAAAATCGGCTGGGGCGTTCTGAAAGAACGGAGCTGGTTTTAATCAAAAAATAGCAGGATAAAAAATCATCCCGGCGAAAGCCGGGATTTATTTTAGAAAAAAATTATTGGTGCGGTCGGGGAGACTTGAACTCCCATGATTTTACTCGCTACCACCTCAAGGTAGTGCGTCTACCAATTTCGCCACGACCGCATTTAAGCCCATTGATATTAATGTCAGCACAATCAGTTTGCAAGATAAAAAACTTCCCCCGGTTTTATCCGGGGGACCAAAGCATTCCAAATGAAGGAGGAAGGAAAGGAGAAACAGAATGCTTTAAGCTCTGCGCCGCGCGTAAATGAAATGCGGCAAAATCTTGGTTCCTTGGGGCCAGAGGAGAGAGAATGTAGGAGGGAGTCTGGTGACCCAAGGAATCTGGCTGGAAGTTTCCCCCCAGACAGCATTAATATAGCACACTGCCTCCGTTTGTCAAGTAGTTTAGTGAAATTTATTATTTTGTCTATTTTGGGATGGGCGAATACGCCTGCCGACCACCCCGCCCTAGGCGGGCGCGGCAGGTAAGGCCTTGATTTGTGCCATAATATATTGAAATTTGGAGGCTCGGGTCGGAATCGAACCGGCATACAAGGATTTGCAGTCCTCTGCATAACCACTCTGCCACCGAGCCTTATTTGCAACTAAACGAAGTTTGGCAAAAATTGGTGGAGCCGAGGCGACTCGAACGCCCGACCTCTACGATGCGAACGTAGCGCTCTACCAACTGAGCTACGACCCCACAGGTTGCGATTATAAGGGGTGGTGATGTAGATTGCAACAGGTTTTTTAATGGGAAATTACCCCTACCCTATCACACCCGTCAATGGTGGCGTGGAATTTTATTTGCATTATACAATTTGAGATCCGCGCCTTCGCGGGGATGACGATTGCGGGGCGGGGTCAGGAGACCCCGCCCCGCTAAACTTCTTTTCCGATTGAATCTCATATAATTTAGTAGTATTATCCCATTGTCTCTCTAAAACAGGGATAAGACATAGTTAGTGGATTTGGCTTAGAACACCGAAACATTGCACTGATTTTATGTCCTGACTTATGGTCAGGATGCTGTTGCTCGTAAGACAACAGGGTCATCAATGTTTGACTGTTCTAACTCCTGACCACCACTAATGGTGGTCTTTTTTTGTCATAAAAAAGGAGTAAGAAAATGTCAGGGCTTAGAACTCTTGGTACAATCTTTATTTGTTGGGCATTGACGACAAATGAAGTTTATGCTGGTCCATTTACGAACAAGGGTGTAATGGGTGATCTATTTTTATCCGCTTCGGTATTTTATGCTTATGGAATGACAGCTGGTAAAGAAGATTGGGCAGGAGCTTTACAATTAACAAGTTCGATAGTTGCTTCTCAACTTATGGTGGAAGGACTTAAAAGAACTGTGAAAGAAGAAAGGCCTAATGGGATTGATAATATGTCTTTCCCGAGCGGACATTCCGCAGGTGCTTTCTCTGGGGCTATGTTTGTCCATAAAAGGTATGGTTGGAAGCAAGCAATCGCACCTTACATAATGTCTGGTATAGTTGCTTGGCAAAGAGTAGAGATAAGAGCACACTATACCCATGATGTGATAGCAGGAGCAGCAGTTTCAGCTTTATTTACATGGGTGTTAGTTGGTAAGCATGAAGATAAGATTCAAGTGTCCGCAAATTCAGAATCTGTAAGATTGGGGTTTAAGACAGAATTCTAAGAGAAAGTCCCCGAAAGGGGATTTTTTGTATAGACAGAAAAAGATACATTAAGTATAACCATGCGTTGCAAAAACAAAATTTTCTATGAAATTTTTATTACCATTTATATGCTACGCCGATACCGAATTGCACATTCGTTATCCGCCCAACTATATCAAAATATCCATATCTATTCGGCGCACGGCCAAGGTCTTGAAACCGCACCCCCAAATCCATATCAAACCGATCACTTAACTCAACCCACACGCCCGCCCTTGCATAATATGCGAAGTTTAAGCGCATCGCCGTATCAGTATGCACCGACCAATCGCTTATCAATCCAGTCTGATCCGTATTGCGATACTTTATATTATTCACCCATACCGCACCGCCAACACCCGCACCCACATATGGCGCAATGCCTTCCCAAATGTTATGCTCATACATAACGCCGCCCATCAAGGATCCCGACTGCAACGCATTCTGCTTGCTAGGCGAAAATAAATTTATGCTAACCGAAGAAAAATCAAAGTCCGCCGCAAAACCATTCGGAAACCTCCGCCCAAAACCCACGCCCATACCAGTGCCGCTGATGTGATGCTGCCCCGGCCATTCGCCATCAGTCTTGAACATTATATTCGGCTGAATGACCGAAAGCATAACGAAATTACTACGATGCGTGGGCGACAAAACATCCGCCTCAATGGCAAATGCGGCGGATGGGCAAAGAATTAATGCGGCAAGAATTTTTTTCATTCCGCAATGATATATGTGCGCGGAAAAGTTGTGTATAGGAATGTATGCTTAATCCCACCCCCGGTCAGCGGAGGCAGAAAAAATTTTAGTTTTATTTTTCGAATTGGGATTTTTTTGGAAACATTTCGTTCATCAAATTCGCAGTGCGGATAAAATCAGCATCAGATTCCGCCGTATCGTTTATCACAAATAATGCTGGGTGGCGTTTCTGAATAATTTTGTTCATCCGCCACTGCTTGTCATAACAATCATACTTTATATATCCGAACAATGCCGCAAACATCCAACGAATGAAATGCCAGAACCTATGCTCGCGGTGGACATTATAAATTATCCGATTCTTACCATCGCGCCAATTAAGCATTATCGTATTGCGCCCCATCGCATTGTCAATAAGTGGCAATACAACTCTCTGCACATTCGCCCGGTCTCGGAATTGCGTCATACTTGGCACAATTATGTCCTTATAAAATTTGTCGGCCATTTCCTGCATATACGATTTGCGATATGGCTCTATCGCGTGTTTGAATGTTAAATTATATTTTTCGCCGAAGACGCGCTGGACAAATCGTAAGGCATTCCACTTCATTGTTTTGAAGAGATTCCGCGTTTTGTGTCCCGCAAAAGCACGCCAATTATTTCGTCCTGTCATAATCACTATCGGATTACCCCGTCTATCAAAGAAAAAGTCCGGCTTAACTGGGCGGCCGAAAAACATATCATCATTCGCATAAAGAAAGTGTTCCGAAAGCCCTGGAATTTTATATATATTAATTTCAATGGCTGATGCATTAAAGTTCGGCAAAAACTTTTTTTCCATAATTTGTTCGTGATTGATAATTGATAAGCGCGCGCTTTCTTTCAACCATTTTGGTTTCTGCCTGTCTGTCACAATATATATATGATTTATCCACGGCGCGAATTTTTCCGCAGACCTTAACGAATACTTCAACTCGTCATTATCGCGCCAACGATTCGCAGATGTCGCAGAAGTCTTTTTATAAATGCCTGCTTTTTTCAATGCGGCATTTTTTTTCGCCTGCCATTTCGCATCGCTGCCATCTACCCAAAGATATACAAGATCTATTTTTTTCATATGGGAATTATATTATGACAAGATTCCGGGGTCAAGCCCCGGAATAACTTATTTTACCCACCCATTATCCGCCTTCGCTTTGCTACGGCGCGACAAAGGGGGACAAGGATTATTTCTTTTCTTCAAAGTCGGCGTCGATGGGGCCATCGGGATTTTTCTGTTCCGAAGACCCGGCAGACTGCGATTCGGCTTGGGCTTGCTTATAAATAATCTCGCCCAGTTTCATCGCGCGTTCCGACAATGCGTCCGTCTTGGCTTTCAGCCCGTCCGCGGTCGCATCCGATTTATCCATTTCGGATTTCAATTCGGTCATAGCATCATCAATCGCTTTCTTCGTATCGGCATCAATTTTATCGCCGTGCTCTTTAAGTGCTTTCTCGGTTGAATGATACAACGCCTCTGCGCTATTTTTCGCATCGGCAAGCGCGCGTTTCTGTTTGTCCGCCTCGGCATTCGCCTCTGCATCCTTTACCATTTTTTGTATGTCCGCCTCGGACAGGCCGCCGTCTGATTTAATGGAAATCATCTGCTCTTTGCCCGTGCCTTTATCCTTGGCCGATACATGAACGATTCCATTCGCGTCAATATCAAACGAGACTTCTATCTGTGGCATACCGCGCGGCGCGGGCGCAATGCCTTCTAAATTAAACTGCCCAAGCAATTTATTATCCTGCGCCATTTCGCGTTCGCCCTGAAATACGCGAATCGTAACGGCCGTTTGATTATCTTCGGCCGTGGAAAACACCTGCGACTTTTTGGTCGGTATGGTCGTGTTGCGATCAATAAGGCGCGTGAAGACGCCGCCCATTGTTTCAATACCCAACGACAGCGGGGTAACATCCAAAAGCAGAACATCTTTAACATCGCCTTTAAGCACACCGCCCTGCACTGCCGCGCCCATACAGACGACTTCGTCCGGGTTCACGCCCTTGTGCGGTTCTTTGCCAAAGAACTCTTTGACGACCTGCTGCACTTTGGGCATACGGGTTTGTCCACCGACCAAAATAACCTCGGAAATTTGGGACATATTCAGCCCTGCGTCCTTCATTGCTTTTTTACAAGGTTCCACCGAACGCGTAATTAAATCGTCCACCAAAGATTCCAACTTCGCCCGGGTCATCTTTATATTAAAGTGTTTCGGGCCGGACGCATCCGCCGTAATAAACGGCAAATTAATATCCGTTTCGGTTTTGCTGGACAATTCAATTTTTGCCTTTTCCGCCGCTTCTTTAAGCCGTTGCAAGGCAAGTTTATCGCCGCGCAAATCTATGCCGCTGGACTTCTTGAACTCGTCCAACAGATACTCCATAACGCGTTTATCAAAGTCGCCGCCGCCCAATTTGGTATCGCCGTTCGTTGCCTTGACCTCGAACACCCCGTCAACAATTTCAAGAATTGAAATATCAAATGTTCCGCCGCCAAGATCATAAACAGCAATCGTGCCGTTCTTCTTTTTATCCAAACCATACGCAAGCGCGGCCGCCGTCGGTTCGTTCACAATACGCAAAACATTCAAGCCCGCGATGCGTCCGGCATCCTTGGTCGCCTGGCGTTGCGAATCGTTGAAATATGCAGGAACGGTTATGACCGCCTCTGTTACGGGCTGACCAAAATAAGCCTCGGCATCCTTTTTCAATTTGGAAAGAATCATTGCGGATATTTGCGAAGGCGCGTATTTTTTGCCCTTTATTTCCACCCAAGCATCGCCGTTGTCGCCCGGGACGATCTTGAACGGCGACAATTTCTCGAAATCTTTCAGACTGGGATCGTCAAAGCGAAGTCCCATAAGCCGCTTTATTTCATAAATCGTATTTGCCGGATTTGTAACGGCTTGGTTTTTTGCCGTGATGCCGACAAATTGTTCTTCGCTGTCGGCGGCAAAGGCGACAATGGACGGGGTCGTCCGCTGGCCTTCGGAATTTTCTATAATTTTCGGTTCTGCGCCATCCATAAATGCGACACAGGAATTGGTCGTTCCCAAATCAATACCCAATACTTTTGCCATTTTTTGCTCCTTTTTGCTAAAAAACACAACCTCGGTTTTTCGTTTGCGGTCTATAACACCCACTATCTGCGGAAACCGGGGGCACACTCATTGGCAGACGCCAACTTCGCCCCCGGCTTTCCTTGATATTGGGCGTTCTATCCTCGCAAACGCGACCTCGTTAATGTTTTTTGAGGTTTATTATTTATTTGCTATTCTGAAAATAGTGAGTAAAAACAGGATTTCAAGGGGTAAAATGAAGAATTTTTATTCCTAAAAAAATCCCCTCCGTTGGAGGGGATTTATGAGATTAAAATCTATACATAAAGCCCAGTTTTATCATAGGCATAATGCGGAAGTCTTTCACACTATCATTTATATCATTAACCGCATCCAACTTTTGCTGCTCGTAATCGCCCCAAATCTCGTCAATTTTAGACTGAATATCGCTATGCGCGTCATCAACAACCTCGGTTCGAATCTGATTCATTGTATTCGCAATATCGGCATTTGTTTCAGTAAGTTGTGTAATCCACGCAGGAGTATTCGCATTCGTTCCGTTCAATAACCAGTAAGTAATGTCTTGCCCAATGGTTGCTTGTTGATCAGTAGTCAAAGTATAAGTGCCTGCGCCAGGAATTATGAGTTGATCGCCGGTCAAATATGTCTGTATCTTTGCATCAATAACCCCGCTTAAAACACCCTGAACAATCTGGTCAACATTCGGCGTAGTCATCCCGGCAAATAATTGTGTCCATTCACAAGCCCCTGATGCCCCTATTCTGAAACAGCTGTCCACATAAATGTTCTTGTCATCAATAAGGCTTTTGTTAGATACTTTCAACGGCTTAGTATATACCGCGCCCGCGTCCATATAAATTTTCGCGCCCCACAACAAACCCAAATCAAAACCCAATCCAACATAAGGTCCATTATATTTCCAATTAATAGTCGTTCCAAATTTGGAACCATTACGGATTCTGAATCTTAGTTCATCATTCGCCCCGATTGGCTGCTTGAATCCCTGTGCCGGAATATCCAACGGAATATCCGTATGAAAATCCGCCATCAATTCGCCCATATAATATCCGCCGGACAACCTGAGCCCGCCTAGGAACCAAGTATTTCCAAACGGATAAATATCCATCAATGCGCCAAAATTCTTATGCTTCATAAAGAACTTTGCATTCGACCCATTAAGACTGATCGTTTCGTCATCAAGGTCAAAGTCTTCTTTGATTGTTTGTTTATCAAAATCAAATTTCTTGAACCATATCTGCGCGTGCGGATCAACTTCATACCCCCCCCCGATTTTGTCGTGAATGGTCGCACTGGCCGACAATGACATCGGGGTCGTAAAGTCCAGCCTGCCGCCGATTCTTTTCCACCAAAAACTCTCAAAATCCTTGTTCGCATATCCAATAAACCAGTTATGTCCGGGCATAATCGTAAGTCCCGCGCCGAACTGCAAGCCCGCAGGAAACGCCGTCTTGTTCTTATCATCCTGTTCGTCCGCGTTTATCGCATTCGCCGCTTCATCGCTTAAATCACCATTATCAAAATCTGGATGATTAATGACATCGTCCACAGGGCTCCATTCGCCATATTGATTCCGCGCATTCGCCGCAGAAGTCATAAATGTCAATGCACATAAAATAGATATAAGTCTTTTCATTTTATTTTCCCTTTTTTATAATTTTAGCCGGGCTTTTTCATAAACACAAGGAATAATTTCATCCCTACCAAATACGCCCCGCCCGCCACAGCAATCAATGCCCCAAGCTGGATTAAATTCGGAACTTCAAACATTTTCAGCCCAAAATACATCATCGCCGCCGCCGCCATAAACACCAATCCATTCAGAATCGTGCAGGAATCAAGGTGAAACAAATCACGGCGATGCGCCGCACGCGCCAACATAAACAACCGCGCCCAGGCCGACAACGATGTCGCCAGCGCAACCGACAGAAATCCCATAACCGGGTAAAGCGCAATCGCCGCAATCGTGCCGCCTAAAATACTTAAAATCCCAATCTTCGCCGGGGTTTTGGTATTCTTGTCCGCAAACAAGGTCTTCTCGAACACCTGCGACAAACTCATCGCGGGCAATGCAAATGACAACAACAAAATCGCACCCGCCGTCTGCGCCGTATCAAATGCCGTAAATTCCCCGCGCTGAAATAAAATCCGAGTAATCGGCTCTGCCAGCGCAGCAAGCCCCGCAAACGCAGGCAATGTCCAAAACAAGATGTTCGTTATCGCATTATTCTGATGCTGGGTCGCAAGTTGTTTATCCCCTTCCGCAAGTGCCTTGGAAATCGCCGTCAGCAACACCGTGCCAATCGCCAACCCAATAACAGCAAACGGCAGCTGAATCATCCGATCCGCATAATAAAGCCACGAAACCGCGCCCGGCGTAAGGCTGGCAAGAATAGTGCTGATCATTACATTTATATGATACGCGCCCGACCCGACAATCCCCGGCAACATCCGCCGCCCTAGGGTCTTCATATCAGTTGAGCCACGCGGACGCACCAATCGCAGCCCAAAATTGCCGCTGCGAATCCGCGACCACAGAATCCAAATCTGAAACGCGCCCGACAACAGAACTGCAATGGACAATGCAGGCGCAACCGCCCATCCAAAATGCCAAGCACCAACCGCGCCCGCAATCATAAATATATTCAAAAATGCTGGCATCGCCGCCGCCAGCGCAAATCTATGATTTGCATTCAGAACACCCGACAAAAATCCCACCGCGCATATTAATAATGAATATGGGAATAACAGCCGCCCTACATCTATCGCTTCGGCCAACTTGCCCGGCTCTGCCGAAAAGCCCGGCGCGATTATCAGCATTATCAGCGGCATCGCAATAACCGCCGCAATCGTAATCAGCAACATTATCAGCATCAGCCAACTAAACGCCATATTTGCGAAATTCACTTCGCTGTTATTCTTGCGCTCTACCAGCATCGGCACGAACGAAGCCTGCAATGCGCCTTCGCCAAATAAATTCCGCAGCATATTAGGAATCCTAAACGCCGCAAAGAATATATCCGCCCCGCGACCCGCGCCCATCAATGACGCAATCAGCACATCGCGCGCAAAGCCCAGCAAGCGACTAATCGCCGTCCAGACGCTGACTGATAAAAATTGTTTGCTTATGCTCATAATTTGCCTTAATATACACCCGAAATGATAAAAAAGCAAATTATTATAGTTATGGCATTGTTCGCGCTGACTGCGTGCTCGGGCACGGATGCGCCAGAGTTGTCCGATACGGAAATCTACACCGAAGCACACGAAAAACTTGCCAATAAAGATTTTTCCACAGCAGCCGCCAGGTTTGAAGATGTCGATAAACTCCACCCCGCTAGCCCTTGGATTGCCGACTCCCTCGTTCTGGCGGCATACTCATATTATATGGACGGAGATTTTGCCTCTGCCATTCTCAGCGCGGACAGATTCCTGCGATTCCACCCGGGCAATCCAAATGCCGCCTATATGATGTATCTGCGCGGTATGGCGTTTATGGAACAGGCATCAGATGTGCAGCGCGATGCCAGTATGACCCAAGACGCAATCGCCGCGTTCGGCGCGCTTATAGAACGATTCCCAAAATCCGAATATGCAGAAAATGCCAAGAACAAGGTAAGCATCCTTCGCAATTACCTGGCGGGCAAGTTGATGTTTTTGGCACGGCAAGAAATGCGGCGGCAGAATTGGACAGCCGCTATTACGCGCCTGAACGGGCTGATCCTCAGCCTGCAAGACACAAAAATGGTGCCCGAGGCTTTATATAGGCTCGCCGTATGCTATGCCGCGCTTGGGATGGGCGACCAAGTCCGCGCCCAACAGGAAGTTTTGCGGACGAATTTCCCCGATTCGGAATGGCTTGACCTGACCCTAGGATTATCGGTATAATTCGGCAAATTCAATGAAGGAAACTTAATTATGAAAAAATTATTATTCGCAATATCAACTTTATGCCTTTCAATTTCCACCCTTACCGCCAAGGCCGTCTGTCCAGTCTGCACGGTCGCAGTCGGAGGCGGACTGATATTTGCACGCGAATTCGGAATCGACGACATCATATCAGGACTATGGGCGGGCGCGCTGACATTGTCAGTCGCAATGTGGATCGCAAACTATATGAAACGCCGCGGGGTCAAGGCATCGTGGCCTTATGTTTTGGATTTAGTCGGTATGTATGCGCTAACAATGTCCGTTTATGCATTGCCGGGAATTGACTTCGGCGCGCACACCTTATGGGGCGTTGACAAGTTATTATTAGGAATTCTTACAGGCAGCGTAGTGTTTTGGGTTTCCGTTTTTTGGTATGCACGCATCAAGAAAAACAACGGCGGACACGCAATTTTCCCATTTCAGAAAGTCGTGATGCCAATCGCCGCATTATCGCTTGCGACTTTAATCTTCTGGCTAATAGTCGGATAATGTATTATATTCGCGCCTAAAAAAGGAGCATCAAATGCCGATCGAGAACGCAAAAAAACTTACTATGGACGAAATGGTCGCCCAACTGGACGAGGCGAAAAAGGTCAATCCGCTTGACTTGTCCAGCGACCAGGATTTATCCATCGCATTAATGAATCTCGTCAGTCTGGAAGAACACTTCTTTTTCAGCGGCGGCAAAACCGGCAAGACTGGGTTTTACGACCTGATTAATGTCGTCCGCGAAATGCGTAAAGACCTGATGGGGCGCATCGTGAAAAAGTCCGGCGGCGATAACGGCGAAGTGTGGTGCATTTCCAAACACTTGCTCGCCGCATCAATGCGCCTTATGGAAGTCGGAACAAAGCAAATCGGGCGCGGGAATAAAGACGATGCCTATATGCTATTCGGCAAGGCGTATGAATTATATTCGCTGTTTTGGGGCATCAATATGGACTTGATTGATTTATCCGGCGTGCAGGCGATAACTTCGTCCGTTTCGGAAGAAATCAAAAATATACCTGCCCAATCATCAAAGACTTGCGATATATCCGCCCGCGCCGCCGTTATGGCCGAGGCCAAAGGTGCTGCACCAACAACCGCAGTCGGGAAACTTGGGGCTTGGGTTAAAAAAGCCGTAGATTGTTGTATTGAATAAAAATGGCAAATAAAAAAGAAATCATATTAACCGGCGCGCGGCCAACAGGACCCCTTCATATCGGACACTTTGTCGGCGCGTTACAAAATTGGGTCGCGCTACAAAACAGCGGCAAATATGCCGAAGTTTTTTTAATGGCCGCAGATGCCCAGGGACTGACCGACAACTTTGACGATCCGCAGAAAATTCGCCGCAATGTAATTGAATTCGCGCTGGATAATCTCGCGGTCGGCATTGACCCGAAAATTTCCACCCTGTTCGTTCAATCGCAAATCCCGGAACTGCCAGAACTTGCATTTTACTATCAGAACTTGGTTTCGGTCGCGCGATTGGAACGCAACCCAACGGTCAAAGCTGAAATCGAAAGCAAATCCAAATTCAACGAAGGCGTGCCGGTCGGATTCTTTACATATCCCATATCTCAGGCCGCCGACATAACCGCGTTTGATGCGACACTCGTCCCGGTCGGCGAAGACCAAAAGCCAATGATTGAACAGACCCGCGAAATCGTCCGCAAGTTCAATTCGCTTTATGGCGAAACTTTGATAGAGCCGGACTGCCTTATCCCGTCCGATAAAAATTCCGCGCGCCTTGTCGGTACAGACGGCAATGCGAAAATGTCAAAGTCTTTGGGCAACACAATCTTCCTACGGGATTCCGCCGATGAAATCGCCGCGAAGGTTAAAGAGATGTTCACCGATCCTCTTCACTTGCGCGTGGAAGATCCGGGACACACCGAAAACAATCCCGTATTCATTTATTTGGAAGTTTTTGCCACTACGGAACATTTTGCCGCATATCTGCCTGAATATAAAAACATTACGGAACTCAAAGCGCATTACGAACGAGGCGGTTTGGGCGATGGCATTGTGAAAAAGTTTCTGAATTCTGTTTTACAGGATACATTACGGCCGATTCGGGAACGGCGCGAAGTATTGGCGAAAGACCCGGCTGCGATTATGGAAATTTTACGCGTTGGAACGGACAAGGCGCGCGAACGCGCCGCCGCAACCCGCGCGCGTGTTATGCGTGCGATTGGATTGGATTATTTTGGGTAAATGAAAAGTTGGGTTAAAATGTTCGGGAAGGGATTCGGAGATCCCTTCCCGCTAAATTTTATAGAAATATAAATTTTATATCTTAGTACAACCTGTTATATTTCCTGCCGCATCAATAGAAACTTTTACATTAATGGGACCACCAGAAGTAGTAGGTGTTGTGGAGCTCGTGGTTGATTTAGAATTATCAGGCGCGGATGCTACGGAACCATTATCAGGTGCAGGTTGTATAGCAGAAGGCGTGGGGGCAGTTGCTGCGGATGTAGGTTTCATTGAAAATGAAACATTCTTTTGTGTGGAAATAACCGTTCCCGTTCCTGCCTGCGCTGAGCCCGCGAACATTAACAAGGCTGCCAAGTATGTTATTGTTTTCATTATTTGCATTTTCTTATCCTTTGGTTGGATTAATTATATCAGATTTTATTCAGATGTGCAAATAGTGAAAAATCCCCTCTATTAGAGGGGATTTTTTATTAAAACCCAAAGACCATTTTTTGCTTGGATTGACGCTTTTTCTCGCGCCGCACGGCTTCGCCCTGCTTTTCTTTCTTACGCGTAGTCGGTTTCTTGAACCTTTCGCGTTCGCGCATTTCGCGGAACAGGCCTTCTTTTTGCGACTTGCGCTTGGACACACGCAGAGCCTGCTCTACATTATTATCGCGCACTAAAACTTTGACCATTAAAATCACCTCCCCACGGAGTTATTTGGTTTCGTGCAGACAATTTATATTAAAACGCACAATAAATCAAGAAAATCTTGAAAATTGGGAAAATGAGGGTATAATAGACATTCATACAAATATCCCGGCCTTCGCCTGGATGACGAGGTCTTAATGATAGATATAAACATAATCAGAACCAATCCCGATTCGGTAAAACAAAATGCCATTAACAAAGGCTATCGCGTTGATACTGATGCCATATTGAAAATGGACGAACGCGTTCGCGCCTTAAAATGTGAAACCGAAAATATGGTCGCACGCAAAAATGAACTTTCCCGTCAAGTCGCTGCCGCCGCCGACAAAGCACCCCTGGTCGCTGAATCAAAAAATCTAAATGAGAAAATAAATTCGCTGCAAGCCGAATTAGACGCCACAGAATCAGAATTAAATAATCTACTTTTATCCGTTCCGCAGATTGCAGATGCAAATTCGCCAATCGGCAAAGATGATTCCGGCAATGTCGTCGTCCGCACAATCGGCACACCAAAAAAATTCGCATTCACCCCGCGTCCGCACTGGGAAATTCTGGATATGAACAACTGGTGGGCAAGCGAAAAAATTTCCGAAATATCCGGCGCGCGCACATACACCCTTATGGGCGAAATTGCAGAACTGGATTTAGCAATTCAAACGCACGCAATTAAAAAAATGATCGCCGCGGGATTTACTTATATCTCCGTTCCCGCAATCGTCAAACCGCAAATGATTTTTGATGCGGGACATTTTCCGGGCAAAGATATTTCCATTATGGACAATGATGTATTTTATCTGAACGCGCCGGACAAGGCGTTGGCCGGAACTGCCGAAATCGTTCTGAACTCTATGCATCGCGGCGAAATTTTATCCGAAGATAAACTTCCAATTAAATATGCAGGATACTCACCCTGCTTTCGCAAGGAAGCGGGCGCGGCGGGCAAAGACACTCGCGGTCTGGTGCGCGCACATCAATTTCACAAGGTTGAACAATTTATTTTCTGCAAGCCCGAAGATTCGGAAAAAATGCACGCGGAACTTTTGGGATTCCTGGGCGGCATAATGGAAGATTTAGAAATGCCATACCATATATTATCCACCTGCACCGGCGATATGGGTTTCAACAAAATCAAAATGGACGATGTGGAGGCTTGGTTTCCTTCGCAAGAAAAATACCGCGAACTGGGCAGTTGCTCCACAATCGGCGAATTTCAAGCGCGGCGCACCAACACCAGATTCCGTGAAAATGCAACCGGCAAAGTCCGTTTCTGCGCGACACTTAATAACACCGCAATCGCATTGCCCCGGTCGCTGGCCGCGGTAATAGAAAATCATCAGAACGAAGACGGCAGCGTAAATGTTCCCGTCAAATTACAATCGCTTATGGACGGAAGAAAAACAATAGGTAAAAAATAAAATGAAGATTAGAAACATTGCAATTATCGCCCATGTCGATCATGGAAAAACAACACTGGTGGACAATATGCTTCGCCAAGCAGGCACATTCCGCGAGAATGAAAAAATCGCGGAACGCGTTATGGATTCCGGCGATTTGGAACGCGAACGCGGTATAACCATTTCCGCAAAGCCAACTTCCATTCTTTGGAATGGCTACAAAATCAACATAATCGACACCCCAGGCCACGCGGACTTTGGCGGCGAAGTTGAACGAATCCTGTCAATGGTTGACGGCGTTGTTCTGCTCGTGGATTCTTCCGAAGGTCCGCTGCCGCAAACCAAATTTGTGTTGGGCAAAGCATTAAAATTAAATCTGCATCCAATCGTAATTCTAAATAAGGTTGATAGAAGCGATGCTCGGCCGGATGAAGTATTAAATGAAGTTTTTGATTTGTTTGATAAACTCGGCGCGACAAATTCACAACTTGATTTTCCATTTATGTATGCGGTCGGACGCGATGGTTGGGCAGTCCGCAATATGAATGATGAACGCAAGGGACTTGAACCACTATTCCAATTAATCGTTGACCATGTGCCCGCGCCAGACTGCCGCGGAGCAGACCAATGCAATGCTAATGCCCCGTTCAAAATGCTGGCCACCACACTGGAAGCCGACCCGTATGTCGGGCGAATTCTAACCGGCCGAATTGAAACCGGAATGGTCAAGGTCAACCAACAAGTGCAAGCAATAAACGCCAAAGGCGAAGTCGTTGAACGCGCAAAAATTACAAAAATAATTGAACATCGTGGAATAGAAAAAATATCCCTGGAATCCGCAAGCGCGGGCGACATAGTCATCATCGCCGGATTTTCCAAGGCAACGGTGGCAGACACACTTTGCGACATCGGCGTTTCAGAACCAATCCCCGCAATGCCGATTGATCCGCCAACATTATCAATGACTTTCTCGGTCAACACTTCGCCCCTGGCTGGAAAATCCGGCGGCAAAAAACTGACCAGTCGTATGATCGGCGAACGGCTGTTCAAGGAAGCAGAAACCAACATAGCCCTTCGCGTTTCGCAATCCGCCAACAATGAAAGTTTTGAAGTCTCCGGCCGTGGCGAATTACAACTTGGCATTTTAATAGAAACAATGCGGCGCGAAGGATTTGAATTATCCGTTTCGCGTCCGCGCGTCATTATGCAAAAAGATGCAGACGGAAATATGCTGGAACCGATTGAAGACATCGTCATTGATGTTGATGATGAATTTTCCGGCGCGGTCGTAGAAAAACTTTCCAAACGGCGCGCAACACTGGTCGAAATGAAACCAAGCGGAGTTGGAAAAACCCGCCTCGTCTTCTCTGCGCCCAGCCGCGGAATGATTGGATATTTATCAGAATTCCGCACGGACACGCGTGGCACCGGCGTTATGAACCGAATCTTTTCGGGCTTTGATGCTTATCGTGGGCCGATTGATAGTTATCGCCCGGGCGTCTTGGTTTCAATGGAAAACGGCACGGCTGTTACATACGCGCTTCACAATTTAGAGCCGCGCGGAGTTCTGTTTATCGGACACGGCACACAGGTTTATAACGGAATGATTATCGGTGAACACGCGAAAGAAAACGACCTGGAAGTCAACCCCGTCAAGGGCAAGGAACTGACCAATATGCGGTCGGTTACGGCTGATGAAAAACTATTCCTTGCACCGCCACGCAAAATTATTTTGGAAGAAGCATTATCATATATTCAAGACGATGAACTGGTAGAGGTAACGCCGGACATAATCCGCCTGCGTAAAAAAGACCTGGATCCAAATATGCGGAAAAAAGCGCGGCGACCAGACGCTGCTTAACGACCGCGCCCGCCCATTAACAACTGCATTGTCGCTGACGGATTAAAGTCTTCGCCCGCAATTTTCAAATATGCTTCAATATAACGCGACCGGGTTTCGGACACAACTTCGTCCGGCAAAGTCGGCTGAGATTTTCCGTCCCAACGCCCAGCCTTTTTTTCCGCGGTCAAGTAATCGCGCACAGGCTGTTTATCATACGATTTCGGCGCAGTATTATTCTGTATCGCCCGTTCATAATCGTCCGATTCCCAAAACCGCGAAGAATCCGGCGTTAAAATTTCGTCGCCCAAAACCAACACGCCATTTTCATCCGTTCCAAATTCATATTTGGTGTCCGCCAGAATCAAACCATTCTTTAACATATAATTGCTTGCGGATGCAAACATATCAATCGCCGCATCCTCTACTTCATAAGATATTTCCGAAGAAAACCCATACGCCCCACAAATATCCGCCGCATCACAACGCGACAAAGGCTGGTCGTGCTGACCCTGTTCCGCCTTGGTGGTCGGCGTATAAATCGGTGCGGGCAATTTGCTTTGCGGGATCAGATTCTTGCCCACATAATGATCAAGTCCAAACAACATTCCCGTTTCGACATTATATTCATTCAATGCCGAGCCTGTCAGATACCCGCGCACAATAACTTCAACAGGAAGCATATCCAACCTTTTCACAAGCGCAATCCGATTACGAAGATATTCTTTATACTGTGCAAGGTCTGGATAAACCTTTGCCAAAGAATCAATATCCGTATCAATCAAATGATTCGGAAAATTCATCAGCTGCATCCAGAAATTGGAAATCTGCATCAAGACAATTCCCTTGCCAGGAATGCCCGGATTCAAGACAATATCAAATGCAGAAATGCGATCGCTGGTGATAATCAGCATCTTGTCGCGTTCAATTTTAAATGTATCGCGGACTTTGCCACGGCAATGCGCGCCTAAGGATGATGGAAAATTGTTCATACGAGAACCCTTTGGTTTCTGTTGTGTTCCCCCTCCGAACAATACAATTATACCCCCCTTTGTCAAAAAATCAATTGATTTATTCCGAACACAAAGTATAATGCCCGGACAATGAAAAAAACTATTGATGTCTCTTATACTTTTGATAATACGCGGTGGAAAACCACCTTGGTATCCATAATATCGCTATTGAAAAATAAGGGCGATTCACATTATGCAATTCATTGCATAGTTAATGCGGATTTTTTCAGAAATTTAGATGCACAAAAACAAATGACAGAAATTGTAGCCGGAATAGATGCCGAGTCTTCCATTGAGTTCGTTGATTTTGATGAAAAAAACGCATCCATACCTTATAATAAAAATATGGCCTTTGGCGGCGGCATCTGTTATTACAAAATGGATTCATACCGCTTGCTGCCCAACATTGACAGGGTTATTCATTTGGACGATGATACAATCATATTGAAGCCATTGGACGAACTTGCGGATATAGATTTAGGTGATAATTATATGGCAGCGTTTGCAGTCGGCAACGCATTTCATTTGTCCGCAAGACGATCCGCATATAAAGATATTTGCGAATTTAATGCAGGGGTAGTCGCACTGAATCTGAAATTAATCCGCGAATCCAAAGTTTATGAATCATTTGCAGAAATCTTAAAAAACAAAGACCTGTCATACGAACAAGGCCTTATGAGTGTCGCATTCAAAGGCAAACTTGCAATGTGCAATGACGGCGATACGACATACAACTTTCGCATACACTGCGACCGCGCACGCGGCAAGGAAATCGGTATTATCCACTACACCGGGAAAAAGCCTTGGTTTTTTCCGACCAGAATGTCAGGCATATGGTGGAAATATGCGAAAATGTCGCCATTTTATAAAACATTTCTGGCGAACGCAATATACAACTTCTTTCTTTATATATTTGTAATGCCGATTCCAAGTAAAAGTTTGCGCCACAAACTTCGCAGCAAGTTTTCAAGGGTTTAGTGTTGGGAAATTACCCGCGCCCTACCCCTATGGATTTTGATTGGCTGAGCAGTGGGAGCCAGTCATATCACATTCAATCTTGCCTTGGGGAACAGCAACTGGCATCGGCACAGGCATCCCCGTCTTGTCGCCCCAAACAATCGCATCCATCAGATTTATAACCCGCCCGCCGTCAAATATATTCTCGTCTGCAAAACGCCGTCCACCAAGCAAATTAAACCCAGACAACTCTGGCGGAATAACTGGAATCTCATAGCCGTATTCACCGCTCCAACTAACCTTGACCCCGCCCGCATATCCGTTATTCCCAGCATTCTTATTTATATCAATCTCCACCCCGCTGGCAATCGGAACCTGACCCGGTCGAGGATTTATACAATATGCACAGCCTTCGGGCGCAAGAACCATAAGTTGCCGACTGGTGCTGCAATATACCCCCGCCGATCCGTTATCCCCGCCGCACCATTTCGGACTACACGCCGCGCTTAATGTCGCCCGCGCATATCCATTCGGGCAAGGCGGAACCAATTCAGGTCGCAATTCTAAACTCTCGCATCGCCCGTTTTCCCCAACCACCGGGGACGGCACAAAAACCGAATTCGCGCCGCACACCGAAGAATGCGTCCCTTCGAAAACACAAGACGCTATATAAGGAGCAAAAATATTTTCCGTGCTTACTTTGAACGGCGCGCAATCCAAACAATTAAATTTCCTGTTCGCAGAATGCATATCCGTCCGCGGAATCCCCGCCGCCGCAAGCCCCGCCACCAACTGCATCGCCCTCGCATTATAACTCGCATCATTTGGAAAGCCGAAATAAAACGCCTTGGTTCCATCACCGCCATTACATTCGCCCACATCGGGATAACAACTTTTCCAAGTCAGTTTCGCCGCGTTCGGAATACACGAAATTTCGCAACTTTCATCATCTTGAACCGCCGCTTCACAATCGCTACAATTCGCACCAGCATTTGATGCGCCAGCGCATTTCTTGAAATCACCGGCTGCCGGATTGCCCACGCACACCCATTCAAGCGCGTCATAATCAAAACTTGCCGTTTTGCCAGTTGGGCATTCCTTTGCAACCTTGGGCGGCTGGCAAGTCCACACCCCGTCAATAACCACCGCCGTCTCTGACCCGCCGCACACTATCGTATTCGCAACATTATCTACGCATTCATCCAAATCCCTGTCATAAACCGTATCGCCCTGACAAACCTTTACAGGGGTCGGCTGCTCGCACCGCCAATTACGAAAGCGGAAAACCTTGACCTCGCCCTTGGCGCAAGAAATCGTTTCGGCCTCCTTCTTTATATTACGCGCCTCTAATTCATCCCCGGAATGATGCGAGATATACGCCAAGTCCCCGGCCTGCAACTTTGCCAGCCGAACAAGTTCGGGATCAATCGCAACGGGTTTCCGACCCGCCGACATTATCGTCATACCAGCATCTTCATCGCCATCCGAAACCGATGCCATAACAATCCCCAGCCCGGATGTATTTTTATATTTCTTCCGCAATGTTTCCATTATGCTGCCGGACATTTCCGAACCAGCCCATTCCGACCGGGATATGACAAACCGCTGCATTGATCCGGGATTATTCGCGTCCGCACGGCAAGACCGCGAAACCTCGCCATCATTAAAACACGCTGATGCCGATGTTATCTTAAACTTGTCCGCACAGGGATTTTTCGCGCGGCGGGTCGCGCCTTCGTCCAGCCCCTCTAATTCCGCATTATGCTCTGCCACAAGACAAGCAACCGCCGCCGCCGCATCCGAAGTTTCTAAAATTTCCTCTGACGATTTCGCCGCGCCACGCAATGACGGCGAGTCCATATAATAATATCCCGCCATAAGCAGGAATGCGATAAGAATTAGAAATATATTCACGAGTTTTTCTCTCTCTACAAAACTCAACCACCCCGCCCTTCGGGCACCCCTCCACCTTGGAGGGGAATCTTATTTTTTATTCATTTGCGGTTTTGAGGGCAAGGCGCGCAGATAACAATAACTCTACAACCTGCTCTGAAACTCCGCCGTCAACAATTGACCTTGGCGCAGGCTCTGCCCCGCCGGCCGCAGCCCCAACCATCGCACCCCCACCAGATGCCAACAATTTCTTCACACCGCGTATAGTATAGCCCTGCCGATAAAGCAAATCCTTTATCCGTTCCAAATTTTCTATATCCGTAGTTCTATAATAACGCCGCCCGCCCGCGCCAGTCGTCGGTTTAACAAAATTCGGAAATTGCTTTTCCCAAAAACGCAATACATGCGATGGAAGCCCCATCTTTTTCGATACATCCGAAATCGGTAAAAAATATGATTGTTCTGTTGACATCCTCTCCCGCCTACGCGCTCCGCGCTATGGCGCGGCCTTGCTCTCTTATTGATTGGCTTTCTTTTTTAATTTCGCAGACGGGTGGAATGTAACAGTGCGCCGCGCAGATATTACCGCAGGCGCGCCAGTCTTAGGATTCCGACCCATACGCTCTCTCTTATTCAATATCTTGAATGTTCCAAAGCCGCTTATTTTTACTTCCTCGCCACGAACCAAACTATCCGCAATCTCTTGAAATATCAAGTCAGTCATCGCATAGCCCTCGGCCTTGGACAGACCAACCATACTATGTATAATTTCCGCAAAATCCGACCGGGTTATGCTTTTTTCTGTCATGATGATACCTCTTTCATTGCATTTACATTTTAATAAGGGCGGCTCCCCAAGTCAAGCCCGCACCAAATGCCGTATAAAGCACTTTCTGACCCTTTTTTACCTGCCCCTGCTCTGCCGCGTGCGCCAGCGCAATAATCCCGCTCGCCCCGCTAGTATTCGCAAACTGATCCACATTAACAATTACCTTGTCCATAGGAAAACCAACCTTGTCCGCAGCACTTTGTATAATCCGTAAATTCGCCTGATGCGGCAATAACCAATCAATATCCGCCTCGGTCAGACCCATATCGTCCAAAATCGCTTTGCCCGCACTTGGCATATCCGTCACGGCATTTTTATAAACTTCCTTGCCATCCATATGAATCGCCGAAGGCGTTGAATACAACAAATCCGCCTTTGAACCATCCGAATAAATTTTCGTATCAATAATTCCCGTCGAATCGTCATCGGACGCCTCTAACACCATCGCGCCTGCACCATCGCCAAACAGAACCGCAGTATTCCGATCCGTCCAATCCACCAAATCACTCATCTTCTCGCTGCCCACCAACAAAATCCGTTTGTGCATTTTCGCATCCAAAAATGCCCGCGCCTGGTGCAAAGCATACACAAACCCAGTGCAAGCCGCCTTGACATCAAATGCCGGAGCCTTGTTCGTCATCCCCAACAAAGCCGTTAAATAATTCGCCTCGGACGGAAATTCGCGCCCGTTGGAAATAGTCGCCAATATAACGCAATCTATATCATTCGGCTGCAATCCCGCCTGCGCCAAAGCACGCCTTGACGCCACAACCGCCATATCCGCAACGCTTTCGCCTTCCGCTGCAATATGCCGCTGCCGAATCCCCGTGCGCGAAGAAATCCATTCGTCCGAAGTATCCAATGTCTTCGCCAAATCGTCATTACTCACAATCTTCGCCGGAGCATAATATCCAAGTCCAGTAATTCTACCTGCCATTTCTTAAACCCTCTTTAACCTTGCCCATCAATGCAACATCCCTTCTAATTTCCGCATTATAATCCGCGCGAGACATCTGCACCGCATATTTTACCGCATTCGCAAATGCCAGCGCATCTGAATTTCCATGCGTCTTTACCACAAAGCCATTCAGCCCTATAAACGCCGCGCCCGCATAATTACGCGGATCGATTTTCGACTTTAACCTCTTGAACACATGAAGCAACGCGAACGAAACGCATATCGCAAGAATAGACTTTGCAAAAGTTTCCTTCATAACCCGCTTCATCAGCCGCGCCGTCCCCTCTATCGTTTTCAACACCACATTCCCAGTAAATCCATCCGTAACAACCACATCAATTTCGCCACTGGAAATATCATTACCCTCTACGAAACCCACATACTCAAACGGAAGGCTATCTATATTATTCTTGAACGCCTCGTTAACATTCCGCAGCGTTTCATCGCCCTTTTGATCTTCTTCCCCGATGTTCAACAGCCCGACTCTCGGTCTGCTCGCGCCGCCCAATGTCTTGGAATAAGCCGATCCCAGCACAGCAAAATCCACCAAATTTTCTTCATCGCATTCCGCATTCGCACCCAAATCCAACATAACCACCCGCGTATTTCCAGTGCCAGATGGCAGCATAGTCGTTATCGCGGGCCGCGAAATCCCCTCGACGGTTTTCAACGCCAATTTGCTTAACGCCATCAATGCGCCCGTATTCCCCGCAGATATTATCCCGCAAGAATTTCCATCACGCACATCCTTGATCGCCGCAAACATACTGCTATCAACTTTCCTAACGGCATCGCGGACTTTATCATTATTATTCACAATATCCGGCGCGTGAACAATATCACATTTGGCCATAACGCGCGGATAACGGGACATCAATGCGCCAATCCTATCTCGGTCGCCGAAAATACGAAAACGAATTTTCTCCGACAACTCAGGTTCGGCAAACAGGAATTGATTCAATCCCCCAAGAACCGCCCGGGGGGCATTATCCCCCCCGAACGCATCTATTGAAAAAGTATTTTGGACGGCAAATGCCATATTATTTCTTCAATACGGCCTTTTCGCCATACGCGCCGCAAGCATCACATACATGATGCGGACGCTTCTTTTCCCCGCATTTCACGCAGGTTGATGCCGGCATCGCAGACAATGCGTTATGCGCCTTGTGCTGCGCGGAACGAGATTTGCTTTTTTTCTTTTTTGGAACTGCCATAATTAGTCTTCCCTATGTTGTTTCTATCGCCCCGTATTTTACATTGCCAGTCAAATTTTGCAAGTAAAAAAGAAATGCTTGAAATAACGCAGAATTTATATTAAATTCACTTGGAAATTAGATGTCGGCTGCGCCGACCACTTATCAACCCCGCCCCAATGAGGGTCAGGGTAAAAGGCAAGACAATGAAACGATCGGATTTGGTCAGAACAATTCAAGTAAGGTTTATCCGAATGGACAAGACTGCCGCTGAACGCGTAGTCGATACATTTTTTAATGCAGTCCGCGAACAAGCCGCCATCGGCAACCGCGTAGAAATCCGCAGATTCGGAACATTCGAAATGCGCGAACGCGCTACTAAAATCGGATACAACCCATATTCCAAAGAAAAAATCGCCGTGCCAGCGGGCAAGAAACTCCACTTCAAAATCAGCGCGGATTTTTTCAAGGTGATGAACCATCTGAAAAAAAGTTAAACCAAAAAATTAAAAGTTGAAATTAATGAATCGCCGCACTGCGGCGAAAATTATTATGGGAGAATAAAAATGTTTTGGAAAAAAAAGAACGACGCCGAACCAATCAAAAAAAATGATAAATACGAATCCATAAAAAAATTTATGTGGATTAAATGCGACTTTTGCGGAAAATTAGTATTCTATAAAGACTATAAGAAAAATCTACGCGTATGCCCCAAATGTGGACATATATTCGGAATGACGCCTCCGCAACGATTCAAAATGATGTTTGACGGATTGGATTTTACCGCCGTCCCAATGCCGGTCGTGGTTGACGATCCGCTGGGCTTTACCGACATCAAACCATATAAAGACCGCCTGTCCGAAGCGCGCGATGAAACTGGAATGAAGGACGGCCTCGCCGCCGCAACTGGCGAAGTCGGCGGAATTCCAACAACCATCGCCGTTATGAATATGGACTTTATCGGCGGATCAATGGGTCGCGCAGTCGGTGAAGGAATCATCGCCGCCGCAGAACACGCCATCAAACATAAACAGCCTTTCGTATTGATAACCAGTTCCGGCGGCGCGAGAATGCAAGAAAATTTACTATCACTTATGCAGATGGCACGCACCACCGCCGCAATAAATAAACTCCGCGATGCACGGCTGCCTTATATAGTCGTGCTTGCCGACCCGACATACGGCGGGGTAACGGCATCCTTTGCAATGATCGGCGACATTCATATTGCTGAAAGCGGCGCGCGAATCGGATTCGCAGGACGGCGCGTCATTGAACAGAACCTGCATGAAAAATTACCCGCCAATTTCCAAACCGCGGAATTTTTGCTTGACCACGGAATGGTCGACATAGTCGTCAAACGCGATGCGCTGAAAGACACTCTTGGCAATATCCTACGCATCCTTATGAAACAGCAGGGCGACAAGGAATCCGCGCATATCGCAACGCCAAATCACGGCGGAATGGAATCCAAGGCAAGCGACCTGCCCCCGGCTTATCAAAAAGTCCTGCTGGCGCGAAACGAAAACCGCCCACACTTTTTGGACTATATCAACGGAATGGTTTCTGGATTCATCCCGCTCGCCGGAGACAGACAATTCGGCGAAGACCTGGCATTGATCGGCGGGGTCGGATATTTTGGCGGACGCCCAGTCGTCATAATGGGGCAAGAAAAAGGCCGAGATGCGGCAACGCGAACCAAGCACAGATTCGGAATGCCAACGCCAGAGGGCTATCGCAAGGCCGCACGGCTTATGATGCTGGCGGAAAAATTCGGACTGCCGATTGTGTCGCTTGTGGATACGGCGGGCGCATTCGCGGGCAAGGATGCCGAAGAACGCGGACAATCCCAAGCAATCGCAAACTCCATCCAGGTCGGGCTGTCAGTTAAAACTCCATACATCGCAGCCATTGTCGGCGAAGGCGGATCCGGCGGGGCAATCGCCATCGCCACAGGCGACCGAGTGCTGATGATGGAAAATGCCGTATATTCGGTTATTGCGCCGGAATCCTGCGCTTCTATCTGTTGGAAGGACAATAAGTTCAAGGCCGAGGCTGCCGAGGCGTTAAAATTGACATCGGCGGATGCCAAATCGCTGGGCATTGTTGATAAAGTTGTAGCAGAGCCGGAAGGTGGCGCGCATACGGATTGGCAGACGACAATGGAAAATCTATCAAAGGCGATTGGCGCAGAGTTGGATGCCTTGGCGAAAGAAAAGCCGGATGACCTGCCCGCCAAACGCAGCGAAAAATTCCTGAAAATGACAAAATAAACCGAACAAACCCCATAAGGTCTGTTTTCCATCCCGCCCATTTCAGGGCTCAATTCCCCTCCGGTGGAGGGGTGCGCCGTAGGCGCGGGGTGGTTTAACCAAATATCCCCGCACTACTTACCTTAATGTGGCTAAACCACCTCCCCCCACTTCGTGGGGGACTCCTCCAATGGAGGAGAACTTTTTATAACTTTTCCACCCACTTTTATTATTTGTCAAAGGATAAAAATCCACAGAAAACCTTATGTCCGGGTCAACACCCCCTGTATATACATTTGCGTGCATTTTGTATATACATCGTGTATAACGGGTTGAATAGTGCCAATATAATGCCGATAAAATATGCCGGAAGGGATTCTGAGACCCCTTCCGGCAGTTGTATCGGTCGCGCCAACTATTTTTAGGCTAACGCGCAATAGTTTTATGGGCAAGATTAGAAATGCTCAACGCCGCATCAAGCGGGGTCGGATGCGAAACCTTGCTGGACGAATGCGTCCCATCCGTCCGCTTAAACTTATGTTCGTTATCCACCTTATGACGCACATCAACATTACCCAAACAATCCACCGCAATCAATGCGCCAGGAATCTCTTTCAGAGTCAATTTATCCTCGTTAATTTATTCAATTATTATGCCACAGCCCTTTGCCGACTATCTATATTCGCCCTATTCCGCAAATATAACAGGAATTCTGTATTTAATCTCGCCGCTGCACTAGCGAATGGGGGGGGGGACAAAGCCCACCGAGCCACTCTTTTTCCTGTTCATCCAGTTTTCTTATTACATTTATCTGTCCAAAATCATCATTATGGACAAGAAATCCATTTAACTCAAATAATGCCATCAGTTTTCTCCTTTATGCCACAGCCCTTTGACGGGAAGCATCCGCTATAGTCTTTCTTAAAAAATTCAGCAATTTCGATACCGCGCCGACATTCTCTTGTGGCAGTGGCGGCGGGCACATTTTGCCCAACCATTCCTTTTCGCCATCTTCAAGTTTTCTTATTACATTCAAGTGTCCGTATTGGTCATTCCCAACCAAATACCCATTAAGTTCAAAAAGTGCCATTTGTAATTCCTATTTATTTGACCGAGCATTGTATCATATTTTTGACGAAAATCCTATGGGATTTTTTACCTATGCCAGGCTGAGGAATTTTATTTATTGACACAATTAAATTATGGTTGTATTGTGTAGGAAAAGAGGCCGCAAATGAACAAACCGCCAAAAAACTATTGGGAAAACCGAACCCAATTAAAAGCCGTCCGAATTGTAAAAATTATCCAAGAAATTTACTCTATGTCAAAAAGCGTCGTTGACGAACGCGCCGGATTAAAATCACTTGACCCGGAAACACAACATATCTTTCTAAACTATCCATCAAACAACGACATCTTCCAAAATGCCCTTGGGCTTTGCGCCAACGGGACAAAGGACGCCAAATGTCTATCCCACATAATGGATGAAGATATAAAATTCGAAAATGCAATCCTTAAAATGGGCAAAGCCGGGATCATCGGCATCCAAATTAAGATCAAGCCGGTAATTTTACGCGATGTCTGCTATGAAATCGTCCGTGTCGGCGCAGATGGAATAGTCGCAAAGAATGCATACGATTACGAAATTCGTATGCACAACGCCTGCCTAGACGAACAGATTGAATCAACACAGGAAGATATTGAAGATTTGGAAAATTATCCGCGGCGGCGGCGGAACGGAGAATTGAATTTCAATAAGAACAAAATTAAAAAATTACATTCGGATACTTACAGATTATATTTCGAAACTTTGATCCGCGATACCTGTGCGGATTTACCCGAATTACATAATGACGACAGACGCAATCTAATGGCAATGGTCGGGCAGCAGAAAATAAAATAAATTTCCATTTGGCGGGTGGGGATCTCCCGACCCCCACCCGCTAGAAACGACACGAAGTGTCGTCATTCCCGCGAAGGCGGGAATCTCAAATTGTAAAAAATCCTTTGATGCGGACTTATAAAATTTGATAGCCTTGTCCTATGAAACAGCCTTGCGTATATATTATGACTAATTGTTGGATGGGCAGAACCTATATCGGATCAACCTCCGACCTGGTTAATCGCGTTTACCAACACAAGACGGGGTTTTTCAAGGATAGCCATTCCGACAGATACAACCTGGATAAGTTGGTTTGGTATGAAGTTCAAGGAGATATGGAACACGCCGTTGTGCGGGAAAAGCAGTTGAAGAAATGGAATAAAAGTTGGAAACAGCGATTGGTAATAGAAAGCAATCCCGAATGGAATGATTTGTCCGAAGATATATGCCCCGGAATAACAGCGGAAATTAACAATTTGAGATTCCCGCCTTCGCGGGAATGACAAGGGGAGATGAGTGTGGGGCAGGAAACCCCCACCTGCTAAAAACTAGTCGGGAAAATTTAGTGCACTTAACTTGGAAGATTGTCGTTGCCAATCTCTTTTCGTATTATTTGTGTAAGTTTGTCAGGGGATTCAAATATTTTTTGATCCATGGCACAATTAACCAACCTAGAGTATTCCTGACACACTTCGTGAGATGCATATAGAAGACATTTTGATTCAATATCAATAGCAATTTGTTTTATTCTCATAATTTCATCATTATTTTCTTTTTTATTGCGAATCAAATTCCGCCAATTCTTTATCAGTTCCATAAGTGTTTCATATGTTTCTAGTCGTTTGATTAATAGTTTTTGCTGAATTTCTTTTTTAGCGCGCTGTCGTTCTAAAAAATAGCTAGAAACAAATGTCAGAATTGTTGTTAGTATTAAAATTATAATTGCCGCAAATAATTGTCCTTGTAAAAATTGTTCCATTTTATCACCCGTTTTTTACTTATTAATCCTAATAGAAATTTTGTGGGATTCTATTTCTGTGGAATAATCGCCCTGCCCAGTCGTGCGGCGAAGTTCGGTCGCCAATGCGTTTTCCTTTATCATCACCGAATGCGCCTCTATCGCGGCGGACAATTCATCATCCGCGTCATATTCCAAAGTTATTCTATCGGACACATCCAAATCCATAGCCTTACGAGTATCCTGCACAAAACGCAGGACATCTCGCGCCAAGCCCTCGGCCACCAATTCCGGCGTTATATCGGTATCAAGCACCACCACCGCCGTATTATCCGGCAATGCCGCGCCCGTTATTCCCGCTTTAACATTCAGACGCATCTCAAACTCGTCCGGCAACAATCCAAATTCCGCCGGATTGAAATTCGGCTGTTTTGATGCGGACATTATCTCTTTCAACTTCGCCCCAAGGCGCGCGCCGATTTTCGGCGTAATCAGATACACAAAACTTTCCGCAACCGATGAACTATCCGTTCCCATTGGCGACACTTTTTTAACATTCAATTCGGTTTCAATAATTTTAATAAAGTGATTATCAAAATCTTTATATCCATATATCTTCAACTCGTTCAATGGCAGGCGATTACGAAGACCCGCATTTTCGCGCAACATTTTTCCAACCGACACAATGTCCCTAATCGTCCGCATCGTTCTTAGACTTTCGGTTTCTTTATTCTCTATATATGTCGGGAAGTTTTCCAAATGCACAGACGCGCCATTATTCAATGCGCGGAAAATATGTTCCGCCAAAAACGGCGCAACAGGCGCGATAATCCGACATAAATCCGACAATGCCGTCCACAATGTATTAAACGCATCCTGGTCTTCATTCCAAAATCTTTCTCGGTTCAAGCGCACATACCAATTATTCAGAATGTCCAAGAATTCCACAACTTTACGCGTCAGCAAATCCGGTGAATAATTTTCAAGCGAGTCATTCGCAACCGCCGTCAAATCATTCAATTCGGATAAAATGTATTTATCCATTACATTATTACCACTACCCCGTCCGGCCGTCATATTTCCAGCGTTCGCGTAAAGGGTAAAGAAATGATACGCGTTCCACAACGGCACAAGAATAGTTTTAGTCGGCTCTAAAAATACCAATCCTTTCAGGTCTATGCTGACTGGCTCTGCCTTTAAGAAATTTGACCCAAGGATATAAAGCCGCACCGCGTCCGCACCATAAGTATTTATCAAATCCATTGGATCAGAATAATTGCCCACCGATTTGGATAACTTTTTCTTTTTATCATCAACGACCATTCCGTTCGCAGAAACCGCCTTGAACGCAGGTTTTGAAAACAATGCAGACGCAAGCACCATCAGCGAATAAAACCAACCGCGCGTTTGATCCTGCCCTTCGATAATATAATCCGCAGGGAATTCTTTATCAAACCGCGCTTTATTCTCAAACGGATAATGCAATGAAGCCCAGGGCATTGACCCGCTTTCCACCCAACAATCCAAAACATCCGGGATGCGATGCCAGCCGTCTTTTTCCAATGCGTCCAAAGTCGGGCGATGAAGGTCTTCAATTTTCGTGTCAAAAAACTTTTCAATTTCCGCAATGCTGCCAAAGATTTTATATTCGCCATCCCGTTCCCAAATCGGCAGCGGCGTGCCCCAAAAACGATTACGCGATATGCTCCACGGCCGCGCGTTCTTTATCCAATCCGCAAACCGCGCGCCTGCACTTGTCCACCGAACCTGTTCGTTATTTTTCAACAACGCATCGTGGATTTTTGGAACATCTATATACCAAGAATCAGTCGCGCGATAAATCAGTTTTTCCTTTGATCTATCACCATAAGGATACGAATGCGAATAAGATTCGCGCCGGATAAGATTGCCGCATTTTTTCAGGTTTTCAATTATTTTCGGACTGGCTTCAAAAATATTCATTCCCGAAAAACCCAGGACTTCCGCCGTAAAATTGCCAAAGTCATCAACATTCACAATAACTGGAAAATGTTGGTCGGACTTTTTCAGCGTCCAAAAATCGTCTTCTCCGAATGCAGGCGCAAGATGCACAATACCCGTTCCATCCGAGTCGGAAACAAATTCGCCCGCAGCAATGTGATATAATTTTTCATCATTGTAATAAGCAAACAATGGCTTATACTTTTTTCCAACCAGCGCATCGCCAGTGAAATTCGCAGTGATGTTTGTGCCGAGTTGTTTTTCGTATGCGCCCGCACGCGATTTTGCCACTACATAATTCTTGCCGTCCTCTGCACGAAGTTGCACATACTCCATTTTCGGATTCACTGCCAATGCTTCGTTCGCAGGAAGCGTCCAAGGCGTTGTCGTCCAGGCAATAATCCGCCGGCCGTCTTCCAATTCAAACCAAACACTTATCGCCTCGTCCTGCACAACTCTATAATCCTGCGACGCTTCGGAATTCGACAACACCGTTCCCAACTTCCAATCGTAAGGATTCACGCGATAATCTTTATAAAGCAAGCCTTTGTTATGCAACTCCTTAATCGTCCACATAACCGATTCCATAAAATTTTTATCCATAGTGCGATAGCCGCCGTCCGCATCAACCCAACGGCCAATGCGCGCAATGAATGCCCGCCATTCATTGGAATAAGTCATAATATCCGCACGGCACGCATCGCAAAAATCCGCCATACCATTTTCGGCAACTATATCCTTGGCCATTTTGCCGCGCTTTTTTTCCACAGAATTTTCCGCGGGTAATCCGTGGCAATCCCAACCCAAAACGCGATCAACGCGGCGGCCGCGCATAGTCCAAAAACGCGCCACCAAATCCTTCATCGCCGAAACGCCCATATGCCCCAAATGCGGCAGCGCGTTCGCAAACGGAGGGCCGTCATAAAACGAAAACGGCGCGCCTGTGCGGGTATTGTCTATGGACTTCTTGAATGTTCCATTGTCGCGCCAAAATTCCATAACGCCTTGTTCTAATTTCGGAAAGTCCACTTTCGGTTCTGTTTTCGGATATGGCATTTATTCAACCTTTATAATTTTGTTGGAATTATAATATGAATCCGCTAAAATTCAATATAATTTTAGGTGGTTTATATGATGAAGTTCTTTATGTCCGCAGGAATGACGATGCTGCTGATTGGAACGGCAATGTCCGCAAAGGACGCCTTGCCGCGCCTGAATGCAGAAGTCGTCCACATAATTGACGGCGATACATTCGTAGGGAATGTCCGCACAATAGGCGGCGCGACAATCCGCACCAAAGTGCGCTTTATAAATATAGATGCGCCTGAATTGTCCGGCGAATGCGAAAGCGAAGTCGTCCGCGCCAACGCCGCCAAGGACAGATTATCCGAAATCATCCCGGTCGGGAGCATTGTGGAACTGACCCATATCCAGGATGACAAATACCGCGGACGCATTGATGCCTTTGTCGTCAAAAACGGCGCAGACATCGGCAGCAAAATGATTATGGAAGGCCACGCCGTGCCATACAGCGGCGGCAAACGGCAGCCTTGGTGCAATTAGACAAAAATTCCATTGCATTAAATTTTTTTGCGGTTATAATGGCTGGCACAATCGGGTTGGTAGCTCAGTTGGTTAGAGCGGAGCGCTCATAACGCTTTGGTCGGGGGTTCGAGTCCCTCCCAACCCACCAATAAACCGCGCTATGCGCGTCGTCTAACTTGCGGTTCTTTGATTTTTGCGGCGGCATTGGCGAATGAGCCAACTAGCGCGCCGACAAAAATCTGCGAATCCGCGTTATCCGGCGCACCTATCGCAGTTTCTTGCATAAATGGATGTGTAGCTCAGCTGGTTAGAGCACTTCGTTCACATCGAAGGGGTCGTTGGTTCGAGTCCAATCACATCCACCAAATAAAGGAATGCAATTATGAGACCACTACAAAAATTTTGGGATGAACATTACGACCTGCGCGCAGAACGAATAAAGGACACAATCCACTGCTATCTCGGCTTTTCAGAACAAGCCAGATGCGAAGGAATCCTCGCCCTTGAATACGCACTGGACAATAATTTTTATGATCCAATCATCGGTATCGGCAAGGCCGCAACCAGTTCCGTTTCCAGACTTGGGCTGCAATTCTCCATTGATGGCGCAGAACCAGAAATGATCGCCAGTATTCTGAGCGGCGAAATCAAATTCGAAAATGTAATCCTTCGTTTGCAAGCATTGGGTGTTTGCGGATTACAAAACGGACTTAATCCGCTTATCCTCCGCGATTGCATGTATGAATTCGTTCGGGAAAATGAAAAGACAGGGAAAATCAACCGCCGCACATACGAAATGGAAATCGCCGAATATGAAGATTTGTTGGATAAAAACATTGCTGCCGTAGAACGCGATCTAGCGGCGGCGCAAATGGAAATCGCCGAATATGAAGATTTGTTGAATAAACGCGATCTAGAGGCGGCGCAACAACTAGCCGGATGCAAAGAAAAAGCAAGTCGTTATAAAACGCGGCTTTCCAATTACGAAACCGGCGCGTATAAACTTTATTATGAAACACTGCTGCGCGACACCAAAGCCGACCTGCCCGAATTACACAATGACGACCGGCGCGGCGAAGTGATGGCGTTGGTTGAAAAAGTAAGGTAATTTTTCTAAACACCCCGCCATCATTGGCGGGGTGTTTTTTTATTATGGATTGGTCAGGCGAAGTTCAATACGGCGATTCTTCTGCCGCGTCTCAGGCGTATTATTCGACGCTATCGGATACTGCTCGCCAAATCCGCTCGGAATCAATAACTTGTGATCTATGCCGTGTTTAGACAATTCATCCACGACCACTCGCGCGCGCATCAATGACAACTGGATATTATCTTTCAGCGGACTGCCCGGCCGAATCGGCACGCTATCCGTATGTCCGTCCACCCGAATTATCCAACTGACACTTGACGGGATCATTCCATAAATTTCTTTTATAACGCCCGCAATCTGACCCAGCTGCCTTTTCCCCTCTTCGGATATAACAGCAGAACCGCTCGGGAATAAAATATCGCTTGGCAATGTAAATCTATCTTCGTCCATCTGAATCAAACTTGATCCGCCCAGGGACTTTTTTATCGCGCCAAAGAACATTGACTGATATTCCCGCATATCCCCAAGTTCCGCCATTTTATCCGCAAGCGCGCGATTAAACCGGCTGGATAATTCCACATACTGAACTTCTTTCTCTTTCGCTTTCTGTTCCGACACATCCAATGAATTAGACAAGCGCGAAATCTCTTCCGAAAGTTTTTTCATCTGCGCCGCAGTCGCCTCTCTATCCGAATCTTTCGCCTCTACCTCTGCCCGCAATGTTCCGCGCAGGCTTTCCAATTCTGCAATCAATTTTCCGCGCTCGGCTTCCAGTTGCGTCGCCGCGTGCGCCGCTGCCGCCGCCTCGGCCTCTTCATTTTCCAATTTCGCCGCGACTTCGGCAGCCGCCTCCGCCAGCATTGCTTTCTGACGCATTAATTCATCCGCCTCGGACGACAAGGCGATGTTGCGCTCGCGCAGAGTTTGGACTTCCTCTTCGCGTTTCTTATTATCCTCTTCGGACATTGTAACTTTCAGCGTCCCGGATATAACAATGAAAACAATCAGCAGAAACATAAATACAATGGTCAGGTTCGAGAACAAGTCAACGAACCCAGGCCAAGCATTAACCTGCTCTCGGTGCCTTAACATTTCTCTCTCCCGTTGTAATTTTATGCGCGCTCTTAATAGACAGAACCGCAGTATTTAATTTGTTTATCGCGCCGCTTAACTGCTGATCGCGCGCCTTTATATGAATACCCAAATCGTGGACGGACTTTGTCATCGCATCCGTTGATTTCGACAATTCAACTGCCGCCGCCTGAATGTAGGGCAGCATCGTTTCCTCTCCGCTTTCCGGCTGAGACAAATACCCGAATAACTTTGTGAAGTTTGATAAATTCTCTTCCAATTCCCTAAACAATGCGTTCTGCGCCAATGATGTCTGCAATGCAAGGAACCCCACAATCAACGATCCCGCCAATCCCAAGAATGACGAACTGAACGCCGTTCCCATTCCCGCAAGCGGCGCGGCCAAACTTTCCCGCATCGTTTCTACCACCGAACCCGATGCCGCCGCCGGATCAAGCGCGCCCACAATCGCACCAAACGCGCCAATCGTATTCAGCAATCCCCAAAATGTTCCAAGCAGACCCAAGAATATAAGTATATTTGTCGTATATCTGTTCTGTTCACGCTGATCTTCAAATCGCCCAAGTATAATATCCAAAAACGCATTCAATGTCTGCGATGAAATATAAGGTTTATGCTGGACGCGCACCGAAGTCAACATCTTGGCGACAGGACGCAGAATAAACGGCGGCAGTTGCGGAACCGGCGTGCCGGGGCGCGAATAAAAGAAAAGTTTCATCCATTTATATTCCGGCACCAAGCGGAACACATCCAAAAAGCAAGACAGAATTCCGAACGCAATAACACCAATTATACAGCCGTTCAACCAGATATTATTCATCGCAAGTTTCAAGAATTCTTCCCAAAAAAGGATTGCGCCCGCAGCAATGAGCGCGGTGAATAAAACCATACGATTCAAAATTCTATGAAACTGATTATTCATAAATTCCTTCCTATTAAAGAGAGTTTAGCAATTTCTTTAATAGCGAATCAATAAAAATAAAATTCCTATATATGAAAAGTTCCCCCTCAGTTTATGGGGAATTTTTGCTTTGTGGTTTTTCATTGACAAAATTTTAATTTCATTATATTATAGCCCTCGCTACAAAGGAACAGCGATGCTAATCGACTTGAAAAACATAGATTCTAAAATTCAAGATATTGAAGGCTTGCCCGAAGAAATTCAACTTCGCATATATAAATCGCTTCATACCAGATTCAAGAATTTCCTGCTGTTAGGCGGCGAATCGTTCGAAAAAATATCGGATAATGAATATCGCATATTCAATCATTCATTCTTACCCAGCCAAATTTTAATGGTTAGTGCGGTCGGGCAACAGACCCTGGACGGCAACACCAAGTATTACTGGAAACCAACATACAAGTTCGGAAAAAATGATAACCAACAAATCCAGCAAAATTTTCGGCATTGGACAGACATTGGCGAAGATTACGGAATAACCATCAGCCAGGTTGCAATCGTCCCGATGAAATATCCAGATGGCGAAGAATATGACTTCACAAAACCAAATGCCAAATGCCTTGGATTTTGCGTGCCGTTCGGCAAGAACAAGGCACTAAACTGCGGCGTGTTTTCATACGAACAGCGATCAATCCGCGGCTTTGTTGAAAATGCCGGCGTCAATACCGGAAACAATATCCGCGATGATATGGATTTTCGCGGCGTATTACGCGCCGTCCTGGAACAAGTATCCCATTTAAAACAAAAAGGATCATAAAATGATAAAAGACTTACAAAACATAGATGGAAAAATCTCGGACATAGATTTGATGCCCGAAGAGACGCGTTTAATTATATATAAAGCGTTGCATAAAGAGTTCAAGGATTCCCCGTTATTAGTTGGCAATTCGTTCGAAAGAAAGGATGGATACTATTCTATTTTTAATATGAATTATGAAGCTTCACAGATTCTGGTCTTGTCAGATCTCGGACAGATGACTTTGGACGGGAATGACAAGTATTATTATTGCGACAGCTTCAAATTTGATGACGATGATCAGGAATATGTCAGCAAGAACTTTGCTTCATTCAGGGAAATGGGCAAAAAATATGGCGCGAATATATTCAATGTTATAATGGTTCCGGTGATGTATAAAGAGGATGACTATACGAAATTAGTTGGTGAAGTTATTCCGGTTCGTTATAACTTTGCGGCAAGGATGCCGAATTTATGTCGCGCATTGGTTGTGCCGTTACATAGCATAAAACAGCCTAACGGCGAAGTTATAGAAATACCGCTTAATTGCGGCATTATGGCTGGCGGTTTGGATTCGATCAAAGATTTTGCTGATGCGGGTCCGCGGGCCAGTCGTCATGCAACCGCACGGGAAAATTTCCGCGAGGCATTTTGTAGAATGCTTGAACGGACATTGAAAGGCAAGGCAATATAACGAGCGGCAGATTAAATGTTCGGGTGGGGGTCGGGAGACCCCCACTCGCTTTTTAATGGAGGAGAATTATTTATTAAAATTTACAATGCGGGGGAAATGCGGATCTCTACACGACGATTCGTCCGGCGGCCAAGTTCTGTATTCTGCTCGGCAATCGGGCGGCTCGCACCGCGCCCTTGAACAAAGAGCCGGTATGTATTAATTTTATTCTGCGCCAAGAACACAGACAATCTTTCCGCCATATCAAAACTTAACGCTTGATTGTTTTCTATGTTCGGCGAATTATCCGCATATCCGGTTATCTCTACAAATGTCATATTATATTCACGCAATATATTCGCCAGGCGACCCAATACCACAGCCCCGTTATCCGATATTTCCGGCGCGTCATCCTGCATAAATACATCGCGGATTATAACAGCCAGAACATCCCGACCCACGCGCTGAATCTGTATTCCGGGCTGACGAAGATTTTCACCCAATGCAAATTCAATTTTCGCCATATATTCGGTTGCCAATTCCGGCTTTAAGATTTTTCCGCCGCTTTCTATATATAATGGACGCTTTGCGACCTTGGCCGTTTCGGACATAACACCGAACGATGCGCCGCCCAGCAGATTATCCCATACGCTTCTTGGCGGAGTTGAATAAACCTGGCTGCAAGCAGCAACCATCAATATAGCAATAAGTGCATAAATTTTTTTCATAGTGATTACATTTTATATGTTTTCAATAGTAAAAGGCAAGGAGAGATTTTTTCTAACCACCCCGGCGGCAAAAGCCGCAATAATAATAATAAAATTCCCCTCCATTGGAGGGGTGCCCGAAGGGCGGGGTGGTTTAACCACATATAACCTTAACGCAACTTGTAATGTGGCTAAACCACCTCCCGGGCTGCGCCCGGACTCCTCCAATGGAGGAGAACTATTTTATTATTCACTATCCTGCCTGTTTTGCAGGCAGGGGGACTTTGTCGGACGAAAATTCTTTATTAACCAATTCCATCGCCGCCTTGATAAAACCTGGATTCTTTCTCAATCGGTCAAGCATCTCAATAAATTCAGCCTCTTCCCTTATAATCCGACGACTGGCACTTATCTGCCGCCCAAGGGACTTTTTAATCGCTTTTTCATCCATTTCGATGAGCCTTTCTTTGACAAATTAAAAGGCCACCCTAAAAAAGAGTGGCAGGAGGGCAGAAAACTACTCACAAAGCAAATAGCCTCGCTTGCGCGAGCCTCCTGCCGTAGCAGAAGGTGCTTTGTGGAATTTATTGGAGGTTTCTGCGCCCCAACGCAGACAACCCGCCCGCGTTAAATCAAAATTTATCACTATTACCCCGCCTTGGCAAGCACCAATTTATCTTTTTGACAAAAAAGGCTTGACAAAATCGCAGAACGGGGTATATTTATGGTGAACAACTCGAAAAAAACGAGGGAATACTATGGAAAACAAAGATTTTAAGCCAAAGTCTATCGCCAACGCGCCCATCGGGCGTGCCGCGACACCAATGGCGCAAAGCCCAATCCAAAAAGCATATAAACCCACCTTAAAAGTGCGGATTAACCGCGCTTGGCAAAAATTCAAGGTCTGGGCGCGAACCTTAAACATCGCCGACATCGCCCATCTCGCTATGCTTGTCCTGATAATAACCACCCTGATCATCCTGATAAAGGTCGCACAGCAGAACAATCGCATTGCAAATCGGATTATGCCAGAATACACGGCAACGCGAGCCGGGTCGCAAGGGTCATACTCCGCACCGAAACGCGTGGTTTCTACCCGTGTTCCCGCCGCTGTCGCCCTTGATACCAAGACCGGAATGGCGTCAATCGTCCTGCCGATGAAAAGCGTCATCCGCCAGGCCGCGCCCCAAATTCAACCACGCAATACATCTCAATTCCGCGCCATATCCAACAATGATTGGATCCGCGCCGAAGCCGCCTATCGGTCGTCAACCCGCGTCCGCGGCATAAAACCGATGTCGGTCGTCAACGGAAACCTTTATATTCAGAATATGCGCTCTTACACCCTGCCCTGCGGCACGCGTGTTCGCGGGCACATCTTCGTCCGAAATGTCAGATCGCTCAAATTCTGCGGGTGCTTTGAAGTCTCCGGCAACATATATGTAGCAAACGGAGTCGCCTTCGGACCCATCCCGCGCGCTGCCCGAATCGGCGGACAAGTTATATATTAATAAGGAACTACGCGAATGAAAATCCAATTACACATTAAAAATACGACTGCGATTTTGGCGGCTTGCATATTACTTGTGGCGGCATCCGCGACAGCCTTGCAACCTAATAAAAATGCCCGCGCAGTAAAAAAGGACAAAATCTGCAAAATTAAAATCGCCGAAGCAGATGCCCAGAAATACTATGAATACACCCGCAACTGGAACAATTACGCCAACCGCGAAGATTTGGGACGCGCAATAGCAAACGATGAATACTTTGAATGGCTTATCGATAAATACTGCGCCCCGGCATCCAGAAAAATCAACGACAAGGATGGCATAATCCTGCGATCCTTCAACGATGCCCAGGTCAACTGGCAAGAACGCATTATAACCTGCCCTTGCTCGCAAGTGCGCCAGAACGCCCGTTAAAGGACAAATAAAATGAATAAATGGACATTAATCAGAAATACTTCCGCAATACTGCTTGCCTGTATGATGCTGCTGGCACACGCAGCAGACGCCAAGGAACAAGATCCAAAGCCTCGGGCAAAACCTCCGCGTATGTGCGAAGTCAAAATCAAAGATAGCGACCGCGCAAAATACAACGAATATCTGGATAACTGGCGCAAATATTCCAGCCGCGAAGATGTCGGGAAAAGTATGGCTGCGGGCGAATACTATGACTGGCTGACGAAAAAATACTGCGCCGCCACAATCAAGAAAATCATAAACCCTGACGGCAGCGTTAAAATCCAATCGGCCGTCGATGCCGAAGTGCAACGGGATTTACGGACGCTTCGCTGTCCGTGCTCCAAGGTCATTCGATTCGGCCGTTAAAAATTTTCACACATCATATTATGCTTATAAATTGCGCGCGCCAGATCGTCCGAAATAACATTCCAATCGTTTGCCTGTCCATAAATCGGTTCGCAATAATTAATCGCGCAAGGTATATTCTTCGCGCAACCGACTACGAATATCATCGGAACTAGAACTATTAACTTTTGCATTTATTTTTTTCCTTAGGGTTTCGGTTTTTATTTGCGCCGTGATTATGGACGCGGCTTGATTTTTTTCGCATTTCGCGCGACCATTCGCCGCGCCCGCAAAATATGCAGACGCGATACAAATGCACGCAAAAAGCGCGGCTATTGTTAGTGTTTTCATTGATTTATCCTTAAATTCGGGAATGAAACATTATAGCATAAATGGTCTTGAAAATCAAGAAAATTGCGCTATATTAAGTGTATGAGATACCCAATTCTATCCCTTAACGGCATCGTTATTCAGCCAGGACTTAGTCTACCCATTTTCGTAGAACGACCCGCCCACGCCCAAGCACTTTTCGAAATCCAAAATAAAACCGTCATACTCGCCGCCATCAAGAAAAACCACGGCGATGTTCATCCATACGGAACACTCGCCCGGGTCGCAAATGTAATCCAATCCGCAGACGGCGCAGTTCAGGTCAATATACAAACGCTCGCCCCAATTCGCATCACGGATGTTCGCACCGAAGCCAACGGAGAATTATCAGGCGAAGCAGCCGAAACCTTCCCGCAGGAAACCACCATAACGCCGCGCGCCGAATCTTTAAAAGAACGCGCCGTTGATATGATCCGAATGCTGTCGCGTTCGCGCAAAATGAATTACGAAAATATCCGCGCGGTTATATCATCGCATTCGTGGCCTTTGTTCATTGACGCCGCCGTGTCCGCGCTTGGTCTCGGAATAGAAACCGCGCAGAAAATGATTATTGCAAAAACATTTGAAGACAAATTGGAAATTCTGGTCGCGCGTCTCAGTGAAGAAATTCAACTTATGGATTTGGACAACACCATCAAATCGCGCGTCAGTTCGCAAATGACCAAGGCGCACCGTGAAGCATATCTGACCGAAAAAATGCGCGCCATCCAAAAAGAACTGGGCGATGACGAAGCATCAGACGCAAACACGCTTAAACAAAAAATCCAAAACGCAAAACTGCCAAAGGAAGTCAATGACAAGGCGATGTCGGAACTGAAAAAACTCCGCAACCTGCCGCCGATGTCTTCCGAATCATCCGTCATAAAAAACTGGCTGGACGAAGTCATCGCACTCCCTTGGAATACCGAAGCGTCTTCCGAAATTGATCTGGATGCCGCGCAAAAAATTATGGACGAAGACCACGACGGACTGGAAAAAATTAAAGAGCGAGTCATAGAACATCTCGCCGTAATCAAACAAACTAAAAAAAGCGGCGGCGCGATTCTCTGTTTTGTCGGCCCTCCGGGCGTCGGAAAAACTTCACTTGGAAAATCCATCGCGCGCGCAATGGGACGCGAATATGCGCGAATCTCGCTTGGCGGAGTATCAGACGAATCGCACTTCCGCGGGCATCGCAAAACATACATCGGCAGCCAGCCCGGCCGCATCATTGATACATTAAAACGCGTCAAGGTCAAAAACCCCGTCATCGTCTTGGACGAAATCGACAAGATGGGGCGCGACTATCGCGGCGACCCCGAGGCGGCATTACTTGAAATTCTTGACCCGGAACAGAACAAGACCTTCCGCGATCATTATTTGGAATGCGAATTTGATTTATCCAATGTGATGTTCATCGCCACCGCCAACAGCCGAGATTTGTCGCGTCCCCTGCTTGACCGAATGGAAATCATAAATCTGTCGGGCTATGTCGAAGATGAAAAAATCCGAATCGCGCAAAACCACCTGATAAAGAATGCCGCAGAAAAAATCGGAATGAACCCGGCAAACATTACAATATCAGACGACACCATCCGCCACATCATACGATTCTATACCCAGGAAGCCGGGGTGCGCGAACTGCAACGACTGATTGAAACCATACTTCGCAAATCGCTCCGCAACAGCAAAAACGATTTCTCTGTCGCGCAGGTCGGCGAATGGCTGGGCGTTCAGAAATATGACTTTGGACGCACGGACAAAGAAGACGCGGTCGGAATCATCAACGGCCTTTCGTGGTCGGAAGTCGGCGGCGATATACTTCAATTAGAAGCCGTCCAAATGCCCGGAAAAGGCAATGTTATCATAACAGGGCAACTCGGCGAAGTGATGAAAGAATCCGCGCAAATCGCAAAGTCCTGCGCGCAAACGCTCGCATCAGAATTCGGAATCGGCGAAGACGCCTTTAAGAAAACCGACATACATATTCACGCGCTGTCCGGCGCAGTGCCCAAAGACGGCCCTTCCGCCGGTCTTGCACTTTGCTCTGTCATAATGTCCGCGTTATCCGGCGTGGCCATCCGGCGCGACATTGCCGTAACGGGCGAAATATCTTTACACGGGCGGGCGATGCCGATTGGGGGACTGCGCGAAAAACTACTCGGGGCGCGGCGCGGCGGCGTTCGCATCGTAATGATTCCAGAAGAAAATCGCAAAGACCTTGCAGATATTCCAGAATATATTTACGAAGGCATGGAACTGAAATTTGTGAATAATATCCGCGATGTAATTGACATCGCACTAACTACACGGCCGCTGCCAGTCGCACCCGCCGTCCGAATCGTCGGTAAAGAATATGTTTCTGCTAATTGATTGTTCGGATGGGACAAGGGTCGCATTACAGGGCAAGATTCCTACTTTCGCCGAGATGACAATTAATCAATCGTCCGCCCTTCCTATAATGGTTGAAGAACTGCTAACAAAAAACAGCGTGAAATTTTCTGATATTAATGCAGTCGGGGTGGTAGTAGGACCCGGTTCATTCACAGGCATCCGAATCGGTATCGCATATGCAAAGGGAATCGGGCTCGCGCTCGGGATCCCCGTCATTCCCATCAACCGATTGGAAGTCGCATTGCGCGACTCGCCCGATTCGATTATTGCAATTGATGATAAAAAAGGCGGCTGGTTCGCGCAATCGCGCACGATGCCCGCCTCTGCGATTCAGAGCGTTGATGGAAATGTTATTTATAATCCAGAACTTGATATAGACACGGCGTTTGAAATTATGGAAGAAAAAATTAATGCGGCGAATCCAGTCATTCCGCTTTATCTGAAACCGCATTACGCGGAGAAAAAATGATAGAACAATTAGCAGAAATTCATAAATCGGCATTCGGGAACAAGTCTTGGACAGCGGACGAAATTCTGCGCTTGAAACAATCCGGCGCGGAAGTTTTCGGTTCGGAAAACGCAATGATAATTTATCGCGCGGCTGCGGACGAAGCCGAAATTTTAACCATCGCCGTTCGGCCGGAACATCGGCGGACTGGACTGGCTAGCGCATTACTTAAAATGATGGAAACCGAACTGGCAAAACAAAATATCAAAAAAATTTTCCTCGAAGTTTCAGAAATGAATAAACCTGCGATTGCGCTTTATAAATACGCAAATTTCGTTCAGGTCGCCATCCGCCCCGAATATTATCAAGGCGTGGATGCCCTGCTGATGCAAAAGGAATTATAATTTTCTAATCGCGCGAAGGCGGGCAGATCTGGCGCGCGGATTTTCCACAATTTCTTCTTCGGTCGGCTGAATCGCACTTCGTGTAATCGCTGCAAATTTCGGAGTGTCCACCACTGGCATTTTCGGGTCGCCCTTGGTTTCAGTCAACTGACGCATAAAACCCTTTACCACTCTATCTTCCAACGAATGGAACGAAACAATCACAAGAATCCCGCCGGGACTCAGCATATCCGCCGCTTTTTTTATACCATCTTCAATCTCAACCATTTCGTCATTAATCAAAATCCGAAAGGCCTGAAACACGCGCATAACAGATTTCGGGTCAAATGAAGCGCGCTCTATAATCGCCCGTAATTCCCCGGTCGTATTAATCGGGCGCGACTTAACAATTTCATCTGCGATAAATTTCGCCTTTGGCTCTTCACCAAAATTTTTCATCACTTTTATCAGGTCATCGCGGGGCAGACAATTTACTGCGTCCGCGGCGGTTCGGCCTGAACACGACATACGCATATCAAGTGCCCCGTCCTGCTTATATGAAAATCCGCGTTCTGCATTATCAAGTTGCATTGACGACACGCCAAGGTCAAAAACGACTGCATCCGGCTGAACGGCCGCCGAATCTATTTCAGAGAATGGTTTGCGGATAAGTTCAAAGGACTGGGAACCTAACGGCGCAACATTCGGGTCGCGGTCAAAGGCAATAACTTTTGCGCCGCGTTCTAAAAATGCGCGGGAATAGCCCCCTGCCCCGAATGTCGCATCTATTATGGTTTTGCCCTTGATTTCACCAAGGATATTCAGAACTTCGTTTAACAGGACTGGAATATGTATCATTTGATTCTTTTATACCACAAAATTCCCCAAAATCAAAAAATACTTTTTAATTTATGAATACTCTATTTTCGGCGAAAGATTGGTAAAGGTTTCCAACGCCTGCGCCGTTAATTTATATTTCTGCGGCAATGTCAATGTCGTGATTTTTCCATTTGAATGCACATTAATCCTAATCTTCGTTTGCCCAGTCGCCAACTTCGTTAAAACCGCGTTCAATGTTTTCAACGACTCTTCCTCATATACATCAATCGTCGCCATTGATACTTCGTTCGCTACCCAATCCATAAGCGGAATCGCCCGGTCAATCATTATCGAAACCCGATCGTCCCGGACACTTGTCCGCGCCGCAAGCATCACCAATTTATTATTATCCAATATCGAAAAAATCCGATCCATATCATTCGCAAATGAAACCGCCTCTACCACGCCGTCCAAATCTGAACCCTTGACCACAAGCATCGGTTTCCCCATCTTGGTCGTGCGAAGTTTCGCGCTTTCCACAAACATCGGCAGCAGAACACTCTCGCGGTCGCCCATCGCCTGAATCTGCGTGCTTGATTTCACCATTCCATTCTTCTCAAAAATCTTTTTATGTTGATCAAGCGGGTGCGCCGAAATATAAAACCCAAGCATATCGTATTCGCCCGCCAGTTTTTCCCCGAATGTCCACGGAGCCGCATCGTCCATCTGCTTATCCAGGCGATTTTCCGCCACATCGTCTGAATCGGCAGATTCAAACAACGAAATACCCGCCGCCTTTGATTTCGCGCCATATTCCGAAATGCGATCCATATTCATAAACAATTTCGCGCGGTTCTTTTCAATGCAATCAAATGCGCCCGCCTTTATAAACGCTTCCAGTATTCTTTTATTCAGCAAGCCTGTGCATCGCTTTGCAAAGTCCGTTATATTCTTGAACGCGCCGCCTGATTCACGCGCACGGATAATCGCCTGCGCGGCAGATTCGCCCACGCCCTTCATCGCCGCAAGGCCGAATACTATCCCCTTGCCCTTGGTCGTGAACAACACCGCCGATTCATTTACATCCGGCGAAATTATTTTCAGACCGAAATTCGTTGTCGCGTCATCCACAAATGCCGCCAACTTATCCGAATTATTAAGATTATGGCTCATAGACGCCGCAATAAATTCAGCCGGGTAATGAGCCTTCAAATAAGCGCATTGATTCGTGATGACAGCATAACAAACCGAATGCGATTTATTAAACGCATATTCCGCAAAACGCACAAACAAATTCCATAAATTTGTGGAATCATCTTCGGACATACCAGACACCTCGGCACAGCCCTTGATAAATTTCGGGCGCATAGAGTCAATAACATCGCGCAACTTTTTTCCCATACCCTTGCGAAGCGTATCAGCCTCGCCCGGTGTAAAGCCCGCCAACTTTTTAGACGCCTCCATAACCTGTTCCTGATACACCAGAATTCCATAGGTTTCCTTCAAGAATTCTTCTGCCTTTGGATGCGGATATAAAATCGGACTACGGCCGTGTTTCCGCTCTACAAATTCTGGAATCTGCGCCATAGGTCCCGGCCTATAAAGCGCGACAATCGCAACGATTTCATCAAATAATGTCGGACGAATCTGACGCAATATATTCCGCATACCTTGCGATTCCACCTGGAATACACCCGCCGTTTTCCCGTCTTGGAGCAACTTGAAAACCCGGGGATCATCCAGCGGAATTTTATCAATCGCAACATCCACGCTGTGATTCTTCTTAATCAATTCGGCTGTATATTTCAGAATCGTCAAAGTCGCAAGGCCAAGAAAGTCAAACTTTATCAGACCGACATCTTCCACATATTTCATATCATACTGGGTCGCCGGAATTCCGTTCGCCGGATCTTTATACAACGGCGCAAGTTCCACCAACGGCCGGTCGCCCACAATAACGCCCGCCGCGTGCACACCCGCGTGGCGATATAAACCTTCTAACTGAATTGCAATATCCGCAACCTTTGCCAGTTCCGGCGAAGCGGCAAGCAAGTCCCTTATCTGCGGGGTTTTCGCAATAATTTCAGTAAGCGAATCTTTTTCCATAACATCAATTAATTTCGCCATTCTATCCGCTTTGGCATAACTGACGCCCATAACGCGGGCGACATCGCGGAGCGTTCCCTTGGCCTTCAAACTGCCGAATGTAATAATGCGCGACACATGGTCATAGCGATATTTTTGCTGTATATATTCAATGACGCGCTCTATTCCGTCCGGCTCGAAATCAATATCAAAGTCCGGCATAGAAATTCGGTCAGGATTTAGAAATCTTTCAAACAGCAAGCCATACTTGAACGGATTCACCGATGTTATTCCGCAAGCCCACGACACCACAGACCCTGCGCCCGAACCGCGCCCGGGACCAACCATAACTTCATTATTTTTACACCATTCCACATAGTCCGCGACAATTAAGAAATATCCTGGAAACTTCATCCTTATGATAACCGACAATTCAAACTCCGCCTGGTCAAAATAAGTTTTGCGAACCGCTTCGTCCACAATATCCAAATCATCAAGCCGTTTCGCCAGCCCCGCAAAAGTTCGGTCGCGGAGCATCTTGCACTCTTCATCAAAATTATCCGCAAAGCGCGGCAGCAACGGCGGACGGGTCGGGATAACAAACGCACATCGCCGCGCGATATTCACAGAATTTTCCAATGCTTCGGGCAAGTCCGAAAACAACGCGCACATTTCATCCGCCGACTTCCAATAATGTTCCGGCGTTTCGCGCCTGCGATTTGGGTCAACAACCTGCGTGCCGCCCGCAATACAAAGAAGCGCGTCAAACGCTTCAAAAGCATCCGGCGTTTCGAAAAAGATATTATTGGTCGCAACAATCGGGATATTATTTTTATACGCTATATCCAGCAGCGCGGGCTCTGTTTTTATTTCCGATTCCAATCCGTGCCGTTGAATCTCCATATAAAAACGGGTTGGAAAAATTTTCGCAAAACGCATCGCAAATTCATCCGCCAAATTATCCTGCTTTTCAATAAGCGCGGCGGTTATGGGTCCCTTTGTTCCGCCGGATAAACATATAATCCCTTCGCTCGCCTCCGCCAATTCCGCGAATGTAATATACGCGCCCAAATGGCCATTATCTTCGCGCAGATATGCGTTCGTTATCAATTTAGACATATTCTGAAAGCCCGCCTCGGACTGGGCAAGCAATGCGATTTCCGACAACTGACCCGCGCGCAAAGTTTTCGCATCCACATTATCGTGCTGATTAAATGCGAATGTCGCGCCAATAATCGGCTGAATGCCATTCTTGCGGCACAGCGCGGAAAACTGCGGCGCTCCAAAGAACGCGTTCGTATCGGTTATGGCGACCGCTGGCATATTATGACGCTGACAGATGCCGGGGATTTTCTTTACCGGGATTGCACCCTCGGCCAGCGAATATGCCGAATGAAGACGAAGATGTATGAATTTCGGAGACATTAAACTATTCCCTTTTGGCAATTCAATTCCCCTCCAATGGAGGGGTGGGCAAAGCCCGGGGTGGTTTAACCACGCATCACCACACTGCATCGTTCAATGTGGCTAAACCACCTCCCCGCCTGCGGCGGGACTCCTCCAATGGAGGAGAATTTTTTTATTTTAGTTTGCCGCAGCAGTGTTTGTATTTTAATCCAGAACCGCACGGGCAAGCACTATTGCGCCGCTCTTCCGTTTGATTCAGGCTAGCATCGCTATCTTCCTGCGACTGACGCATCGCATTAATTTCTTCTTCGGACAATTGCAATTTGCACACATACGAAATCAACATCCGCTTGAAATTAATCATCATATCTTCAAACAACTGAAACGCTTCTTTCTTATATTCATACAGCGGATTTTTTTGCCCATAACCCCTCAGCCCAATTCCCGTCTGCAAATAATCCATATTTTGCAAATGTTTCTTCCAACAGGCATCCAATGCGTGAAGCGAAATCTGCCGTTCAGCCGAATGCATCAATTCGCCATACTTCAACCGCTGATTTTCATATCTGCGTTTCGCCAATCCCAACAATGTCTCGAACGCCTTTTGATCGGTGATGGTTTCCGAAGTTTTCCACGCGTCTATATCCGTTATATCCATTCCGAAAAACCGCACAAAGTCATTATGCATCGCTTCGGTATTCCATTCGTCAGCACGCGATTTTTCCGGCATTCCAGATTCCGCAATGCTTTCCACCACATCAGTAATTATGTCTTCTATAAACGGCTTTAATTCATTTTCCGTCATTAATTCCGCGCGCTGTTTATACACGACTTTCCGCTGGTCATTCATAACATCGTCATATTTCAGCAATTCTTTGCGCGATTCAAAATACCGCGCCTCTACCCGTTTCTGCGCCTTTTCCAACGCCTTTGTAATCCAAGCGTGCGTAATCGCCTCGTCCGTTTTCAATCCTAATTTCACCAGCACGCCATCCAATCTTTGCGCGCCGAAAATCCGCATCAAATCGTCTTCCAATGACAAGAAGAATTTAGAATCGCCCGGATCGCCCTGCCGTCCCGAACGACCGCGAAGTTGATTATCAATTCGGCGCGACTCGTGCCGCTCTGTTCCGATAACATATAAACCGCCTGCATTTAATACTTCAATTTTATTTTTTTCAACATCTTCATACGCGGCTTTTTTCTTAGCATCAAAATCCGGCGCGTCTGGATCCAGTTCCGCAATAACCGCTTCTGCATTACCGCCCAATTTAATATCAGTTCCACGGCCGGCCATATTTGTCGCAATCGTTATGCTGCCCGGGCGACCCGCCTGTGCAATAATTTTTGATTCCGAAGCGTGCTGCTTTGCATTCAAGACATTCGGTTTCAACTTCAAATCCCGCTCTATAATCGCCGCAAGTTCTTCGGACTTTTCAATCGTAACGGTTCCCACCAAAACAGGCTGACCGCGCATATTGCATTCACGAATTGTTTCAACAATCGCGCGATATTTTTCCGAACGCGTTCTATAAATTTCATCGTGATGATCAATGCGAACCACCGGGCGATTGGTCGGTATGGAAATAACACGAAGTTTATAAATCTCCTCGAACTCGGTCGCTTCGGTCATCGCCGTCCCGGTCATACCAGACAAACTATCATACAGCCTAAATAAATTTTGATAAGAAATGCTTGATACCGTTTGATTTTCCGGCTGAATAGCAACGCCCTCTTTCGCCTCTATGGCTTGATGAAGTCCCTTACCGAATCTGCGCCCGGTCAGCACGCGCCCGGTGAATTCGTCCACAATCATAATCTGACCTTCGCGCACGACATAATTCACATCCAAATGATACATATTCTGCGCCAATAAAGCCTGCTGAATGTGCATAACCAGCGCGGCATTTGCAGCATCATAAAGGTTTGTTCCGTCCATAAGACCTGCTTCGGACAGCATCTTTGTAATCTCGTCCACACCTAAATCCGTCAGCACGACATGGCGGTCTTTTTCATTTTTCTTTATATGTTCGGGCGCGAGGCGTTTCACAACGGCCGCAATTTTTGCATATAGTTCCGAAGAATCTTCCGCCTGCCCGGATATAATCAGCGGGGTGCGCGCTTCGTCAATTAATATGGAATCAACCTCGTCCACAATCGCGTAGAACAGCGGGCGCAGAACTTGTTGGTCGTTTGAGAACTTCATATTGTCGCGCAAGTAATCAAAGCCCAATTCCGAATTGGTAACATAAGTTATATCGCATGCGTAAGCCGCCCGGCGTTCTTCGTCTGACATATCGTGTTGAATAATTCCAATGCTCATCCCCAGGAATTGATAAATCTGACCCATCCAATCCGCATCGCGGTTTGCAAGATAATCGTTGACCGTTATCAGATGCGCGCCCCGTCCGTAAAGGGCTTTGAGATAAAGCGCGAGAGTTGCGACAAGTGTCTTACCCTCACCCGTTTTCATTTCCGCAATACGGCCACTGGACAGCACCATACCGCCGATAAGTTGCGTATTAAAATGACGAAGACCGATTGTGCGAATTGAAGCCTCGCGCACATTTGCAAAGGCATAGGGCAGGATTTCATTCTCTGGCGTGCCAGCCACGGCAAGACCGCGAAGCCGCGCTGTTTCCGCGCGGAGTTCATCGTCAGACATTGCGTGATATTTTGGCTCTAAGTCGTTGATAACGGACACAATTTTATCATAACTTTTGACGGCTCGGTCATTAGCGGAGCCGATCAGCACTTTTAATACTTTTGCAAACATATTTTTTCCTTCATTTTACCTAGGAATATAGTGGAAAAGCGGGTGAAAGTCAATAGGGGGAAATCAAGAAACATCCTGCTTAAAAAAACCGCCACGGAAAGTGGCGGTTGAGTTTTATATACTTTACTTTATATTACCGACCACGGGTGCCAGTTGTCTTATACAAGTAATTACGCGGATTGTTATTCGGAACAACACGCGGATTTTCTAACACGCTAGTCGCAGGGGTTTTGCCACCAACAATGTCAAATGCATGCATACCTTCTAGATCACTGGTATCAATAATCACTGCACGCGTGTCCCTTGTATTAGCTTTTTGATCATCAATGATAAACTTCGCACTAGAAGTAGAAGTATTTCCTATGGATATTGTATCCATATTAATTCCCTCTGCAAACCTTAAATGATTGCTATTTATATATTGCAAGTTCAAACGATATATAACTCTCGGAATCCTGCCTTCTGCAAGTGTATAATCCTCAACAAATTTATTAAGCGCGTCATAGAAATCTGCACCAGTTTTTCTTTCAAAGGCAAAAATTGCGTCATCCATAGCCTCAAAACTTTCATTCGGCATATTTGTCCAAACAAAAATGGAATCTAATGCCCTAATACTGCCTGATACCGTATCTCGTCCGGATAAATTTTTTTCAGTATAATCGTCTGCCTTATTAGAAATCCCTAAATTTTCAATTTGATTTGGATTCTTTAGTTTAAAAAAGTATTCGGAACCCTGAGGATTAAAATAATATTCAGTGGCCACGAGAGCTTGTGAGCCCTCTGTCTTTTGCACCTGTTTCGGGGTTGCCGCTGGGGTCGTTTCCTCTATTGAATACGGAATCAACGGAGCCTTTTGATTCGCCGCTGTCGTTTCATCCGCTTCATTCGCCGGGTTCAAGCATCCCGCAAACATCGCAACTGCCATCGACGCAGGCAAATACTTTGCCGCAAACATCGCCGCCCGTGAAATTTTACCATTCGTTTTTGTGTTTTTCATAACATTTTCCTTTGTTTTTGGGCTATTCGCCCATTTATTATGCGCCCTGGCTTGTCGCCACGAAACGCGTTAGTTTGATGCTATTCGGAAGTTATTGTGCTTGTTTATTGCAATTTTGTCAAGGATTATTAAAAATTCTCGATTGGAGTTTGGTAAATGCGAACCGCCTCGCCATCCTTTGCCACCTCGGCCGTCAAAATGCTTCGCGCTTTTTGCAAATACATCTGAACCCGCGGCGGAATGCCTTCCAGCACCACATCTTCCGCCGGACGCCGATACAACACAGCCATTCGCCCGCCAGGCGCAGACAACCTTGGCGAAAACTCCGCCGGAGCGCGCGCCCGGATTACCAAAATCCACGGACGACCCCTCCGCTCTATAAAGTCAAAATACGGCTCAATATCACTCATAATAAAATTATAGCATATCAAAAAAATTTATGCTATAAGAATGTGGAACGAGGAGAAAATGCAATTATGAGCAATAATGACGAAATTCTGAAATTTATACAGAACACCAAAACCAGGTTAAGCGACCCTGCCCGACCGGGCGCGCTTCGCGGCGCAATCCAGGCCAACAACGAAGAAGCCATAGTCGAAAAAAAAGTCGTCGCCAAAGTTCACGAAATCGTCCAAGACCTGACCATTGATAAAATCGTTTCCGATGTATATGTAATCTCCCCGGCGCAACTGGAACTCGTCATCGGTTATGTCGCCAAAGACCTGGCGCAGCAAATGAATGTCAAGGCACTTCATCCGCGCATCCTTCGCCATGTCGACAAGTCTATTAAAGAAGCACTCGCCAAAGCAAAACGGATGGGAAGGAAAAAATAAAATGGGATTTTTAGAAGCAAATATAATTTACATATTATCAATCGGCGGCGCATTAATAACTTGTTGCGTCATTATGCTTTTAATGTCTATTCGCAAAAATTGCGTCATCGCAAATAAAATCGCAATTACAAATGCCTCCACTCTCAAAAATATCTCGCGCACTTTGGAACAATACAATCAGCAAGACTCGTTCATCAACAACCTGGACATAGTCTACCAAGAACTCGCCCACCATTTGGAACATATCGCCAAGGCCATCAAGGTCGCACCGCGCAACACATTCGAACACAATCTATGGCGGCTGGCCGGCGGAATCATTGACGCCAAGGACACCAACCCGTTCGTATTAGAACAACTTCGCCGCAGTATAAAACTTGATGAAGAATTCCGCAAACACACAGATGCATTCTTGTGGCGCGCGCAAAAAACTTTGGAACGCATCGCAGGGCTTGACCAAGACGGGATTTTAGAGGCCGCGTTTTCCGAAGGGCTGATGGGGCAGACTATAACAATCCTTTCCGCCGCGCGGCAGATGGCGATGACAGCCGCATCAGAAAATGACTAACATTCGCCCAGGAATTTCACACGACATTATCCGCGAAATTTCTACCGCGCGGGGCGAGCCTGCGTGGCTGCTTGAATGGCGTCTGAACGCGTTCGCCGCATGGCAAAAAATGTCAGAGCCGCACTGGTCGGATGTGGATTATGAAGCGATTGATTATCAGTCGCTGATATATTATAAAGACGGCGCGCGCGACCACCAAAAAAACGATGGGGATTTAAGAGAAATTTATGACCGATTAAAAATTCCAAAGCACGAACAGGATGCGTTAATGGGAATGGCGGTTGATGCAGTGGAAGACTCGTCATCCGTCAGCACTTCATTATCCGGAGAACTCAAAAAACTTGGAATCATATTTTTGCCATTCGGCGAGGCAGTCAAAAAACATCCAGACTTAGTGCGCGAAAACTTGGGCTCGGTCGTGCCCGCAAATGACAATTTTTTCGCCGCGCTAAATGCCGCCGCTTTTTCTGACGGGACATTTGTATTTGTTCCCGCGGGCGTTAAATGCCCGATTGATCTCGCCAGTTATTTCCGCATCAACACTGCAAACATCGGGCAATTTGAACGCACCCTAATCATCGTAGAACCCGGCGCAGAACTTTCTTATTTAGAGGGTTGCTCCGCACCGCGCCGCCCTAACCACCAACTTCATTCCGGCGTGGTTGAAGTAATCGCCAAAGACGGCGCGATTGTGAAATATGCAACCGTGCAGAACTGGTTTGCAGGCGACAAGGACGGGCGCGGCGGAATACTAAACTTTGTCAGCAAGCGCGGCAGTGTCGGGCGCGGCGCGAAATTACTTTGGACTCAACTGGAAATCGGATCGGCGAAAACTTGGAAATATCCGTCCAGTATTCTGGCCGGGGACGGCGCGCATTCCGACTTTTATTCACTTGCCATAACGCGCGGCGCGCAACAAGCCGACACCGGCACAAAAATGATTCACATCGGAAATAATTCAACTTCCAACATTATGTCAGTCGGTGTCGCACTGGAAAATTCAAGACAGACTTTTCGAAGTTTGACTTCATTCGGGGCGAATACCAACGGCGCGAAAAGTGCCAGCAACTGCGATACAAAAATCATCGGCGAAAATGCAGTCGCAAATACCTTGCCGACATTCATCCATTCCAATGGCAAAAACATTTCGGGACACGAGGCCACCACTGGCGCGATTTCCGAAGCCGCATTATTTTATCTCGCCGTCAATGGTGTCGCGCGGGATGAAGCAGTCGCATTAATTATCGGCGGGGCGGCCGCACCGATTTTATCGCGCTTGCCAATGGAATTTTTAGTTGAATCAAAACATTTGATAAAGTTAGCGTTGGAGGATAGAAATGCTTAGCATTAAAAATATGAGTGTCGGATTGAAAGACAACAGCCCGATTATAAAAAACTTTTCACTGGAAGTGAGTGATAATGCGATTGTGATCGTCCGCGGGAAAAACGGAGCGGGCAAATCTACACTCGCCGCCGCAATTATGAATGACCCGCGACTGGTTATTTCGGCATATGAAATAAAGTTTGACGGGCGCGATATATCAACGGACACAACCACCACGCGTGCGCTAAATGGGATTTATTTCGCGGCGCAGAATGTGCCGGAAATTCCAGGCCTTACCCTGTCGTCATTCCTTAAACATTCTATGAACGCGCGGCATAAATTTATAAACAAACAAGAAATTTCATCCGCTGATTTTTTTAACAAACTGAATGCGGCGCGGGCGCGTTTGGACATTCCGGAAAGTTGGCTGGCGCGGTCGGTCAATGTTGGATTTTCCGGCGGCGAGAAAAAGCGCATAGCATTACTGGGGCTGATTCTGTCCGAGCCGAAATTGGCGATTTTGGACGAGATTGAAGCAGGCGCAGATGCGGGATTGCAACAACTGATTGCGGATGTGATAAATGAAATGCACGCGGCGGGGACCGCATTCCTGATAATATCCCATCAAGAGGGATTTATAAAAATGCTAGATAATGCAAGGGTTGTAGTGTTTGAATAATTACTCAAACCAAAACATTTTACAAAAATTGCCCTGCAATTTTTGTCATTCCCGCGAAGGCGGGAATAGGGCTAAAAATCTAAGCGGCACAAAGTGCCGCTTTTAGTTTGCGGGCTTCGCCCGCGGTTTTAAGCCCTAGCCCCGCCTGCGCGGGGCTGACAAGACAGGAGGAGAACTTTGGACTTAAAACGAATACCTATATCCTAACGCGAATTCGCCAACCGCGCCGCTGTAATCAATGCCCGTGTCAGTTCCGCCATACCCAAAGCCCTTCATCTGAATGGTCATCGCGTGGTTTTCAGTAAAGTTTATAATGACTCCTAATAGCAAGCCATACACGCCGTAAAAGTTTGCACAACTAAAACCTTCAATACAAACTCCGCCCGCGCCTTTCAACTTGTTTGCAATTGCGCCGACTGAAACACCCGCTTCCAATGAAACCATTTCACTTACAGGAATTACACCAACGCCTTCTAACGCATATTTAACAGATGAAACATCGCCGTCCGCATACATATCTAAAAGGACACTACTTAATTCGCCTGTTCCAGATGTAGATGTTATGTCTGCGCCCAGACGAAGATATTTCCATTTAACTCCGCCGTTAAGATTTATTCCGCCATTGGAAGTTTCCGCTGTGAAGATTTTTAATCCATTATAGCCCATATCAACTGCCGTTGATTGTCCTGCGAGACCAGCACCAACATACCATTGCATTTTTGACCAAGCATCAGATTTTTCACCATCATTTGCGGACGCGATATTTGTAATCGCAGACAACAAAACCATCGCCATTAAAAGTTTTTTCATTTTAGACTCCTTTGCCTTTATACGGATGAATAAGCGCGGTTATCGGCTTATTTTCCTATAAGGCTACCCCCCCCCCGCATAAAAAGTCAAGGACAAAATTTTAAGGTTGACTTTTTGCGCTAACTACTTCATAGTTATTAAAAATGCAAACTATGAAGTATAAAGGTCAAACTATGGATAAAATTATTCAGACAATTACCGCAAAAAAAGCAAAGTTGGACAAACTATTATCCAACAAGAACAATCGCCACACCCTGAACAACTGGCTGAAAACCGAACTCGCCTACACTTCCAACGCCATAGAGGGCAACACCCTTTCGCGCCGCGAAACCGAACTTGCCATCGCCGAAGAAATAACCGGCGGATCTAAACCGCTGAAAGACTACATCGAGGCAAAAAATCATTCAGTCGCATTTGATTTCGCGCTTGATGCAATCTTTTCCGGCGCGCCCATAGATGAAAACCTGATCCTGGCCATTCATAAAAAAATTCTAACCGGCATAGACGACGACAATGCCGGACACTATCGCAATGTTCATGTCCGTATCAGCGGTTCGCGGGTTATTCTACCCAATCATCTGAAAGTCCCGGAATTAATGTGCGAATTTAACAAATGGCTGAAAACAAAAACCGACAATGCCGTCCAAAAATCTATCACGGCGCATTTTCGCTTGGTATCTATTCATCCCTTTATTGACGGCAATGGCCGCACAAGCCGCCTATTAATGAATATGATGTTGCTAAACGCGGGCTATGCGCCGATAATAATCCGCAAGATTGACAGGCGGCGTTATCTTATGGCATTGGAAAAATATCAACTGACGCAAGACAATACCCAATATGAAAAATTTATGTTGGGCGCGTTATCCAGGTCGCTGTCTATGGTAATTGACCTGTTGGACAAGGCCGCGGTTAATCCGCAAAAAATGTTGACTATTGCAAAGTTCGCGGACTTGGCTGGGCTGCCCACATCCACCATACGCTATTGGGTGAAAGAGAATAAATTAAAGCCCGCAGGATATAGCCAAAGCGGCTATATCCTGTTTGATAAATCACAAGTTAGAGAATTGAAGAAATTAAAACTCATACCTTAGACCAACAGACGCGTTGATTATTTTATTAAATGACTCCCCTTCAATGCTAGCGAATACTAAACGGACACCCGCATCCGCTTTCAGACTTTTGGTTATATCTGTGCTTGCACCTGCACCAAAGCCATAGGCTATTGATAATAGAGAGTCGGTTCCAACTTCCATCCCCTCTTCCTGAACTACACCAATCTTCCATTTATATTCATAATTATTTTTAGTGCTAGTGTTAACGAATCCACCTGATGCACTTATATATGGCTTTACCTTAAAATCTTTTAAGAAGTCTATATATACATTGGCGAGATATGCGTTAACATTTGTGCTTGATTTGCCTTTCTCCCAATTGTTTACATCCGTATAAGAATTGATTTTTGTATTCCAATTACCTAGATTAGCATATTCAAATTCACCTCTAAGTCCGACGGTTTCGCTTACATCACCACCGAATCCATAAGCCAATGAAAATGCGAAACTTCCCGGTGTTGTTGCAACATCGCTGAACGAAGTATAACCAACTTTGCCGGAAATATATTGTGCCTTGGCATCGAAAAATACTCCGCTGAAAATCAACGCCATAGCAGCGATTGTTAAAATGGACAAGTTTTTCATTTTTATGACCTTTCCTTATTGGGGTTGCGAATAAGCGCGGCTATCGGCTTATTTTCCTATAAGGCTACCCCCCCCCCGCATAAAAAGTCAAGGACAAAATTTTAAGGTTGAGAATTTCGGGCAGGTGGTGTAGAGTATTGGGTCTAACCACCCCGCGCCCTTTGGGCGCACCCCGCCACCATTGGCGGGGAATTAAAAGGATAAATTATGAACTGGGTTTTGATTAGTATGTTAATTATCGGCGTCTTGAAATTTGGGCAGGCATTAATCGCGCCCTTACTCGTCGCCGTCTTCATTTGGTATCTACTCAACGCAGTCGCCGAATACTATAAAAGACTTATGCCCGCAAAAGCCTGGTGGGTCGGATGCGCGTCGCTCGCCGCATCAATCGCCACATTCGGAATCTTTGCCCTTGTCTTTATCCAAAACATCGCCCCGGTCGTTAAACAATTCCAAGAAAAACTTCCGCAAATTGAATCAAAAATATCCGGGCTGATTTCATACATCGCCAAATCAATCGGCTTTACATTGGATATGTCCTGGGTGCCCGATGCACAAAGGATTTTTATGTCCGCCAGCCTTTCTGTCGCCGAACTCGCCGCGTCCCTCGGAGTTGTCGCAATCTATGTCCTATTTATGTTTATTGAACAACACACATTCGACAAAAAACTTCAACACTTGATGAATAACAAAGACCACTATAAACGGCTTCATAAAATCCTGTCGAAAATCAACTCGGGCATCAAAAGATACCTGTTCGTCAAAACCGCAATATCACTCAGCACCGCTATCTGCTCTTACATAGTTATGAGTATCGTTGGAATTGACCTTGCGCTGTTCTGGGCATTTTTAATCTTCATATTAAACTACATTCCGACATTCGGCTCGTTTATCGCAGTATCACTCCCGGTCGTTTATGCGTTCGCAAGCCTGTCGCCAGTCGCCGCGTTATGGATGTCAATCCTCCTTATCGGCCTGCAAATTTTATTCGCCAACATATTAGAACCGCGCATAATGGGCAAGACTCTCAACCTGTCCACCCTTGCGATTTTAATCAACCTAGTCTTTTGGGGAATGATGTGGGGCGCGGTCGGAATGTTCTTTTCAGTGCCGCTACTTGTCGCCGCGTTCATAGTCGCAAGCCATATTAAAAAGTTGCGCCCCGCCGCGGTGCTAATATCCGCCAATGGCGAGTTGCCTGACGATGAAAAATAATTTCTTCATACCCGATTATATTGAAATTAACGGCGGACAAAAACTTGTCCCGAATGCCACCATAAACATCAGCGGCGCAAAGAACGAAGTCCTGGGCGTTATGGCCGCCGCGCTACTTACCGACCAACCTGTTATACTCCGCAATGTGCCGCATATATCGGATGTCTTGGATATGGGGCGCATTATGATTGGCCTGGGGTGTGATATTCAATTTTATCCCGCCAGTCGCGTGATGAAACTTCACGCGGCGAAAATTACTTCAAATGTTTTGTCGGACGAAGCATCAAAATTCCGCGCCAGTTATTACTTGTGGGGACCCCTGCTAGCACGATTTGCAATAACGCACGAATTTGATCGCATCTCAATCAAGGTTCCGGGCGGATGTTCGTTCGGCGGCCGCCCATTCGGATTCCATACAGACCTGATAGAAAATGTCTTCGGCGCAGAGATAAAAGAATTGGGCGATTCAATGGAATTGATTTTACCCGCCCGCGAACCTGACGACAATTCTCCGATGTTTTCCACGCGCAAGGTATCACACGGCGCGACATTCCACTGGTTGCTTTCGGTCGCCACACAACGAACGGACAAAATGATTTGCCCCGCGTCATTAGAGCCGGAAGTTCCGCACTTCGTTCAGATATTAAACCGAATGGGCGCTAATATCCGCGGCACATTTTCCACCGGGAAAATGTCATGCGGGCGCGGCGAATTGCTTCGCGGCGCAGATGTAGCCATAATGCCCGACAGGTTAGAGGCCGGGTCATACGCAATGCTGGCCTTTGCCACACGAAGCGCGATTATGTTATCAGGCGCGGATGAAGAATCGTGCAGACCTTGGCTGAATTCGGTTATCGAAATCATCGGACGCAAAAATGTCGATGAACGGGCGGACGGAATCTATTTAGATTTCACAAATGTCGATACATTCCGCGGACAGAAATTTATGATGTCGCCAATTCCCGGCAAGGAAACAGATATGCAGCAGGTCTGGTCGCCAGTGCTGGCGGGCGCGAACAGCGAATCGCACATATTTGATCCACTTTGGCCGGGACGGAAAGCGCATCTTGCAGAATTGGAAAAATTCGGATTGAATTATTCCACACAAACTTTCCAAACACAAAATCAACGCCTTGAAGAGATATTAAAAATCACAATTCGTCCGTCCGAACTTCACGCCGCCAATGCGAACGGAATGGACTTGCGCGGGACATTTGCACTTATAATCGCCGCCGCCGCCGCTAGTGGCATCAGCAAAATTGAAGACCCTGCTTACGCGCTGCGCGGATACCCGGACTTGATTAGCAATTTACAGCGAATTGGTGTAAATTTGCGGCAATCCGAAAACGGACAAAATTTGCCGCCATTACCCGAAATTACCTCTGATAAACAGCAGTGATGGACGCGCTGGCGATTGCGCGGCTCTCAAATATCTTTTCTATATCACTTGGCGTTGCATCAGACGGAATGCCCGCATCCACGACATTCAGCGCGTAAATTGTGAAGACATAAAAATGCCGTTCGCTATTCGGCGGGCACGCGCCGTAATATCCGTGGATACCCGAAGTCCCCGGAATGTCGCGGGCTGGCGGGGCAAAACTTTCGCCCGCAGCAATGTCATTTATGTCAGACGGAATGTCCGCAACAATCCAATGATAAAATCCATCTTCGCGCTTGGCTAATGGATCGTGCATTATAAGGGCAAAACTTTTCGTGCCGGACGGGACATCATCCCACCGCAAGTCCGGCGAGATATTTTGTCCGCCGCAATCAAATGCCGCCTGGTCGGAAATCATCATTTCGTCTTCTGAAATGCTGTCGCTGGATAATGTCAATGCGTGCGCCGAAAAAGCGAACAATGGGAAAATAAAAAATAATAATTTTTTCATACCCGCATTGTATCGCAGATGAAAAATGTTTGCAGTAGGCGGCTTTTCCTATTATTCAAACAATGCTTTATATTTATGCAAGCGGGAATAGATTTTGCTATTGGTATCGCGCATCAATTCTATCGGCGCGCCCTCTTCCACAATCCGGCCGTCTTCCAACAAAATAATCCGATTTGCCGAAGCAATTTCCGCCGGAACATTAGACGCCAAAATAATTGTTTTGCCCGATTCGTGAGAAAGATTTCGTATCGCGCTCAGCACTTCATCTTGCGTTTCGGTATCCAAATTTGCTGTCGGCTCGTCCATAATCACAATCGGAGTATCGCGCAAAAATGCCCGCGCCAATGCAAGCCGCTGTTTCTGCCCAGTGGAAAGTTCGCCAACCGCGCCGTCCAAACCCTTTGCCTTTTTCGCAATTTCATCATAAAGGTTCGCCTGTTCCAAAGCCGCGCGCAAATCCGCATCAGTTGCATCCGGCTTGAACATTAACAGATTTTCCCGGATGTTTTTCGTCTGCCAGAAAATCGGATGCTGATCCAAATAATTTATATGCGTCAGCAACGCATCTTCATTAAGCGTCCGAACATTTTTCCCGCCGATGAAAACTTCGCCATTTTGGATTTCATACAAATGCTGCATTACAGAAATCAAAGTAGATTTACCCGCGCCGGAATCGCCGACCACCGCAATATGCCCGCCCGCTTTTATATCAAGCGACAGGTTGTCCAGCACTGGCGTTTTTTCGCCCGGATATGTAAATGAAACATTTTTCAGTTTTATATCCAATGCGCCTGTGGGCAAAACTTCGCTTCCCGTTTTCAGGTCTACTTCTTTATCGTAATCCAATTCCGCCAACGCGGCCTTATACTTTTTAACCTCTAACACCGTATCCCCGCAAAAGAACGAAATGGAAGTTCCCGCTTCAATCATCCATTCGGCCATACCGGTTATTAAAATAAATGTTCCGACCTGCCCGGTGGACAGCGCGTCCTGCACAGCAAGAAAAGTTATGCTCATCGTTGATGCAAACTGAACAATGCTTTCAACCCAGCGTCTGCGTTCTAGGCGAAATGTAAGTTTCAGCAACATATCACGATACCCATTAAATTGCGATTTTATCGAGCCAAATACACTCTGCGTGCTGTCCGTATTACGGATATTTTCGTGATTATCCAAGTGATCTTGATTCTCGGTCTGCATCGCCATTTCTTTCTGCATCGCCGTTTCAAACGCGCTGTTGCTTTGAATCCAAGCCTGCACATAACTGCTGAGTATGGTAAAGCCGACTATGATAAAAACATACAGATAATCCTGCGAGAAAAGAATCCCGCCCGCAATTATAAATTTCAGCAGATATGAAAACGATTGAACCGCGCGATAAGACATCTGCCCGACACGATTGGTCGCCGAACTAAGTGCCTGAATAAGTTGCGCGGATTGTTTTTGTTTCTTGGCCAGTTGCGGCATCCTCATAATGCGCCCAAGCAATTTGATATAAATATGGTTTTTCAGTTCCATCGCGGCGAGCGGTTCAATATTCCAATAAAGTTGATCCATCCGTTGACGGAGCGCGCTGAGGAACGCATTCGCCGCAATCCATAATATGATTATTCCAATTACATCACGACCTGAAAGATTTTCACTGATAAGATTGACTACGGCGGCAGTTATGATTGGAAACGCCATTCCGGCGATTGTCGGTATGGTGAATATGATCAGGAACGCAAGGAATATGTTCCGAACTTTTTTATCGGACTTGAAGTAGATGCGATATAGGTCAGCGATTGTGCTGCTGGCTTTGGAAAAAAATTCAGCGATTTTCATATTGGACTACCTTTAATTTAGATCAATTATAAATGCGTGTTCATCGCAGCATTCAACCTTTGGGCATTTCATGCATTCGCCGAATGCTTTGTATGGAAGAGTGTCGCGAGTAATTGCAGTGAATCCGCATTTTGTAAAAAATTCGCATTCGTAGGTAAGCGCGAATACGCGGAAAATTCCCAGGCTGCGCGATTGGTCAAGGCAGGCGTTGACAAGTGCGCGTCCGATACCTTTCAGTTTGTGGTCGTGGTTGACGGCAAGCGAACATACTTCGGCGATGTCTTTCCACAGGACGGAAAGGCGCGCGCATCCGACTACTTGACCATCATTTTCATACACGAGAAAACTGGAAATGTTGCGATAGATTTGATATGGACTTTTGCCAAGCATCAGACCTTTGTTTGCGTTAGAATTGACAAGGTCAAGAATGGCCTTCGAGTCGGAAATTTTTGCTTGTCTAATCATAATAACGCTGTCCGGGTAAAAGTGGTAGCGAAGGAGGGATTTGATAACGACCGAGGCATTTCTTAATGAGCCGCGTTATTAGCGGCGAATTTAGAATTGCCGGGTCGAAACCAAAGATTCCTCCGCATAGAGTTTTTGGTAGCGAAGGAGGGATTTGAACCCCCGACCTGTGGATTATGATTCCATCGCTCTAACCAACTGAGCTACTTCGCCAAGTTCGGAAATTTTAACCCGCATCCGCCAAAAAATCAACAAAAAAATTCCCCTCCGTTGGAGGGGTGGCTGCGAAGCAGACGGGGTGGTTTAACCACGCATTACCACACTGCAACTTTTAATGTGGCTAAACCACCTCCCCGCCTTTGGCGGGACTCCTCCAATGGAGGAGAACTTAGTTGGAAGATTCAATTAATTTTTCACCCTTTTCCATCATTCGCTCGCTGGCCGACTCCATCGCCTGTCCAGTTTTCAATTTCGCTTTCTTATATGCCTTGTTCACACTATCGCGCGCCTTGGTGCATTCCTCGGCAATAACTTCCTTTTCCGCATCCATACCCTTGCGGTTCGCCGCCCAGCCCACCACAAATGCCGCAGCCACCACCGCCGCCACAATTAAAAACATTTTCATATTGGATTTTTCGTTCATCGCACACACCTTTTGGTTTATCTCATTATCAGGGCGATGAGTTTTATATTCAATCAGAAGGTTGTCCTACTCCGTTTTGCGAGTTGACAATGCGAATACATTGGGTATAATCAAAATATGAGCAATACTTTACAGAACATCTTCCTTATGCGACACGCGGAATCCGCCGGAAACGCCGACCTGAACATTCACAAGCAACTTCCCGACCACGCAATCGGACTTACCGCCAAAGGGTGGAATCAAGCCGCAAACGCAGGTCTGGAATTTTCCGACTTCATCCGCCGCAAATATCAACTGCCCGACCAATCCGTCCGTATTTGGTGTTCGCCATACCTCCGCACCATTCAGACCTGCGATTCATTCCTGAGCGGCATTGACACGCCAACACTCCCGATCTTCAAGGATTTTCGCACGAACATAATGCTGGCAGAACAAGACTTTGGTTTATTTGACGGCCGCGAACCCGACGAAATAAAATCACAATTCCCCGTTGAACACGCGCATTTCCAAAAGCACATAGATCAAAAAGGGAAATTCTACGCGCGCCCACCGATGGGCGAATCCCGGTTTGATGTCGCCGTCCGCATCCACGGATTCTTTGGCACAATTTGGAGAGACGCGGAAAAATCTAAAAACCCGACCGGCAATATCTTTGTCGTTTCGCACGGCGCGACAATCCGCGCGTTTGTTATGATGTGGCTGCATAAAAATCCCGAATGGTTTGATACGGAAAAGAATCCGCGCAATGCTTCCATTCGCCACATAGGGCGCGATGAAAACGGACAATGGAAAGATATGGGTTATATTTTCAAGGGATTTTCGCGTTAACGAGGAATATCACCGCAAAGTCCGCCCCAAAGTTTTGCAATAAAATTCATATGGTGAATACAATTCGCGCTTGGTGCGGGCAATTTCGGATTTTTAACACTTGGATGTTCCGCATACATTTTATGCACAGGACAAGCACCATCATCAAGGCAAGCATCAGATTTTTTATTCAAAATCATTTTATGAGTATTAGGATCCAACGCGATTGAACAACACATAATTAATTTTCTCTCTTTATTTCATTCGGGCAGAATTCTAATTGAATTTAATGAAAAGTCAATGGGATTTTTGGCTTAATGCGTTATAAGCCCGGCGCGCGCAATTTACAAACGCCCCGGCATACAATGCAGGAAGGCACAATACAGATGCAGAGGCTATGCCCGCCAATTCTCCAATCCTGGACGAGCGCGTTTTCCCGTCAAATATATCTTTGCCTATTCTTTCAGGCTTCATATCCGCCGCCATCAAAAACATCCACGCGGGCAACTTGAACGCTATATTTACAAAATCATTTACCAAAACTGATGGCGATAATTGCATTTTATCTATTCCTTTTTTGCGGCCATCCTGCCGTGCGGCAGCAGGCTTGATAAATTTTATTCATATCTCTGCTTACGCGGTCATCAACGCAATCAAGACAATCTTTGTTGCATCGCGCCGAATCCGCCACATAAGGCTCTTGCCATCTGTCGCCACACCAATCGCCGCCAGTTATATTAATTGCGCAATTATTACCATTTCCAGAAACGCTTATATGATAAATGGCCTTATCTTGAAAATGCATCTGGGAAAGTTTTTCCGTAAGGTCGAAAAACTTCGCCTCCGTCATCTCCCAGGTTTCGCTGCCACCACTTGGATAAAATAAAGTTGCTTTAATTTTGTTAGTTGCGCTAGACATAATCGCCTTCTTTTTATCTTGTTGCATCAACCGCGATTTCGTTGCATCTGGTCAACACTTTGTTCAACAACGACTTATCAACTTTCAATTCAGTTGACTCTGAATTCATTTGATTATGAATAATCAAATACAGATCGCAGTTAAATCTATATCCAATCTCGAAAGCACTGGTAAGGATGTTGAAATAATACCGAACTAATTCCTCTGGCTTGCCATTTTCAGAATTAATCGTAATCGGCTGATATAGGCAATTCGTCATCTGATTCTGTTTCAGTGCGCGATTCAACTTGTCGGCGATTACCTGATCTTCATCCAGTTCGTGAATGCTATTTTTCGCATCGCGTTTGGATTGAATCATATTTTTTGCTTGCTCATCGGTAATGGTCGCATTGAACAAGTCCGCCAAGTTGCGTTGTTTAGATAGTTCTGCTGATTCTTTTTTGTTGAACTTCATTTTAACCTCTTTTGATTTAACTGGGGGAGATTGTAGACTGAGAACTATGATTTGTCAATACAAATCAAAATAAAAAGGCCGGGCAAGCCCGGCCGGAACAAAGCAGCCATGAAAATTATGCGCCGCGCATTTCTTGGCGCGCCGCGTTTTGCACCGCACTTAGATTGCGGCCCGTCAAATTGCGGCATTGGGTCAATACCTGTTCAAGCAATTCGGGGTTAACCTCTAACATAGTCGACTCGCACGCCATCCAATAACTAATTGAAAGATACCGCTGGAACTTCATATTATAACCGGCCTCGAAATCGCGCGTCAGTATGCTGAAATTATACCGCTCTAATTCGTGGTCGGAATCTTCGGATGTTATATGTATCGGATTATATTCGCAATCCTTGATTTCATTCCGTTTCAGGGCGCGGCGAAGTTTTTTGGCGATTTCTTCCGGCTCGTCATATTCACAAATACTATTAAAAATAGCGCGTTCTTCTTGGATTATAAGCTCGGCATCCTTGTCGCTGATGACTGTGCCGTCTCTGGCGGCTATTTCACGGCAACGCGCTATGGTTTCAATTTCTTTTTTGGTAAATTTCATTGTCCGACCTCTTGGTTAAAGACAATTTTACCAACAACCTCGCATTTGTCAATACAAAAGAAAAAGGCCGGGGGAACCCGGCCTTAAAGGAGAAAACTGAATTTTGTTTTTATATTGTCGGTTTTATGTCAAACAGGTTTTGTTCTGGCGACGACCTACTCTTCCGTGTCTTAGGACAAAGTACCATCGGCGCAGTGGGGTTTCTCGGTCTGGTTCGAGATGGAACAGCGAGTGGCTCCCACGCAATAATCACCAGAATAAAACCTGCTTTATGAATTGAACATCGTATAATGTCATCAAAAATCATTGAAATAATTGTTTCTTATGTATCCTATTTGCGATTCAAGCATTCGTTTGATCAGATCAAACAATAGGATAAAAAGTCATTCGTTCTATTAGTATCAGTAAGCTACATACCTTACGGCACTTCCACCTCTGACCTATCAAAGTAATCGTCTATTACAGAACTAATTGGGATATCTTATCTTGAAGGGGGCTTCACGCTTAGATGCATTCAGCGTTTATCCTGTCCGAATTTAGCTACCCTGCACTGCCGCTGGCGCGACAACAGGTACACCAGGGATTCGTTCGACCCGGTCCTCTCGTACTAAGGTCAACTCTTCTCAAATATCCAACGCCCACAGTAGATAGGGACCTAACTGTCTCACAACGTTATTAACCCAACTCACGTACCGCTTTAAATGGCGAACAGCCATACCCTTGGGACCTGCTCCAGCCCCAGGATGCGATGAGTCGACATCGAGGTGCCAAACACTACCGTCGCTATGGACGCTTGGGTAGCATCAGCCTGTTATCCCTAGAGTAGCTTTTATCCGTGTGCGATGGCCCTTCCATTCGGAGCCACCGGGTCACTATGACCGACTTTCGTCTCTGATCGAGGTGTCCCTCTTTCAGTCAGGCTTGCTTTTGCCATTGCACTCACCGATTGATTTCCGACCAATCTGAGCAAACCTTCGCACGCCTCCGGTACTATTTGGGAGGCGACCGCCCCAGTCAAACTGCCCGCCATGCACTGTCCCCATCCCGGATAACGGGATATGGTTAGACCTAAAAATTTGCCAGGGTGGTATTTCAACGACCGCTCCATAACCGCTAGCGCGGCTACTTCAAAGCGTCCCACCTATCCTACACAAACAAATCCTTAGGCCAGTACAAAGTTGCAGTAAAGCTTCATAGGGTCTTTCCGTCTAGCTGCGGGTACCCGGCATTTTCACCGAGAATTCAATTTCGCTGAGTCTATCTTGGAGACAGTGGGGAGATCGTTACGCCATTCATGCGGGTCGGAACTTACCCGACAAGGAATTTCGCTACCTTAGGACCGTTAGAGTTACGGCCGCCGTTTACCGGGACTTCACATCAGTGCTTGCACACATCAGCTTAATCTTCCGGCACTGGGCAGGCGTCAGTCCCTATACTTCATCTTATACGATTTAGCAGAGACCTGTGTTTTAAGTAAACAGTCGCCACCCCCTAGTATGTGCCACCTCATTAAAGTTGCCTTGAACGAGGTCATCCTTATTCCGAAGTTACGGATGTATTTTGCCTAGTTCCTTCAAGATAGTTCTCTCAACCGTCTTAGTCTACTCGACTCGAGCACCTGTGTTGGTTCTGGGTACGATTTATACGCTGGGGCTATTTCCCGAAACCTGTTCACTGCAAGCCCAATCCAATAAGGACTCACAATCTACCAGATTTGTCACCACCAGCAAGCCACGGAATATTAACCGTGTTCCCATCGACTACGCCTTTCGGCCTCGCCTTAGGGGTCGGCTCACCCTACCCTGATTGTCATTGGATAGGAACCCTTGCTCTTACGACGTCAGTGTTTCTCACACTGATTAGCTGCTACTCATGCCAACATTCGCTCTTCCGATATCTCCACCGCGGCTCGCGCCTTCGGCTTCACAGACTTACAGAATGCTCCGCTACCGCGCATCTTACGACACGCCCGCAGTTTCGGTACACAATTTTAGCCCCGTTACATTTTGGTTGCTGAAACTCTAAATAGACCAGTGAGCTATTACGCTTTCTTTGAATGATGGCTGCTTCTAAGCCAACATCCTGGTTGTTTTGGAATCTCAACTCACTTTCCCACTTAATTGTGATTTAGGGACCTTAACTGGCGGTCTGGGCTCTTACCCTCTCGTCCACGGACCTTAGCACCCATGGACTGTTTCCTAGGCTATATTTTGCTGGTATTCAGAGTTTGATATGGTTTGGTAAGGATTTCTCCCCCCTAGCCATTTCAGTGCTTTACCCCCAGCAACAAACACCTAAGACACTACCTCAATAGTTTTCGCGGAGAACCAGCTATAACAGGGTTCGATTGGCTTTTCACCCCTAGACACAGGTCATCGCCCAATTTTGCCATATTGGTGCGTTCGGTCCTCCATCTGCTGTTACACAGACTTCAACCTGCCCATACCTAGATCACCCCGCTTCGGGTCTATTTCCACATACTAAATCGCCCTATTCAGACTCGGTTTCCCTGCGCTTACACCTAACGGCTTAGGCTTGCATGTGAAAATAACTCGTTGGCTCATTATACAAAAGGTACGCCGTCACGGGAAAACCCGCTCCGACAGCTTGTAAGTGTTCAGTTTCAGTTTCTATTTCACTCCCCTCTCGGGGTTCTTTTCACCTTTCCCTCACGGTACTTGTGCACTATCGGTCAATCAGGAGTACTTAGCCTTGGAGGATGGTCCCCCCATATTCAAACGGGATTTCACGGGTCCCGCTCTACTCGTATACTTCTCACTTCTTTTCGCATACAGGGCTATCACCTATTATTGCCGCGCTTTCCATCGCGTTTTGCTGAGAAATGTTTCAGTCATTGGGCTGGTCCGCTTTCGCTCACCACTACTCGCGGAGTCTCATATTTGATTTCTTTTCCTGTGGCTACTGAGATGTTTCACTTCACCACGTTTGCTCTTGCAACCTATTTATTCAGTTGCAAGCGATACATATGTATCGGGTTTCCCCATTCAGAAATCCTGGGATCAATGCATATTGACGGCTCCCCCAGGCTTATCGCAGTCTTTCACGTCTTTCATCGCCTCTGATTGCCAAGGCATCCACTAAACACCCTTTATTACTTTTTATCCTAATGCTTGAAACGCAAATCGTTTCAGGCACCTGAAAACATAAGTAAAAAATCCGGCATAATTCCGACTTTCACCGGAACGACACTGAATTTTTAGCAGTTATTTCGTTGATTCTTGAACTTCTTTAATTGAATTCTTACCGCTTGCGCGATAAGTACTTAATAAAGACATTATGATATTTATTACTTAGACGCAGGCTAGCAGATATTTCGCTAATATGGCGATATAAAAACGAATAAATTCGTTTTTAATCGTCCCGCAGGGATGCGGATAAAATCAACCATTGCTTTGTCAGACCTCCCGGCAATGTGTATGAAACACATCTTGGTCGGTCTTTCGCGCACTGGTTGATTTTATCTCGCACCATACCTAGCAAAACATCTGCTAGCCAGCGTCTTTATTTTTCGATGTTCAATTCATTTGAACATAAAACCGATTCACAATATAAAGCAGATTCCAAATACGAATACCTGGAATCTATTGATAAGTCTATCGCCTATGGCAAGCCACAGACAATAGTTAACTTATCAACAGATTCCAATCTCATCAAATACAAGAAACGACTAGTCCGCCTTCGCCCTTCGGGCTGCGGCGCGACACTTAAATTTCTTAATCGGCAAAGCCGATAACGAAATTTAGTGGTGGGCATGGGTGGACTCGAACCACCGACCTCAGCTTTATCAGAGCTGCGCTCTAACCACCTGAGCTACATACCCAGTAAAGAGCTTAGCCGATTTGCCCGCCCGCCTTCGCCCTTCGGGCTACGGCGCGGCACTTGATTTTTTAACCAATCAAAGATTGGAAAAAATCAGTGGTGGAGCCAATCGGACTCGAACCGACGACATCCACGTTGCAAACGTGGCGCTCTACCAACTGAGCTATGACCCCAGAGGGTTTCTCATTCTTATCAAAAGGGATGTTCAGACAGTCATAATAATGGCCTTTAATGGTGCCTTTAAGAGGGCACTTTCTCTATAAAAGGAGGTGATCCAGCCGCACGTTCCCGTACTGCTACCTTGTTATGACTTAACCCCAATCACCAACCCCACCGTAGCCGGCGGCCTCTTGCGTTAGCCTACCGTCTTCGGGTGAAATCGACTTTCATGGTTTGACAGGCGGTGTGTACAAGACCCGGGAACGTATTCACCGCTGCATTCTGATCAGCGATTACTAGCGATTCCAACTTCATGCACTCGAGTTGCAGAGTGCAATCTGAACTGAGGCCACTTTTAAGGATTAGCTCCACATCGCTGTGTTGCGACCCATTGTTGTAGCCATTGTAGTACGTTTGTAGCCCGACTCGTAAGAACCATGATGATTTGACGTCATCCCCACCTTCCTCTGCGTTAACCGCAGCGGTCTCCTTAGAGTGCCCGGCATAACCCGATGGCAACAAAGGACAAGGGTTGCGCTCGTTGCAGGACTTAACCTAACACCTCACGGCACGAGCTGACGACAACCATGCAGCATCTGTCACCGGTCCAACCGAATTGAAAGCTTCTATCTCTAAAAGCCGCGACCGGGATGTCAAGAGTCGGTAAGGTTTCTCGCGTAGCGTCGAATTAAACAACATACTCCACCGCTTGTGCGGGTCCCCGTCAATTCCTTTAAGTTTTAATCTTGCGATCGTACTCCCCAGGCGGCGCGCTTAACGCGTTAGCTTCGTCACTGACCTCCCGAAGGGGGCCAACAACAAGCGCGCATCGTTTAGGGCGTGGACTACCAGAGTATCTAATTCTGTTTGCTCCCCACGCTTTCGTCCCTGAGTGTCAGCAATGATCCAGAAAGCTGCCTTCGCCATTGGTGTTCCATCGGATATCTACGAATTTCACCTCTACACCCGATATTCCGCTTTCCTCTATCACGCTCTAGCTTGCCAGTATCGAAGGCAGTTCCAGGGTTGGGCCCTGGGATTTCACCCCCGACTTAACAAACCACCTGCGGACGCTTTACGCCCAGTAAATCCGAACAACGCTTGCACCCTTCGTATTACCGCGGCTGCTGGCACGAAGTTAGCCGGTGCTTTTTCTGTCGCTACCGTCATCATCATCACGACTAAAAGAACTTTACAACCCGAAGGCCTTCTTCATTCACGCGGCATGGCTGGATCAGGGTTTCCCCCATTGTCCAATATTCTTAGCTGCTGCCTCCCGTAGGAGTCTGGGCCGTGTCTCAGTCCCAGTGTGGCCGATCGTCCTCTCAGACCGGCTAAAGATCATCGCCTTGGTAGGCCGTTACCCCACCAACAAGCTAATCTTACGCGGGCCAATCCTTTGCCGAAATTCTTTCCCGTTTCCGGCTTATGCGGTATTAGCAGTCGTTTCCAACTGTTATCCCCCAGCAAAGGGTATGTTCCCACGCGTTACTCACCCGTGCGCCACTCAATTCAACCTGTATTGCTACAAATCTTCATGCGTTCGACTTGCATGCCTAAGACCTGCCGCCAGCGTTCGTTCTGAGCCAGGATCAAACTCTTAAGTTTGAAAAAACTTTTTGAGACTGAACCATAGCACATATATTTACATATGTAAAAAATCACAAGACAAGTACTTTTCGTTTATAACGAGGTTTTATTTTGTAAAACCTAATACCTGTCTGGAATGTGCTTTGGTGCGGCCGAGGCCGCAGTCAAAGTTTTGGTTTGACCAAAACCTAACTGTCTGCACATCCCTTCTTTTGATGAGCTGCTTTATTCACAAAATTCTTAATCCGAGCCGAATCGTCCTTAACAAGAAATCCGGCGGATTTCCAAGAGGTTGATGTTATTTTTCAACTTTGGGGTGCCCTTATAATAAGGTTATTGCCCTAAAAAGTCAAGGGCAAAGTAAAAATATTTTAGAAATTCCCCCGTCATATCTTTGATGTTGAGGATTAATAATGATTCACCTCCATTAGTGTGCGCTAAAATGCATATGCTTGCCTTTCGGGGGATGTTCGCCTGAAACTCGTAAGATTTCTGCGTTGCCACTTGCAATCTAACTCGTTCCACGGCTCAATTCCCCTCCATTGGAGGGGTGGATTGCGGCATAGCCGCAAGACAGGGTGGTTTAACCAAATTTCAACGCACTACAACGCGTAATGTGGCTAAACCACCCCGGCAGGCACTTCGTGCCACCCCTCCAACGGAGGGGAACTGGGTTTGTGCAACGCCGCAAGGGGGGAATTAAAATGGGCGGGGAAAATCCCCGCCCATCACACAATACTTTAACTTATATTAGCCGCCGTAGGTTTGGGCAATGATTTGCCACTCGAAATTACCCGCAGCATTCTTCGTCAGCGCGCATCCGCCAGCATTACAGCCAGCCGGGCGCGGCATCAGACCTTCAATCTCACCCTCTAAGCGGGAGATTTCGCCATCAGCATAAGCCTGCGCGGCGAGGACTGCATTCGCTCCGGCAGTAAAGACCGCACCGGAAGTTATAAGGTTTGGCGATGCAGGAATCGGCGTAAAGGTATCAACCTGCAATGTGCTTGTCGTTCCAGCAGTATTTGTCGGAATCAACACACCAGTGCCAGCCGGAATCGTATCCTGTTTGCCAGCCAATGCCGGGACAACCATACCATTCATAACTTCGGTTCTGAGCCATCCTTTAAAAATCTCAAGCCTGTCTTCAATGGCTTGCTCAATAATAGTATTGTAATTTTGAGTAACATATTGTTCAATCATAGCTCCAATATTCGGAAGGTTTTCCAATTCCGGATAGTTGCCAGAGAAAGCGACTTTATGCAATTCTTGACGCAAATTATCTACCTCGTCTTGGGCAATGGTGGACGGATCCGGCGCATCAGTCAACCGAGAGTATGGCAAAGTGCCGCCCCGAGCAACTTGATCAAGTGAATTTATCGCGCCCTGCACATATTGTGTTGATGCGATGTCTGCTTTTGCGGAGAAAGCAGGCACTACCAGCATAGCACCAGCGATGACCGCTATTTTTATTGTTAAGTTTTTCATCCTACTTCTCCGTTTTTTATTTTTTCTGAAAGTTTTTTATTTTTCTTTCAGGATTTTTCCCAAGGTTTTCCCTGGGGTTGACACCATTATATCACATTTTTACCTAAATTCCAAATGGCAATGTGAAAAAAATTGTAAATGTCCACAATGGGCATTATCCACAACACTAATTTTCCTATCCACTTTCTCTTGACACTGCGGGCGCAATAATCTACACTCCGCATTAAGAGAAAAATGTAAGAGGGAACAACTATGAACATCAATGATAAAAAACTTTCAATTTCCAAGGAAATTGGTCTTAAATTCAAGAAAGCCAAATGCAAAACTCCGGCAAAACCTGCCAAGGCCGCCGCTGCCAAAACAGCATCGGCTTCCGCAGCAGTGCGCTATGTCGTTATAGAAAAAACTGAAAAATCACTCGCCAATATTGGAACCGAATTGTTGAACATCGGCTCTTACATCGGCGGACGCAGATTCCTCAAAGTCTGGGCTGCAATATCGCTTGTGCTTGGCGTGATTGTTGCGGCGGTGGCTTCGCCTTTGTTTGACGCGCAGAATATCGCGTTCAATCCGATGTTCGGAGATCGTTTGTATTTCGCCGCGATTGCTGGATTGGTTGCTGCATTGAAATTCTTTGCATTGGTATTCGTGCCGATGATGTTGCTGGTAATCGCATCGCATTATGTATTTGTCAGTTGGAAAATGCCAAGCGCAACCCGCGCGAAAATGTCGTGCGAATTAAAGACTTCGCTGATTACGACTGCCATTGCTGCCGCGATTTATGGATTGCTTAGAATTCTATTGAATACGAATGCCATACCGAATTCAATGTTTTCGGGATTTGGATGGATTGATACATTGGAATCCATTGGAACATTCGCATTGATTATATTCCTGCTGACGATTGCGAGTCTCGCGCTATACCGCGAATTCACATATATGTTAGGCAAGGGAAAGTAAATAAAAAATCCCCTCCAATTGGAGGGGATTTTTTTAACGGGTGGCGACAGCCATTCCGCGGACTTTATCATTAATCGTTAAATTATATCTTCCGCCCTTGCCCAGCATATTATTCGCTTCGCGCACAGAACTGAAAAAATCTATCATATTTTCATTAAATTTATTCAACATTTCCGGCGTGCCGCCATCGTGTCCGCCCTTTATATCAAAACTTCTGAAATGCGCTTGTTTGTCCCCGACAAATACATCGCGCGGGTTGGAGCGGGTATTTATCTGCCCGACCCAATCTGATATAATCTTCGCATTTGATTTTTTGTCTTTCGCGCCGGTGAAGAAATACGCCGAAGTCCGTCCGAACTTCCACAGATATTTGGACATATAATTGTCGGCATCCATATAATTGGCTATGACATCTTCCGTCATCGGCCTATAAAGCGGCAAGCCCAGCACCGCCAGCGCGCCCGGCGCAATACGCACCGAGAAACGAATTAGAGATTTATAAGGCTTCCATTGTCCCCAGGTCAGCGGGCTGTTGAAGACTGCCGCCTCTGGCGAAATCAGACCTTGCCCTATGGCAAGCGTGCCGAGTGTCGCGCCATAAGAATTGCCGTAAAACGAAGCGCGCGATGTATCAACAACAGACGCATATTTTTCCCGCATAAATTCATATGCGTTAATGGTGGTCAGAACGCCATTGGTTATGGTGTCGTGTTCGGCGTGGCCTTTGGATCGGGTATCGCCTTCGCCGCAGCCCATAAAGTTGAATTGGAATGTCGCATATCCGTGCGAGCGCAGAAATTCAGCAACAGCAGTGTTGCCAGCGGAATCCATATTGGAATGCATACCGGTCGCCATAAAGACGATAGGGGCCTTGTCGACAAGTTTCAATGGCGCGGGCGTAAAGCGCGTGTAAATTTCGGTATCACCGACTGGGATAAAGTGGTGTATTGAGTTCGGAAAAAGTTCCTGTTGATGGTATATCATAACAGCATTATACGACAAGGAATTAGTTTGTCAAGGTTAAAATACCGATGGAATTTTACATCTCCCGGGCGCGAGATGGCTGTGAAAATTGTTTGCCGCCGTCCTTTTCCATATGCTTTAATATCTTGTCAAATGCCGTGAGTGCGGCATTCCCAACCGAATGCGCCTCCATTTCCGACCGATAATTCCGATATGTCCAAAGGTCATTGGGATTCCGCAGTAAAAAATCGTCATCCGCAATACTGGCGACATCAGCCCAGCGGGCATCCGTCTTTAATATGGGCTTCACCCATTTGCTTTGCATTGCCCGCTGGATAAACGGATTGTCTTCAAATCTCTTGCGGCATTTTTGCAAACCATACTTATACAAAGGCTTTGACATAACCTCATCGCTAAACTCCGCGCTGGCTTGTTTTTCATTTTCCTTACCTTCCAAAACTTTCTCTGCGCCACCGACCAAATGTAAAAAGGTCGACATAGCATGTCTTTTGGCAAAATGATCAAGACCCAACTCTTCTGCCCGAAGAATATCCAACCATTGCTCGAAATGCGTAAGTTCGTGCACGAGAATAGCCACCACATCTACCCGCGGAAAATTTGGTCGAATATATAGGGCAATTTGTCCCTCGTTATTCCAATAACCAAGATTTCGCTGCTCGGAATCTTCCGGCAAGGGAATTAATTCCAACTCTGGCGCAATATCTGCATAGCCCTTGGCACCAACATAAAGTTCATAAAATTTCCGCGCGAACGAAAAAATATCATCGCCACTCGAAACTATTATATTCCTAATGTCTTGCTCGTGCCGCCGCATTATATTCAGCATCTGACCTGTTCTGTTCAGAAACCATGTATTGATTTTTATTTTTATATCGCCATCGCGGCCGATTTTTCTTCCGTCTGTGGATTCATGGGGCTTTGCAACTGCGGCGTCAAATTTATCAAGCGGAAGACCCATTTGACCATCAACCATATTTTTCAGCAACGGAATTAATTCTGATTTCGGAAAATTATTTTCAACCAAATCGACAATTTCATCAACCACGCGTTTGGTGGTCTGCCAGTCTTCACCCGGGGCTGTTTGATTATCTACTATAATCCGAAAAATCTCGGCAATTAACTCTTTTGATAATCGAACCGCAAGAAATTTCTCAACTGCATAACTAATGGGCACGATTTCTTCGCGCTGACTTTGCCGCATTTTCTGATACGCCTGGATTTCATCTTTCATATTGGATAAATCAATTCCGAATTTGTCGGCGAATGGCGCGACTATATGCCAAAATTTTTCCACATTAAATTCTTTATGCGAATTCAGACAATCCCGTAATATAATAATTATTCTTTCCATATCAAGACCTGCGGCGGACAGGACGGCGGCCTTGGACAATGCGACTTGGTCATAAGACATATCTGGATGGAACAAGACATCTGTCAAATGCGTTATTAATTCGTCATCAAGGATACCTAACTTCCACGCATTACGAATATATTGTTCCATTGCATCAGACATTATAAAAATCCTTTTTGGTGCGGGCAGAGGGAATCGAACCCTCATCTCGAGCTTGGAAGGCTTGCATACTAGCCTTTGTACTATGCCCGCACGAATGGGCATTATAATTATGCAAATTCAAAGTTGCAAGGTTTATTATTTGCCAGATGGAGGATTGCCGCCGGACAAAATTATCCGGCACATATTAATTATTTGCAACCTAGCCTCATCGCTTGGCAATGCACAATATAACTGAACCATTCTCATAACATCAGAACTATCAAAAGGATCATTCGGATCCGGCTCGCGCACACTGGTCGCGCTTCGAAACGGCTGATACTTTATCTGATTCGGCAAGCCATCAAAGAAAAACGCCACTGGAACTTTCAAGAACTCCCCAATCTGCACCAAGCGCGAAGCAGAAATCCGATTATCCGCGCTTTCATATTTCTGAACCTGCTGAAACGAAACGCCGCAAGCATTCGCCAATTCTGTCTGGCTCATATTCAGCATACTTCTTCGTATTTGGATTCTTTTGCCGACATAGACATTAATCTTTTTATCCATATCGCTTTCGACATCAATCTCCAAATCAATATCTTTCTTTGTTTTACGCATTTTCAGCCTCCATAATCCCAGTGGCAACTCTAAAATATATTCGCGCAAAATGCAATGCAATTTTCCCCTTGCCCTGACCCCTTACAATTTTGTATTCTTGTCGCAATAGGAAGAGGAAGGATGAAAAAGCCCAAGTTTTTTCACGAATTTTTAAGAATTGCTACAATCGCATTCGCGTTTGCGTCTCTGTTCGTCTATGCCACAACAGCAGGCAAATTCTCCGGCAACCCGGAATTTTCAACCCTTATCCCGTCCCAACTGACCAACGAACTCGACTCCGCTTGGGATACAAAAATGTCATTTTTGGCCGCTACGCAAAAATGGGATGCAGGCACAGGACTGATTACACCTTCCGCCGGGCAGAATGCCACACTATATGAATTGAATTATTCTATGTTAAAGGCGTGCAGCGATTATTATCAAAGCATTCCTCCGTTTGACGCACTTCGTCCGGCCGCGTCCGCGCCGATTGAAGACCAGTTGGAATATATGCTGAAAATGAAACGGATGGCCAAGGCCATTGTCGGCGGAATGTGGGGTCAAGAACTTCCCGATATGACATATAATGATTACATTCGGATATTTACAAACGCGCAATGCTGTCCCGCCGGAACATTCAACCGCACCAATCACGGATATAATTTTGGTAAATGCGAAAATTGCGGACAGGGTTATTACTGCATCGGCGGAACGCATCGTGAAAGATGTCCCGGTGTCGGTGCAAGCACACCAACCGATAAATCCAAAAGCCTTGCGGATTGCTCCGCCTGCCCCGAAGGTCGCTATTGCCCATCCACCGATCAAATCCGGCTTTGCGGCGCGGGTAAATGGTCGGCCGCCGGTTCAACCGCACAATCCGACTGCGTCAATGGGGCGGCTGGATTCTACTATCCCGGCGATGGAAACAAGATTGAATGCCCGGCGGGTCAATACTGCGTTTCGGGTGTCGCCACTCCGGCGAACTGCCCGGTCGGCACTTATTCCAACCCGGGTGGCACAGGCATAGATTCCTGCATCCCATCACTTTGCGTTCAAGATGACGGCGCGTCCGGCGTGCATTGCAGCAATGGAACCAGGGCTGCCTGCCCCAATGGATTCAGATACATCAACCCGACCGATGATACCACTCCGCGCACCTTCGCAAATGTATGCTTTGAATGCGGATGGGAAGGCGCGTCCGCCCCGGCAACCCCGGCGGAAGAAACTTGGGGTGTATATACAACTTCCAACCGCTCCGCTTTTTGCCGCAACTCTTTTGACGGCTCGGCATTGACAACCCTCCGCACAAACTGCCCGGCAGGCACTTGGTCAAATCCCGCCTGTATGGTAAGCGTCGCATCCGGCGGATATTTCGCCACAGGTCGCTGTCCGTCCATATATCAAGACTGCGTCGACTGCCCACAGGGCTATTTCTGCGACCTTGACGGCATATGGCCTTATGATGGAAACCACGGATGCCCCGCAGGATTCTGGTGCCCGCGCGGAACCACCGACTTTATGGAACAGGCCTGCCCAAGCGGCACTTGGTCTGACACATTATCCGGCTCGCTGTCGCAATGCACCACCGCAAAGTGCGGCGCAGGCAACTGGTGCGAAAGCGGAATAAAGGGTCAATGCGCCGAAGGATATTACTGCCCGGGCAATGGACAAATGAATATGTGCGTGCCGGGATATTTCTGCCCGACAGGATCAAGCGCGCTTAACAATATGTGTCCGAATAATATGTGGTCGTTGCCAGGCGCGAAAAGTTCCGCCGACTGCCTGCCAACATTCTGCGATGACGGCTATTTATGCGGCAATGCTCAAAAAACCCTTTGCCCCGCAGGCTCGGTCTGCGTTGCGGGTCTTGACCCCGAAGACTGCCCGGTCGGCAAGTATTGCACATCCGGGACAACCAGCGATGGATTTGGTTCCGACACAAAAAGACCGGCTGTTGATTGCCCGGCGGGAACTTGGTCATCCGCGGGCTCCGTCCGTTCGTCCGACTGCCAGGCATCTCTCTGCGGCGCGGGCAACTGGTGCGACTATGGCGATGGCGCAGTTTCCGGCAAAGGCATCTGCCCAGCAGGATTCTTCTGCAACATCCAAACATTATCAGGTGGCATTCAACGAGTGGTTAAAACAATTTGTCCGGCGGGATATTTCTGCCCATCCAACTCTGCCAGCGCAACCATCTGTCCGTCTGGAACTTGGTCAACCGCAGGTCGCATCGCGGCTGACGAATGCACACCTTGCGAAGACGGCTATCGTTGTATGAACGGCACAAAATCATTATGTCCGGCTGGCAGCCACTGCCAAGCGGGCATAACCACTATCTGCCCAGCAGGTCATTATTGCGAAGGCGGCGACCGCTATGCTCCGCGCGCCTGCCCGGTTGGAACTTGGGCAACGGCGGGCGAAGCCCATCAAATTTCCGACTGCACGGCAAACCTCTGCGGACTGGGATATTATTGTGAAAACGGAGTGCGCGAACAATGCGAACAGGGCTACACCTGTGGCAACGGCGCGAAGACTTTATGCACAGCAGGCAAATACTGCCCGCTAGGGGCGTCTCAGGGAACCAACTGCCCGAATGGAACTTGGTCTCGGCCGGGCGCGTGGCTCTCCACCAATACCATCAACGGATGCCTTACCGCCGAATGCGGCGTGGGTTATTGGTGCGACGGGTCCAGCAGATACCCTTGCGGCGACTGCACTTCACTGGACGACCAATCAACCTGTCCATCGGACGGCGAACATAAATCCGCATACTGCCTTGGAGACGGCGCGAAACGCATCTGCCCGGCCGGAAGTTATTGCAAGACCGGCGAATGGCAGCCAATCGCTTGCCCGGCAGGAACAACTTCACCATCCGGCTCTAACAAAGCATCAGACTGCACGCCCTGCCCGGCGGGGACTTGGTCGGAATCCGGCGATGGACAATGCGTTGCGGAAAAATGCCCGGATGGATATTATTGCGATGGAACTCTGACCGCCTGTGCGCCCGGAACAATCTGCCAGAACGGAGTTCGCACAAACTGCCCGGCGGGCGAATGGTCTGGATATGCAAAGACAACTTGCTCGGTCGCAAAATGCAGAACTGGATTCCTTTGCGACGGCACTGGCGCGAACGGAAGGCGGGTTTGCCCAGCAGGATACTTCTGCCCGAACTCCACCACACAAACAATTTGCCCCGAGGGTCGTTTTTGCCCAGAACGCAGCCAATTCGGCTCAATATGCCCGGCAGGCACATTCACCAACAGCACAGGCAAAGCCAGTTCGACCGACTGCATAGAAATGGATGACGGCAGATATTATCCCGGAACCTGCACGGCGGGCTGCACTAACTTTACCAGCCCGGATAATTATAATTGCGGCGCAGGAAACTTCTGCCCTGCGGGTTCAAGCGCACCTTGGATGTGCCCGGAGGGAACCTGGACATCCAGCACGACATTAAAGTCAGAATCGGAATGCACGGCTTGCAGCGCGGGCAAATGGTCGACCGAGGGGCGCACATCGGCGTGCTCTGACGATTGCGAAGCCGGTCGGTTCTGCCCCGGCGACAAGACCAATCCAACCTGCCCTGTCGGTAAATACTGCGTATCCGGGTCAAGCGCGCCCACCAACTGCGGACAAGAAAAATTCCGTAGCGCGTTGGGCGGGACTTCATCCACAGATTGTTCCAACTGCCCGGCTGGGACTTCCACCCACGGACATACTGGATTCGCATCTTGTATGGGATGTATGGCTGGACAATACTGCCCCGGAAACGGAATCGCCAATAACTGCGAAGCAGGCAAATACTGCGTCGCAAACCAAAGCGCGGCAACAAACTGCCCGAATGGCACTTGGAGCGCGCCAAACTCCGGCCGCATAGAAGACTGCCTGTCCGTCAACCCATCAAATGTCCTCGCATCCGCCATCAATACGGCGGCGGGAACGGCAGGGTTCTCGGTTTATCCGACCGGCACCTGCGCGCCATTCCAAATGCAGGTATCTATACTTAACGGGGGGCAGAATTTAATCCTTACCTTGGACGACGACTTTATGTCGGCCTCTGGCGGCGGATATTCCACCGACTGCGGAATATATACCATTTCGGAATTGTCCGGATCTGACAATTTCTGGGGCGCAGGACGGGGACTTGCAGTAATATGCGGCAATCCGAGCACGGCCGGAAACATAACTTCATCCAACGCACAGGGCGGAAATCCTCGGTGGCGCGTCTTTAACACAGATGGATCCACTTCCAAAATCAGCGGCTGGAACAGCGGCGGAGTTATAACTTTCCGGGCATCCGCACGGCTCGCTCGGTTCACATTAAACGCAACCACCCGCTGCGTCCAAGGTTTCACAGCGAATTAGTTCTTATAGTTCTCAATCCCATTCAATGATAAACTTAACCAAAAAGGAGTCGTTATGAGCATCAAAGGCACACAGACTGAAAAAAATCTATTAACCGCTTTCGCGGGCGAGTCACAGGCGCGCAACCGCTATGTATTTTTTGCATCCGCCGCGAATAAAGAAGGATTCCAGGCCATCGGCAAAATTTTCGATGAAACCGCAGGGCACGAAAAAGAACACGGCGAGCGGCTGTTTAAATTCTTGGAGGGCGGCGAAGTCGAAATCAGCGGGAATTTCCCGGCCGGCAAAATCGGCAAGACTATTGACAACCTCCGCGCAGCAGCAGCAGGCGAACACGAAGAAAATACAGATATGTATCCTTCATTCGCAGAAACCGCGGCAAAGGAAGGCTTTTTGGAAATCGCCGATGTCCTGAAAAATATCGGCCACGCGGAAAGATACCACGAGGCGCGCTATACCGCCTTGGCGGACGCAATTGAAAGCGGAACATTATTCAAGGCGGGTAAAGTTGTTATGTGGCGTTGCACAAATTGCGGGAATTGGCATATGGGCGTTGCCGCGCCGGATTTATGCCCGGCGTGCCTGCATCCGCAAGGCTATTTTATTTCCGAAGCCGTCCTATCGCAGTGCGACACCAACGAAGGCTTTTGCTCTAAATACGGCGATAAATAAGCCAAAAAACATAAGGTGCATTTTTCGTTTGCGGTCTATATCGCCGATTATCGGCGGAAAATTGGGGCACACTCATTGGCAGACGCCAACTTCGCCCCCATTTTCCTTGATTCTCGACAATCTATCCTCGCAAACGCGATGCACCTAATGTTTTTTGCATGATATTGAAATTCCCCGCCAAGGGTGGCGGGGTGGACGGCGTAGCCGGACGGGGTGGTTAGAATAAAAAGCGGCGCGAGAAATTTATTTTGCCTTTTTCTTACATTTATATGCGTTGGTTCCGGCGATATGCAAGGCAATCGCAACAGCCTGTTTCTGCGGCCGCCCCGCCTTAACCTCCGCACGGATATTATTAGAAATCGTCTTTTTGGTGCATCCCTTTATCAATGACATTTTCGGCTCCTTTGGCTCGCATCATTATGCGTAATTTTGCCGCTTGACCCAACAGGAACATTTTCGTATATTTCATCAGAGAGAGAGAATGCAACGCAAAGGCACTCTCATGTCCAATCAAAACACCATCATATTTCTAACCGGCCTTTCCGGCTCGGGAAAGGGATATTTCTTTGAACAATTTATGCCGCTGAACGCGTTCTATAAACTTAAACAAATGACCAGCCGCGACCAACGCAAGGGTGAAAAAAACGGCGTGCATTATTACTTCTCATCTGAACAGGAAATCGAAAAAACCAAACTCGCCACGCGACTTTTCGTCAATGAAAAAATTTGGAAGCCCGGCGACCGCAAATGGCTTTACGGCGTGCCGGAATCCGAAATGTATTCCCACCAAGGACAAAACTTGGTATACGAAATCATAGAACCAAGATATGCCCGTATGATGATGGATTGGATGGACGAACACGATTTCAATTATCACAATATGATTCTTCATTTCGAAAGCCCCGCCGAACACATAACCGCAGTTCAAGAATCGCGCGCGAATATGCCGAACGACCTTGAAATCCGAAGGACGAATACTAGCAACATTGCGGACTTCGAGGCAGTGAATTTACAACCGACTTATAATATAGTAAGTTCGCCGGAAAGGTTTGTCGTGCCCGAAGATTTGGTTGATTGGCTGAATATGTTGTCGATAGAGGCGAAGGTTGGAACGAAATGCCGCCTGCCGAAAGATATGGTTTGGAAGGCGCATCATTTTGTGAGAGAGAAAGCGCGATAATTTACAAGTGGCGTTCCCACCAAGACTCGAACTTGGATCAAAGGTTTAGGAAACCTCTATTCTATCCGGTTGAACTATGGGAACCCGACCGCATTATAACCACCAGCAACCATAAATCAAGGACTTTACGGCGACTCACCCTGCCCCCCACCCTGTCGCGCAATGCGCGACAGGGTGGGGGGCAGGAATGGTAATGCTGTTGCATCGGATGCACGGGATCGTAATCCTTTGCTTTATGCCTGTCGGGATGTCAAGACTTCCGTTACAGGTGCAGGTGCCAATGCAGGCGCATCCTTAACAGATGCTGACTATGCTAACTCTACCGCTATAATGCTGTTAATGGCGAATGCAAGAAAACCACTCTGACTTGTTGGTGGTCGTGGGGCTTGTGGTGGAGCAAATGCTACTCTTGGTATTCACAATCATCGACTAAAACATTCCAATAATTTTATCCATTGGAACAAACTCACTACAAGACTTTCCAATGTCCGCCGCGGTCAGGACCAATGCGACGGACCTTTCCATCCTTTTTAAGTTTATCCAGATTCCATTTAATGCCATCTGAACTAAGTCCAACAATGTCCGCCAATTCCTTCCTGGATATGGTCGGATTTGCCCTAATCGCATCAATTATTTTCTGGGTAGTTTTCTGGGTAGTTTTTTGGGTAGTTTTTTTGCCACATTTGGGCTGGGGCGGGGGTTGGGTTATATTATGTGATTAAGTTTGTGCTAAAAGCCTTGGTTTTGGGTGCTCGTCGTAATCCAATTTTTGTCTTGCTCACACAATTTTTGATAAATTTTATTAAATATGCCATCTTTTACTTGATTCCACGGACATAGTTTTGTTGTCTTGGTGCAAATTTTATTGTCTGCATTAAATTTAACTTCAATTTTTTTATTAGGTCTATTGGCAAACAATTGAGATTCAACCCATGCGCCGGAATAGAATTCTTTCCATGGCTTGCCTGTTTCATTATTAAATCCACCGCCATTGATATAGACTTGGTCAAGCGAAGAAGAAGGAAGGGTGAGGCAATTACCATCATCCGATGCAGATTGTTTGTTCTTTGTATATCCAATTTTGCCCCAATTTGCTGCAACCGAAGAATTGTCTTTGGAAGCATTAAACTTTTTATTGCCATAACCCCAAATCATACATTGCTGTTCCGCAGGAAGTTTTATACTTGCAAAAAAGCTGGCTCTACTTTTTAAGAATTCTGCTTTTTTCTTATCAAAGTTATCATTCATTATATTTTCGCCCGCTGCCGCAATTCGCAAAGCATATTGCCGCATAATTTCAGGCATACCTGCGCCCTGAGATTTTGTTGTGCTGCCCGTGACTTGGCTAAGGTCTTTACCTTCAATGCAAAGTCTTAGTTTTTGAGTTGTATCGCTATTTATCATTGCATCAATTATCTTATTGGTCTCGTTAATCAGTTCATTACCAAATCCGTGAGTTTGCCAGTCATCATTGTTTGCTTTCCAATCATTGGAAAATTCAATATGACCTTTCTGACCAATGTCAAATTCAAGTGGGCGGGAATCAAAACCACACAATTTGTTATCTTGTTCCTTGATCCAATTTAGACCCAAATTGGGGCTTTTTTCTCGGAATTTGTCCGCGCAATCCATTTTATTGGGGTCAATGTCAGTTTTGATTTCGGTCGCGCTTTTATCATCTGCGTCTTCCTTAATCACGGGCGATTTGCAATAATCTTCAAATATCTGAGCTGCCTGACTAATACATGCCTCTACTTGCCCATCTCTTATATTCATAAGCAGCCCCTGAACGATAGGTCTAACCTTTTCTATGGTAGCGGTAGAGTTAGCATAGTCAGCATCTGTTAAGGATTCGCCTGCATTGGCACCTGCACCTGTAACGGAAGTCTTGACATCCCGACAGGCATAAAGCAAAGGATTGCGATCCCGTGCAGCATCAAGATTGTTAAAAGAGCCGTCTTGGTTCTGAGTCGCCGTGCCGGTGGAGGCGTTGCCATTAGAGGTGCTGTCTTCGGACTTGCTCATAATCATACCCAGCACATCATTAATGCTCATCCCCAAACAGCCCATATATGTCTCCCCGCCGCAATTCTTTTGCACAGCATCTTTTACCGCCGTCTCGCACTCGCCTACTCTCATACTTTTCAACCTGGCATCCAATGCCTCCCAAATCCCCTTACCAAAGAAACTTTCGCACTTATTCAGCCCCAACTTGCCATTCGCACCCTCGGCACAATTATTATAAGCAATGTTCCTGTCCCCAAGGCAGGTATTACGCACCATCGGATCCGTCGACTGCAAATCACAAGTCCGCTGAATACATTCCGTAACATCCAATAAACAATTCTGCCGCTGATTACCCTCTGACACCAATTCCGCACTTCTTAATTCCGGAGCAACCAATTGCACAAATCTCATAAATACGCGATTTTCACCCTTTTTATCCGGGTCGTTCGCGCGCTGACATTGCTCCAAAACCCGGCCGCACAATGGCTCTCTATTATTAACATTATACATCGTCATTTCAGACAATGCCACCACACCATTACTACCCCAAGCACTCTTCAATGATGGCTTTGCCGTATATCCCGCCAACGCCGCCGCATCCGCAATCGTTGTCGCACACCGACCCCAATCCGAACCGCAAGTGTCATTCGTCTGCATACATTTTCTGAATTCACTCACGCATTCGCCCAAATCATATTTATTTGCATTCTGAATTTGCTCTAAGGCCGTTTCACGAATCCCCGCCTCTACCACCCGAAGATTTTCCTGCGCCTTTTTCTGCTTGGTCGCCAATTCCGCGCTATACGCGCCGCAATCACTGGCTACCTGCTGATTATACATCGTCTGAATCATAATCATATCTTGATTATTACAGCCCGCGCCGCCCAACTGCTGACGGCACATATTCGCCGCCTTGTCAAATAAAGCCTTTCCTTTCAGTGCGGAAAAGTCTTCGCCCTGTGGCATATTATTTCTTGGCTGATCTGCATCCATATCAAAACTGGCATCTAATGACAAACTGCCAAACGCATTCTTAGTAGTCGTCCGTCCGCGCTGATTTCCCCGCGGAGCAGCATTATTCGCAGATGGGTCAAGGTCAACACCGCCCAAATCCGCCCCCGCTTTCTTCATCGCAATATCCAATTCTTTGCGTTCCGCATCAGACAAGGTCAATTTGTCCACCGCCGCCTGGCCGTGAAGAATAATCTTGTCATTCAATTCTTCAATCTGCTTTAATATAGAATCATATTTCGGACGATCATTGGAACAAGAACAGCGCATGCCATTTTCATTTCCCAAAATACAAAATGTATCCATACAGCCAAACCATTTTTGCTTGCAGTCTTCATTGACAAGCCCGCTCGCCGATGTCGCCGCGTTGACGGTCGGTGCCTTTTGCACAACGGAATTCAAGTTGCCGGAACGCGCCGATAAAGTCGTTCCGCCCGCCGCCGGTGCCGCGCCACCAGTCGGTGCGCCGCCGCCACGCATTACCGCAGACCGAGCCGATACAGGTGCGCCACCTGCCGGTGCCGCAGTTGCAGTTGGTGCACCACCACGCATAGTCGCCGAACGCGCAGATGCCACAGGTGCCGCCGCCGCGCCTGCTGATGCGCCGCCCGCCGCCGGAGCCCCGCCCCTTTGACCACCGCCGCGGACTGAACCGCCCGCCGCGCCTGCTGATGCGCCGCTTGCCGCCGGTGCGCCGCCACGACGAACTGGTGCGGCCGCGTCAGAAACAAGGCTCATTAAAAATGCGCCGGATATGGCTAGGAAAAGAATTTTTTTAGTATTCATTACGACCATTATACCACAAGGGGGGGGGGGGGGAAGAGAAAAATATCACAAAAAGCAAAAATTCCTAAAAATAAAATCCCCCCTCGCCGCAGGGCACCTTGCGCCCTGCGACTATACCCCCCGGTTCCATTCGCGCATCATACTTTGCGGAGAATGATCCAGTTACTTGTGGTTCTTGGGCTAATAAGAAAGATATAGAATCTCAAATACTTAAAGCAACTGCATCTTCTCGTAACTGGGCTACTTTCGCAGGTGCAGCAGGCGGTGCAGTAGTCGGTGTTACAGGGATGGAATTGGTCGGTAGTTATACAGCGTTGGGGAATAGTACTGGACACCTTGAAAGTCAGAAAACAAAGGGTGCCTTCGGGTTCGGAGGAAAAACCGATACTGCTACAATATGTACTAATTTAGATAATCAAAAAAACAAAGAAATGATAGACAAATGGACTGCTGCTGCCACTGCTGTTGCCACTGCTGCTGCCACAAACTGCCCACCAAATAAAAATATTGATGTTTGTAGCGATTTTGCTGCATTTAAAGAGGATGGTAGCGCACTTAGCGACCCAAATAAATGCGGATGTTTTGCTAAAACAGGGTATTGGGATATGGTTGCACAATGGAGCAAATACAACAAAAAATGCACACTTGAAGAAAAAGAAATAGCTGGTATGACACAACAGGATTTACAAACATTTGTTAAAGAAGTAGTTAGCCGTCGCCAAGCTTAAACTAAAATGGGTCGGAAGACCCCCACCCGAACAAAATTCCCCTCCGTTGGAGGGGTGGGCGAAGCCCGGGGTGGTTTAACCACATATCACCACACTGCAAACTTTAAGGTGGCTAAACCACCTCCCCCCACTTCGTGGGGGACTCCTCCAATGGAGGAGAATTATACCTTAGTAGGATTGAAATAACCACCCGGAATAAAGCATCCACAACTTTCAATTTCTACATTACTGTTGCCCAACAAGTCTAGGCATTTATCGGATGGGTCTACGGATTTGCCTGCGTTTTCGCAGGCTTTGGCAATTATTCCTACTGCCTCTTTGAACTTTTGTCCCTTTATTTTTGCCAGCGTATTACTATCATCTTTGTCCGATCTAATTGCATTAAATTTGCTAGTTTGATTCGTAAAATATTGAGCCTCAAATAATTTACTTTGATCCGCATCAGTCCCCCCGATTCCGAATGCTCCACTTTTGGCGGCTCCATCGTCGAGTGAATGCCCTGTCTTCTTTCCCAGACTAGTCATTCCGACCAATTCCATCCCTGTAACACCGACTACTGCACCGCCTGCTACACCTGCGAAAGTAGCCCAGTTACGAGAAGATGCAGTTGCTTTAAGTATTTGAGATTCTATATCTTTCTTATTAGCCCAAGACCCACAAGTAACTGGATCATTCTCCGCAAAATATGATGCGCGAATGGAACTAAGATTAACACCTGACTGATCAGACGATAACTCCACACGAATCCAACAAGTATTATTCGAAGGATCGCCCGCATCTTCGGTCAACTGCGCCAAACTCGCGCCGTTAGTGCTATAACCAGCCGCGCTACGCGCAGCCTTGCTCGCCCAAACAAATGCCCCCGCAATACCAACATTATTCGCCAGGCAATTCGCTTTGCTAACCTCGGCCGCCGCTTGCGCCGCCGCCAAAGCCTCGTCCGCAGCTGAAACCACTGGCGCAGCCGTAGTATTCGCCGCAGTCGCCGTGGCCGCCGTATCTTCCGCCGCACGCGCCACAACACTTCCAATTCCCGTCGCCGCACGCACAGCAGGAACAGCAACCGCACGCGGAGCCGCGCCGCCCATTGCACCACCCGCCGCTACACGCGCCGCCTGCTGACCACCGCGCTGATTCTGCTGAACCGCCGCGTCCGCCGTGCTGATACCCAATGCAACCAGCGCAAAAATAGATATGAATTTAAGCATAATTAGCCCTCCGTTTGGGAGAATTATATCATATTTTTTGTTAGAAAAAAAGTGGAAAGTGCTGGGAAATTACCCCCACCCGGCACGGCATTGCCGTGCCACCCGACCCCGGCAACGGGGGCAGGAAAATTATTTTGCGAGATCCCGGGGTCAAGCCCCGGGATGACTTATTGACCACTACCCCGTCCGCCTACGCTTCGCTACGGCGCGACACCCCTTCGCCAGCGAAGGGGACTCCTACAATATATCCCCGCCTCCGCGGGGATGACAACACCTTGGGTGTCGTTTCGGTTTTCCCCGTCCCGAGAGGGGAATTTTGGGTTGACATCTTATTTCCATTTTTGCTAAATTAGTCGCTTGAATAGAGGAATGTCTTGAAGTTCAGGAATTATGCCATTTTTCTGCTACCTCTGATGCTTTTCACAGTATCAGATGCAAGCAGACCTACGCGTTCGCAAAACGCGCCCGTTGCCGATTCGTCCGCAACAACAACCCGTTCGCGCACCGCCGTCCGCCCAAATGCCGCAACCGCCGCCGCTGGCAGCCGTTCTCAGACCGAATCCGACAATCGGTCGCGCAGTGCTGTCGCGCGTTCCGAAGCCGGAACAACCGCCACCAACCGCTCTATGGCTGAACGCCTTGGCGTCGTGGGCGGCCGCGCCGCAGGATCGCGCAGCGCGGTCAATCGCAGTGCAGTCGCGCTGGGCAATCGCAACACAATGCTTCGCAAGCCCGCTACATCCCCCCTGTCCAGCCGATCGGCCGCCATACTTCGCCCGGGCTCTACATCCCGCTCCGCAATTATGGGCAGTCAACAAGTAATGGGACGCGCAACAGTCGCAGGTAGTTATGAAGAATGCAAGGCATCGCTCTTCGAATGTATGGATCAACTTTGCACTATGAAAAATGAAGAATATAAACGATGCGCTTGCAGCGATACCATCTATAAAATTGAGGCAACCCGCGAAAAATTAACAGACGCATCCGATCAACTCCAAGGTGCCGCCGACAATATGTCGGTCGTAGGTTTGGGACGCGACGAGGCCAAGGCATTAATAACCGAAACCGAAGGCGAAAAGGGCGCGAAGGGCGGCGATTCATCCCAAAATCGCGGCGTTCTTGACGCTGTTCTGAACACCCTGGGCGGGGCGCGCGCCGCAGCGCAACAATCCCGCGCATCCGGCCATCAGGCACGCACATCCGCCGCGCCAATCTCCCTGTCCTTTACGCCCGATGATGATTTCGAAGTTGTCGGTGGCGACCTTGCCGCCCAAGTCGCAAGCCTATCCGGGCGCAAACTTTTCTCATTTGTCCAAGCGCAATGCAATCCAATGATCCGTGATGTTTGCCAGGGCCAGGGCCACATCGCCCGCGCGGTCGCCGCTTATGAAATTCTGGTGGAGCAAGACTGCACGACCCTGACCAAAGCCCTTGAACAAAGCGCGGGAAAACTTTCCGACAATGTCCGCACGGTATCAGTCAACCTGACCGGCGCACGCATAGACAATTACGATAAACGCAACGAACTATCCGAAGGCGAATGTATCAGCGAAATTAAAATCGCAATGCAGGCAGAAAACGCGTGCGGAGCCGGATACAGATATTGTATGGATACGGGCAAATATATAGACCAAAGCACGGGCAAGATTTTGCCGACAGCGACCGGTCTTGACCAGTTGGTGCGGATGATTTCATTTTCCGATGCGGGTATGGCGACAAACGGCGGCTTTGACAGCGTTATTCTGACGGGCGAAGGTCAAGCACTTCGCAATTTGGTATCAGACCGGTTGAATGTTGTCGGCGGCGAGATATTTGACCGATGCGATGCAATTCGTGAAGAAGTGCGGCGCAAATATATGGATCTTGTGATGACCGAAATCCATTACGCCCACTTGGATAAAATTGACGAGTTCAAGGGTAGTTGTATGAGTGAGGTCAAAGACTGCTTTGTGAAATTCGGCCCAACAATTATGCAGATGGTGGAAAGCGGCAAAGTTAAAAACATCTTGGATGTCTACATAGTGTCGGATGCGAAGGTCGCATTGACGCAGCAGGAACTTTGCGCCGTGAAGATTGACCAATGCAACGACCTTGTCGGGCGCGATGCGGTCAAGGGATTCATAGGCACGGCGACCGAAACGACGGTCGCAAATAGTTGCGAAAAATTAATCAGCGACTGCTTTGTAACATTGGGCGGCGCGCAATATCTTAACTTCTTGAAGCCGAATCCAACACGCGGCTTGGTCTATGAAATCGGCCACGGCAAGCAAGCCGTGCTGCAAGGCGCGGGCAATTCTGTCGCTGGATTTAATTCGCTATGCTATGACATTTATGAAAGTTCAACCGAATGCCAAACTTTGCCGCGCGATAAATTCCGTAATATGTTTGGAAAATTTGATTTCTCGCCGTATCAGACGATACTTGATACGCGCAGTGTTTTGGATCAGTTTGATACGATTGGAACGATTGGAATTGCGCCGGATGTGTATAAGGGGATTCAGGCGGAATTGACGCGGCAATGCACTTCGCGCGGCGGCGTGTTCAAGCCTTTGCAGGCACCATACTTGAAGACGGCGGAAATCGAAACCATAACCCGATTTAACCAGGTCGCACAGGCTCGGTTCGGATTGGATGCCGTGGATAGAGATGTTAGAATTATTTCGTTTCAAGAAGGGACAAACTCAGGCGTATTAGAAGGGGTAACCTGCATAGATACCAATAACAAACTGATACAAAATACTGCGGCATTTGATCTTTCGATATTAAAGGATTTATCCGGCAGCAAATTCTCACTTCGGCAGATGGCACAAGATGACATCCCCATCAGCTGCTATCTCGCATATCTTAAAGGGGAGGATGGATACCTCAATAATACAACCATTGTTGCGCGCGACAGATGCCCGATTGATTGGACGGACTTTGTTGATGTGTTTTCATGGGGAATCTGCGACTGCCCATACGGATTGGACAGCACTGGCAAATGTAAAACTACGGGCGCGGAAACAAAGGAAACTTTATGGAGCATTAATTACGCCTGCCCCACTTTATCAGGTGTTGAAACATATATGTACACAGACGAATTTATAAAGAAATTTCCGTTTTACAGCGGTGAACGCGCCGCATGGCTGACCGAACGCGACTGGCTGGATAAACTTTTGAATAAGTTTTTTAATCCGAGAAATTACGCTTTAATGCCACAAACTCCTACGCCACCGACGAATGGCGACCAAAATAAAAAATCCATAGTTCAAAGCAGATGCAGTGCCGTTTATGATGCCGGTTCAACCAAAGACCCCGCATATAATTCCGCTGGACAATACTGCTGGTGCCAATATCTGGCGGATTATAACCCCACCGATAAAACCTCATTAAGAAAATCAGACTGGACATTATATAATAAAAATCCGATTGATCGGGCGGATTGCGCTAAAAATTGCAACGATTACTGCGTCAGCACAGCAACCAGTTATTATATTCCCGGGTATTCTGATGCAATAAATACAATTTCGAATAAAGAAATAAAATCAGACACCACCATTACGGCCGCTTGCTCTTACTGCGACCATATTTATGTCGGCGGCAAAGTAGAATCCACTTTTACAAGTAATTATACTCTTGCCGATAATTCTAAAAAAGTCGCAGCTTTGGAATATATCGTCAAGGGCAGTCCGCATCTTTGCAATAAAGAACAATACGAACTATTAAAAAGCACAAAATCAGTAAATCCATCTACTTCAACCGACACAACTGAATTTAATACATGGTGCTATATAAACAACTCTAATAGTTATGCATGTTCTGTGTCTGTGAATGGAACCTGCAAAAACGGGGAAGTGAAATGTGATAAGAATTATTATGCAAGTTATATACAGGACGATTATGCAGATAATGCTGCTAATGCTACTATCAATGTGATATGTCGTACTTGCCAAGATAAAATAAAATATAAATCCTGCGAAAACAATGTTGCGGTTTGCAATCCAGGATATTTCCGAAATGCTGAAACCGGGGCGTGCGTGCCTTGCGGTAGCATTAAGGTTGATTCGTCCGGGAAGTGGCAGAAATCCAACATTGATATGTCCAAAATTGCAACCTGCACAGGACCGGCAGACCTAGCCTGCAATCAAGGGTATTATTTTAAGAAGGAGGACTCCTCCGGCGAATTGAAATGCATGACATGTAATGGAAATTTTGATTCTGTTCCGAAAAGTGGCACTAACGACTCATATGAAGAAGTTCTCAAATGGAAAACCACGCAGGCACCCAATAATAATGCAACAAACAAGGAATTTAATATCAAGACTCTACCTACGGTATTCGCCAGCACTTGTAATTCTGTTGATGATTTCACCTGTAATCCTGGATTCTTCCGCGCATCAGCCAAGGGCGGGTGCACAGGATCAAATAACCCCAGTGGGTGTAATACATTTAGTAACGAGTCAGTGGTATGCACTTCTTGTAATGCACATGCATTTAGTTATACATCTAACACAAAAACAATCTCGCAAGGGCAATATTACACCACTTCACCAAAATGGCCAGATACTGCAAAAATTCCAACAACAACGGGCTCAACGACAACAACGACAACAACATATGATATGTGTTCGGAAACGGGTGTTATGTGCAAGTCGGGATATTATTTAGATGGATTTAATATCTGCATGAAATGTCCCGCAAACGCCACCTGCCCCACCGCCGATAAAATTACTTGTAATGCGGGGTATTATAAGACTGGGCTGGACAAGGATTTGACTCATTGCGAAGACAACGATGATTTACCAGGCTGCGTCTGCCGTTTATGTTCAAATAACCCGGAAGGAAGTTTTACACTCTGCGATGGCGGTGGTATAACCTGTAATACTGAAATGGGTTGGTATTATAATTTTACGGAAGAGTCAAATTTTGCCTTGGATAATCGTTCTGGAAAAACAAAGTCATCAATAAAACCCGAAATTCCTACTGGTGGACAGCAATGTGCAAAATGCCCCGGCGGAACATTCAGTAAATGTTCAAAGTGGGATATAGAAAATTTGAACTGCAATAATGGATATTTTATAGATGGGGCTCGTGTATGCAATACAAATAACACTGCTGGACAAGGGGTTCTTTGCAATAACGACACGAGCAAACCAAACGACTATCCTGTCTCATTTTCAC
>JAITCH010000008.1 GCA_031283185.1 Rickettsiales bacterium | reverse complement strand
CGAATAAAATTCCCCGCCAATGGTGGCGGGGTGTCGCGCCGTAGCGAAGCGTAGGCGGACGGGGTAGTGGTCATAAGTCATCCCCCGGCTTGACCGGGGGATCTCGGCCGAATAAAATTCCCCGCCAATGGTGGCGGGGTGTCGCGCCGTAGCGAAGCGTAGGCGGACGGGGTGGTTAGACCCATCTTCCCAACTCCCATTTTCCCCTTGCCCCCCCTACCCTAATCTCTCTATAATGCGCGATGTAGGAGGGAGCTCGTCTTGAAATCCCTAAAAGAAAAAAATTCCCTCCCAAGGGTGGGGGGGTGGCGGCGGAGCCGCCGGGGTGGTTCGACTTTTCCCTACACTCCTGCCTCCGGCCGTTTTATGTTTGAAGCGTTATTGATACTTGCGGTTGTAATTGCGTTTATGCCGACATTATTTGGTCGTCTTGCAAATCGCGCGACTGACGCGGAAACCACTGCTGCGGCAGAGCATATGATCGCGCTTTATACAGCGGCGTCAGAATTCGTCCGCGACAATAATGACAAACTCCCGGACAAGGTCATTTCCGGCTCCGCGCTGTCCGCCTTTTTGGAACCATATGGCTTGCCACTTGGATGGAACCCTCGGACACCACTGGGCCAAGATCTAAAATTCTATGTGGTTCAGGGCGAAGAGCCTACGCCATTAATAGAGGCGTTTGGCGGCGGATTAAGCGAATCGCGCAGGGCGAATTTGGCAATGCGCCTGGGATTCTGGGCAGGGCTTGCGGATGCGACTGGGTTGCGCGGCGCGACGGGAGATTGGGAATTGCCTGGGGATTTTGCAACGACATCGGTGTTTATGAGGATTCCGTTAACGGCGGCGAGTTCGGATTTACTTGCGCGCACATCTGCGAATCCGGCAAGGAATGCGATGCAGACAGATTTGGATATGCAGTATCACGATGTTGTTGGCGCGAGGACATTAGAGGCGTTGCGTATGAAGTTTTCAGCGGCGTTTTTCGGCAAATTGCATATCAGCGGCGCGGACGAATCCAAGGCAACGAATGACATAAAGGAGTTGACGGCGACCTCGGCGACATTCACAGGCGCGTCCAGCGGGGATAGCGCATTGAATTTATCGCGCGGCGAGTTGAATGTGGGAAGTATGTCGGTGCGGAGCATTTCGTCATACGGCGGCCAAGGGGCAGAGTTGAAAACAGGACTGGTGTCGGTGTTGGATTATGATCAGTCGCCCGGGTCATCATCGTTTATCGGACCGCTGAAATGGCGCGTGCAAGGAAGTGCGGAGTTAAGTAATACCGCGCTTAGTGATTTAGGACTTATAACGATTGCGAATTTTGCAGAGATTACGAGTGATGCGAATGTGTTTTCGTATGACGATACGGGGACGAAACGCAGCGGGGTGTTTGCGGGGATATTGTCCGCGGCGCATATTACGCTGCGCGATCAAACGGCAAGGGTGCTGGTCGGCGGGGATACGGCGTCGCCGACGATTGTATCGATAAGACCTGCGGGGACATCGTTGTTGCCGGATATGCGATTGCAAAACATTTCGAATGATTCGATCAAGATAATTTCATCGCCGGAAAAAAGTAATGGCGATACGATTTCCTGCCGGTCGATTATAGAGCAACTTGGTCATAAATATGATGCGAATAGCGTATCGCAAAATATTGCGTGCCGGTATGCGATGTATTCGCGCCTTGAACGCCGGATAGAGATAAAGAAGTGTTTAATTGCAGGGGGGAGTCAATGTTTATGATAAAAATCCCCCTTCGCCGGTGTCGCACACAAAATTCCCCTTCGCTGGCGAAGGGGTGGACGGCGCAGCCGGACGGGGTAGTGGTCAATAAAAATTCCCCTCCAAGGTGGAGGGGTGCGTCCGAAGGGCGCGGGGTGGTTGGTGCTTACCAACGCTCCATCCGCGGCTCCTCCCTCCTAGAAACCCTCCTCGCCATCGGCATACTTGGACTTGCCGCGCCGTGGGTTTATGACCGCATCGCACAAACAACACAAGAATTGGCAGAGGTTTCTGCCGCGCGCCGTTTTACGACTCTCGCCGATGCGATTCGAAATTTTATGCTATTGAATCAGTCGGTCTGGCCGGATGAATATGAATATAAAATCGCCGCGGATGATTTTTTTGCGACATTTGAAGCCTATGGGGCAACTCGCCCGCGCGCATCGCATCCGGATATTTTCAACGCGCCGCAGGTGCATATAACAAAGAAACAAACTGCGCTGGGTGTGTTTGCGATTAACGCATATATGACGACTACGATGACGGGGTCGGCGCAAATGACGGCGGCAAGATTTGCGCGGCATATCGGCGCGGGCGCGATGGTGAACGAAGATGGCGCGGTGCAGGTGCGGGTATCTGCGACTGGGAATGATTTGGACAGGGATGGATTTTTGCATCGTGTGCCTGTGGCTGGGTCGCCGGAGTTAAATGCGATGGATACGAATCTGTTGATGTCGAGTGGCGGCCAAAGGTTTGGGATTGTGGGGGTGCGATTGGCGGATGGTGTAGAGATTGACGCATCGGACGCGACTGCGCCGCATTTGTCAGCGGACACATTTGATTCGGTGTCGGTGTTGTTCGCCAAGGGGTTGAGGTTGAATCCAGAGAAATCGTTTGTGAAGACATTAAGGGTCGCTGGGGATATTGTGGGGGTGAAGACTATGACGGCGGCGGCGTTGCACGGGGGCTTGCCTGGGTCGGGGATGTCGACATTGTCGGAAAATACTTTCAGTTCGCAGGGACGGGTTGTGGCGGATCGAACGACCATAACGGAAGAATTGCTTGTGGGAAATACGCTTAGCATAAAGCCATTTTCCGCACGGACGATTTCTGCATTTGATGAAGTAGCGGCGAATTCATTAAGCACGCCGACTATTTCGGTGGCGGCGTTGAATGTGGGTGGCGGCGGCGGGGTTACGATTTCGAGTGATAGGATGATGGATACGATGATGCCTCCGATCAAGTTAGGGAACTGGTCGTTTCCTGGTAATACGCCGGAGTTTCATGTGATTCGCGTTATGGCGTATTCGTCGGATGAATTGACTGAGTTGTTGACTGCGGAGCATATAGATATGTCGAAATTAATGAATTCCAATTGGCAGGTGGCAGAATGAATATACAGAATCAATTCTCCCTCCTTTCTTTTGTCATTCCCGCGCAGGCGGGAATAGGGCTAAAAATCGCGGGCGTAGCCCGCAAAAAATTCCCCCCCAAGGGTGGGGGGGTGGACGGCGTAGCCGGACGGGGTGGTTCGAATAATAAAGAACGCGGCTCTTCCCTTCTCGAACTCCTAATGCTGATTGCAATTTTTATGAGCCTGCTGCCATTTATATATCGCCAGGCGGCGAGCCGCGAGACGCTGCGGCTAGCGGCAGAGCAAACGGCGCATCTTGCGACCGCGCGGGACGCGCTGACGGAATATATAGAGGCGAACGAATCGCGCTTGGCGAATTTCACTGGTGCGGCGGTGTATCAGGTTCGGACGGGGGAACTGGCGCAGTTTGGATATACAGATGATAAGTCGCACCCGATTCGCGCGCGCGTTATGAAGGCGCGTGATGCGGGCGGGCGCAGTTATTTACAAGGCGTTATTATTGCGGAGACGCGCGGCCAAACTCCGCTTATGACGCGCCAGGTCGCGCTTGCTGGCGGCGAACGGGCGGGCTTTGTTTCAGGGGAGCGGGTGTATGGCGCATTTGGCACTTGGGAGCAGCCGCTAAAAATCTGGAATGCGAAGATAAAGGGCGAAGGCTTGGTGCTTGGGACGCCGGTGGTGCAGAAAAGGGGTGATTATTTGGCGCGCGTGCCGACGGGGAGGACGATTGATTCGACGATGCTCAGCGATTTGAATTTAGATTCGCATGATCTGAAAAATGTGGGCGCGTTAAAGACGAATGCGGCGCAGGCGGCCGAAGAGATGGCGTTGGAATGGGGTCATAGCGAAAGTTTGTCGTTTGCGGAGAATGTGCAGTTTGAAGGGGCGTTCGGGGTCAGCGGCGAGGCGAATGTGCTGGGGGATTTAACATCGGAGAGTGCGGATATTAATGTGCACGAGACCTTGATGCTTGGGAACGCGGCGAAGTTTCGGTCAGTAGAGATGGCAAGGTTGACTGCGATGAATTTAACATTGGAATGGGTGGCGGCGGGGGACGCGCGCGGACAGATGACGATTGCGAGACACTTGGGAATGTCGAATGGGGGCGTGTCGGGAGAGATAATGAATGTTGGACCTGCGGGTGTGGTGGCGACATCGGTAAGCGTGTCAGAGGGGGTGCAGGATTCGGCGGATGAATCGTATTATTGGAATTTTAATGAACGCGAGGCGATTTTATCAGACATTCAGCTGGTTGAGTTGAATACATTGATGCGGAAGATTATAGTATCGGAATCGGCGACTGGGACGAAGACGGAGATGGAGAAGACTATGCAGCCCGTTGCGAGTAATGCCAACTCTACTTTAACAGATTACCTCCGTGCTCTATCCACTGCCATTACGAAAGTCGAAACCAAATTCAACTCCCTAGGATTAAAATAGCCTCGCCCGGCTTTTAAAGCGGGGCGGGGGTTTAATAAGTCATCCCGGGGCGACCCGTTGGGCCCCACCCGGCGAGCGAAGCGTAGCCAGTGGGAACGGGAGACCCCGGGATCTCGCCGAATAAATTATCCTCCTTTCTTTTGTCATTCCCGCGGCTTGTCGCGCCGTAGCGAAGCGTAGGCGGACGGGGTGGTTGGTGCTTGTTAATCGCACAATAGTCCCCTTCGCTGGCGAAGGGGTGGCACGGCTTCGCCGCCGGGGTAGTGGTTAATAAATAAAAATACCCTGCCCCCGGAATCGGGGGCGGGTGTCGCCAAAGGCGACGGGTGGGGGTAATTTGTAATGTGGAAAACCTTAAAACTTCGCCCCTATACTAAAACTATCTCCCCACCCGCTGGTTTCTTGCCCTGCGACTTTGCATCGCACAGCATCAAATCCCTTGTCGACCTGAGAGTTTTTAACGATGGCATTGGTGACAAAGCCCCCGAGGGCACCGACCGCGACACCGCCGAGGGCGTCGAACCCGAGGCGTTTCCAATTTACCCCACCATCAGTCTTGGTCATCCACGATGCCTTATCCAATTGAAACGCCGACAGATCTGCAAGGGTTGATTTTATAGGATTGCAATTATCACCATCATCACAATCATTTATTGTAATATCATCTTCTTTTCCAACATCATTAATGCATTTAAGATCTTGGATATTATTATAACATTTGTTTAAAAAGTTGTTAATATTTTTTGGGTTCCAAAAATTAGATGATTCATTAGGTTGCCATTTGATTCTCTCAACAAAAATGGAGCTACATTCATCCTTTGGCTCAGGTTCTGAACAAAGATCTCTCTTTAAAATACTTTTACCTATTGCATCATAGTTTTTAGAACAATGGTTTTCTAATCCACCAATCAGGTCATTCAATATATTGGAACAATTCTTAAAAAATATCCATTTTCCGGTTTTTTGATACATACTCAAGGCCATATTGACTTGCCTCTCTTTATTGGCATCTTTAATATTATTATCAGCGGCAATTTTTCTAATAGATTCTTCATTGCAAAAAAGATCAATTTCATCATTAGAAGCTGGCTTTTCGAAAGATTCAAAATATCTCTTGCATCTCAATTTCTCTGGCTCATTTTTTTTCTCATTTTCTTCAATTCTTTTCAAAGTAGCAATAACACTCTCAAGGGCTTTTTTTGCGCTGAACTCCCAATCATTATTATTTGATTTAGGATTGTTTGGATTGTGTTTATAAGCACTTGCTATCAAGTTTTTCCTAAATTGCGATTCTTTACAGGCGATTTTTTTTATTTTATCAGCATACTCCGATATCTTTTTCAAATTATTATTATTATTACAATCTTTTTCAGAGATTTCAGGCACGCAAAAGTAACGGCGGGGCAAACCAGCGATTTGAGACTTTGCAACTATTTCTGAAAATTCGCATGAATTTTTAATTGCATGATAGAACAAATCTCTTGATTTAATAACTTCTTCAGCATAGTCTTTAACGATCTGATCGTCTGACACATTTAGATAATTCTCTGCTTTATTTTCCTTTAATTCTTTGCATATCTTTATAGCAGAATCACTAGCATTGATTGGTTCCAATAATGTTTTAATAGTCATATAATTATTTCTTGTCTCATATTTTACATTATTCTTAAATTCATCGCATTTTTCACATTTTTTATCTATCAAAACAAAGCCTTTATTACATCCCGTTAGCTCAGGTGGCGACTCCTTTGTTGTGTTGGTAATGATTCTATTGTTAGATAAATTTAATTTAATAAAATTCACTAATTCAGTTAATATGTCGCAGTATTTTTTATTATCTTGATTGTTCATAATTTTCGTATATTTTTCATTTTCAGCAACAGTAATTGCGATCAGGGTCGGAATCATGGGGATAACATTTTGTCCATCAAATTTAAATTCTGATTGAATAAGTTTAAATTTATTTTTATCAATCTTTTCGCCTTTGCGATTTGTATAATCATAATTATTTTTATAGACTTTTTGTTCAATTCCTTTTAATACTTTGTCAAAGGCCTCTTTGCATTTAGTATCTTCTTCGGATACTGCTTCACTATTTGCCCCCTGCCGTGCTGCTCCATTACCACCCTGTTGTTGTGTTCCACTTTCGCTCCATTTTGAATTTGCACAAATTAATGTTCTTTCACCGACACTATATGACCCCGCAGGATAAAAGTAGACATTTTCATTTCCAATTTTTTTTAAGTTCCCTATTTGTTTCACTTTATCTGTGCAACAATGCTTTGCATTAGCATATTCTTTTTCTGTTATGTTCTTAACACTATCTCTGCAATCCGAGTACTTTTCGTATATATCTTTATTGGACAAATTACCACCACCACCCACACTCGAACCAATCGATTTCTTATATTCCTCCATACTTTCAATTTTGGTTGAGATATCCTTGGCATTATTTATAATCTTATTTAAACCATTTAAATCCTCGCCACCCCAACTCCCATTTTCGCATTTGAAAAATTTACTTATTCCATTACCATTCATTGTTCCATCTGGGTATAAATATTTTGATATATCTTTTGTGGAAATTTTATATCCACCAATCATATTCCCAACATGTTCTTCCTTGCTGCAACAATAGATGTTTTGCTCATTTTTCGAATTAACACATTTATTTGCTTTGGCTTCTTTTATAAAAAACTTTGTGTGAGAAATTTCTTCAGATGTGGCGGCAAATGCGTTAAAGATTGGCAAGGTGCAGACCATAGCAAACAATAAAAATCCGACCAAGCGAATCATTTTTATTTCCTTTTCCGGGATTTAAAAGGCCGCACACGGCCAAAAGTGGTTATGAATGCTACCCTTGGCTGACATACGGCCTTTTAAGTTCCGGAAATTTTGGTTATTTAAATTTTGGAATAAAATCCGCGCAAAGGCGGATGCCTTTGCGCTGAAAAAAATCTGTGCAAAAAGACGGCTTATTAAATCTTCATTGTGTGTGTGTGTGTGTAGGTTTCTGCCATTTTTCGCCCCTTTGTGTAAATTTATTATATCAGATTTTTATCAAAATTACAAATCCATAATGCGTGCGGGCAAGTCCGGCAAAGCCGGACGAACCGCCGCTTAATATCTCGCAAAAAATGTCCGGGCGGCCGCGATGCCGAAGAAAAATTAAATAACCCGCAAAAAACATTTAGGGGTGTCGCAACGCCGAGGAAAAATTAAATATCTCGCAAAAAATGTCCGGGCGGCCGCGATGCCAGGGATAGAACGCCGAGTAGCAAGGAAACGCGACAACGGAGTATGTGTGGATACTTCTAGGAGCGTTTCCGCCGCTAATCGGCGTTATAGCCCGGCAGACGAAAAGCCGCCCGACATTTTTTGTCCGATTATTCCTTCACCTTCAACGCGTTGATAAAGGCACTTTGCGGGATTTCTACTGCGCCAAAAGACCGCATCCTCTTCTTCCCCTCTTTCTGCTTTTCCAACAACTTGCGCTTTCGCGTAATGTCGCCGCCATAACATTTCGCCGTAACATCTTTTCGGAAAGCGGCGATAGTCTCGCGCGCGATAATTTTCCCACCGATCGCCGCTTGCAGCGGAATCTTAAATTGGTGGCGCGGAATTAAATCCTTTAATCGTTCAATAATGACGCGTCCGCGATCGTCGGCGTTGGAACGATGGCATAAAAACGAAAGGGGCTCCACGACTTCGGCATTGACCAAGATTGATACTTTCACCAAATCTCCGATTTCATAGTCGGCCAACACATAGTCAAAACTGGCATAACCCTGCGAAATACTTTTGACGCGATCATAAAAATCAAAAACGACTTCGCCCAGCGGCAACCGATAGACAAGCATCGCGCGTCCCCCGACATAGGTCAGATTTTCTTGGATTCCGCGCCGTTCTGCACACAGGCTCAGGATGCCGCCCATATATTTATCGGGCATCATAATGGTCGCGCGAACAAAGGGCTCGGAGATTGTTTCTATAACTTCCGGCGCGGGAAGGTCGGCGGGCGTCTGCACCTCAACTTCTTCACCGCCGCGGAGTTTCACCTTATAAAGCACAGACGGCACGGTGGTCATTAAATTCAGATTAAATTCACGACTCAGCCGTTCGGAAATCACTTCCATATGAAGCAAGCCTAAAAATCCGCATCGCAATCCAAAGCCCAGCGCAGATGATTTTTCAGTCTGGAATACAAACGAAGAATCGTTCAGCGACAATTTTTCCGCGGCCTCTTTCAGCGCGGGATAATCGTCGGCCTCCACGGGAAAGAACGAAGAGAATACGACAGGGATTGACGGCTTGAAACCGGGCAGCGCGAGCGCGCCGACAGAGCGCGAATCAACAATTGTGTCGCCAACCATACAATCACGAATTGTCTTCATACCAGTTATAATGAAACCGATTTCACCGGCGGCCAGCGCATCGCAATTTTCCATTTTCGGCGTGAAGTATCCGATGCGATCGACCTTGTAGTCTGCGCCGGTCGCCAGGAATCGGATTGATTGCCCTTTGCGAAGTTCGCCGTCTACAACGCGCACTAATACGACTACGCCTAAATAAGAATCATACCACGAATCGACTAACAGCGCGCGGCTCGCGCCAGACGCATCACCTTCCGGCGCGGGCAACTTATGCACGATTGCTTCTAATAATTCGTCTACGCCCAAACCCGTTTTTCCAGATACTTGCAGGGCACCGCAAGCATCAATTCCGATCACATCTTTTATTTGACCTTCGGCCATCGGAACATCAGCGGACGCCAGGTCGACTTTGTTCAGCACCGGCAAAATTTCCAAATTGTTATCAATGGCGAGATAAGCATTGGCCAGGGTTTGCGCTTGCACGCCTTGTGTCGCATCGACGAGCAGCACGGCGCCTTCACACGCGGCAAGCGACCGCGATACTTCGTATGTAAAATCCACATGACCCGGAGTATCGATTAAATTCAGTTGATAGTTATACCCATCTTTCGCCTTATAATTCAAGCGCACGGTTTGCGCCTTAATTGTAATTCCGCGTTCGCGTTCAATATCCATAGAGTCCAAAATAGTATCTTTCATCTCGCGTAATTCAATACTTCCCGTCTTCTCAATTAATCTGTCCGACAAAGTAGATTTGCCGTGATCTATATGAGCGATTATCGAAAAATTTCTAATAAACTTCTGTTCCATTTTCAATCCTTTAATTCCCCTCCAAGGTGGAGGGGTGGGGGTAATTCCCCGCCAAGGGTGGAGGGGTGTCGCGCCGTAGCGAAGCGTAGGCGGACGGGGTGGTTCGCCCCCTCTTCCATCTTACTTCAACTTCTCCAACACCTCTTCCAACCTCTTCGCCTTCTCCAAAGTTTCATCATAAGCGAACCGAATATCGGGCACAAACTTTTGATTCATAATGGAGCCAAGTTCACGCCGCACGGCGGGCGCGACCTTGTCCAGCGCGCTTTGCACGGCATTGCGATCTTCACCTTCACGAACATAATACCATAGGCGAACGAATTGCAAGCCCCCGTGGGCTTCCGCTCCCGACAATGAAACACCACCCAGAATTCCTTCTGCAAATCCACGCGATAAGATTCCCGCCACATGACGCAAGACGACACTTGCAACTTTATCTGATCTTGTATGTTCCATCTCGTGCTCCAAATTGATAATCTCTAAAAATGCTAGCAAGGTCGCGTTTGTGAGGATAGATTGTCGAGAATCAAGGAAAACGGGGGCGATGTGTATATTAAATACATGAGTTACCCCCGTTTTCCGCCGATAATCGGCGATATAGACCACAAACGAAAAACCGCGCTTGCATTTTTTGTCTTTACTCTACACTGAAAAAGCTGTAATATCAAGTTATGACTAAATTGAAAGATTGGCTTATCAAGAATTCCGGTTCGCATGCTGCGCTTGGCGTAGTATTTTTTATGACTATGTGCGAGTCGATATTTTTATTTATCCCACCAGAGGCTTTTATTGCGCCGCCGATTGTATCGAAGAAAAGGCGGGTTTGGGCGGTTATTGTGCTTGCGGCGTTGGGGTCATTGGTTGGCGGCGCGATTGCATATTTGATCGGAAGTTTTCTGTATAGTTCGGTGGGTGTGTGGCTGGTGGATAATTTCAGCAGTCCAGAGCAGTTTGAGATGGCGCAGGATATGTTTGCGAGACATGGGATGTTTGTAATTTTCCTTGCTGCGTTCACGCCGGTGCCATATAAGATTTTGACTATTTGCGCCGGGTTTTTGGGATTTTCGCCAGCGTTGTATTTGTTAACGACGGGGATATTCAGAACGGGAAGGTTTGCGATTACGGCGTTTATAGTGTATCGGTATAATAATCAGTTCAAGAAGGTGCTGGAAAAGTATTTTTGGCCGATGGTGGCGGCTGGGATAACCTTTGCGATTCTGGGCATCTTTGTCCTATCCTTCATATAGATAATTCCCCGCCGCACAAAGTCCCCTTCGCTTAATGTAGTCGCACAAAAGTCCCCTTCGCTTGATGCAGTCGCACAAAAGTCCCCTTCGCTTGATGTAGTCGCACAAAAGTCCCCTTCGCTGGCGAAGGGGTGTCGCGCCGTAGCGAAGCGTAGGCGGACGGGGTAGTGGTAATAATCGTGCAAAAAATCCTTCGGATTTTTTGTCCTTTCCCCCCCGCGCTTTTTATTTTATAATGCTGTTGAAATGCAAAACCTAATGGACTCTTTACATATTGCCAAGCCTGCGCCCAGCAGACTTATAGTGTCGTTCCAAGAAGTCGGCGCGCGATATGGCCGCGGCCCTGAAATACTTTCCGATGTATCGTTTGGGATTAATGACAAATCGTTTTTCTTTTTGACGGGGTCAAGCGGCGCGGGCAAGACGACATTGATGCGATTGATAAATATGACGCACCCGAATTCCCGCGGCGCGATAAGATTGTTTGGGAAAAATATCAAGGGGCTAAGCCGCCGCCAAATTTCCGATATGCGCCGCAAAATTGGGATTGTGTTTCAGGACTATCACCTTATAGATACGATGAATGTGTTTGATAATGTGGCGTTGCCATTGGTGGCGCGGGGGGTGGATCGCGTCCGCATCAAACGCCTTACCGACCGCATACTTGATTGGATTGGGCTTGCGCCGTATGCGGCGACATTGCCGCGGAATTTATCTGGCGGACAGCAGCAGCGCGTGGCGATAGCAAGGGCAGTTGTTACTCAGCCAGATATTCTCCTTGCGGACGAACCGACTGGGAATTTGGATGACGAGAATGAAAAACGCCTTATGGATTTATTTGTAAAATTGAACCAAGCTGGGACTGCGATTATTTTTGCGACACATAGTAAAAAGTTATTAGAGACATATGATTATCCGCGGATACACATTGACTCTCGCCGCCTCACATTAATGAAACCCAGCACAAAAGTCCCCTTCGCTGGCGAAGGGGTGGACGGCGCAGCCGGACGGGGTAGTGGTAATAACTCCACCCTTGATTCAATTCTTCGGGGGTTCAATGTCTAATAACCCAACCCTTTTCCGCCCATCACCTGACCAGTCGGCGTATCTTGCGGCGATGTCGGCATTTATGACATTTATAATTGTATTGTGCTTGGGGGTGTCGCTCGCGCTTGATAATGCGGTGGATAAATGGAGCAAAAGTTGGGAATTAAAGGCGACGATCCAGGTATTGCAGCACGGCGATTTGGAAGGGGTAAAGCGCATATTAAAAGACGAGGCTGCGCGCGTAAAATCGGTGCGGCAGTTAGGGGATACGGAATTGGGGAATATGTTGCGTCCGTGGATGCGTGGGGATTATAATTTGACGGGATATTTACCAGCGCAGATTGACTTAACATTTCACGAGCAGCATGATTTACGAATTGTAGGGGAAAAGACGACGGGGTTAAAGTCGGTAAAGTTCATAGCGCATTCGGATGCGATTGGCAATATGGTGGTGTTTGGGACGGCGATAAGGGTGCTTGCTGGGGTTATAATTTTATTTGTTATGTTGGCAAGTTCGCTTGGTCTGATATATGCGATAAGAAGTATGATCAGGATTCACAAAAGGGACATAGAGATATTAAATGTTGTAGGGGCGTATGATTCGTTTATAATAGGGAGCATTAGTGCGGCTATGTTAAAGTTAAGTGCGATTGGCGGGGTGTTGGGATTGGCAGCTGGGGGCTTGGCGGCATATGGGGTTGTGGAGATTGCGAACGCGCAAAAGACGGGGATAATTTCACAAATGGCGATAAATTCGACTGATATGTTGATTATGGGTCTGATTCCGATAGCGTTGTCTGCGGCGGCGTTTATGTTGGCGCGCAAAACTACGGCAAGGACATTATTGGAAGGGGGCTTTGAATGATTCTATCAACAGCCATCAAGGTCTTTACCAGCCCGTCGGGATTATTGTTGTCAGCTGTGTTTGCGCTTGGATTGATATTTTATAATGCAGTGCCGGAATGTAAGTGGATTCAGTCGAATCATATTGCTGTTTTGACTGGTGATAAACAGCGGATACCAAAGGCGATAGAGTTTGCGCGGTCAAAGCCTCGTGCGAGACTGCTGATTTCAGGCGCGGGATCGACCGATTTGAAATTGCCCAGCAATTTGGATATAGAGATAGAGACGGAGAGCAAGACGACATATGATAATAGTATGGCGGTTCGTGATTGGGTTATTCGGAATGGGTTTGATGATGTGGCGATAATTACTTCGGATTATCATGTATGGCGAACATTGTTGTTGACGAGGCGCGCGATGCCGTTTACGAAGATAGAGATTTGCGCTGTTTCATCGGAAAATTTGACCCGGCGACAAAGGATGGATTTATGGGTGTCAGAATTTGGGAAATATGTAATGACTATGCTTGGCATCACCACCCGCTCCTCCTAACCCTCGAATTCCCCTTCGCTTGATGCAGTCGCACAAAGTCCCCTTCGCTGGCGAAGGGGTGCCCGGCTCTGCCGGGCGGGGTAGTGGTCAATAACCAGTCGGGCTTCGCCCGACACCACACTTTTTCCTTTTACCTTTTACCTTTTACCTTTATACTTCTTCTATGCGTAGCACTCTAACAAAACTTTTATTAAACCTATGGTTTGTAGTCGGCGGCGGCTTGACGATGTTCGTTGGCGTGCTTACGCCGCGCACGGCATTGTGGGCGATGCGCGTGACGAGCGGCACTGCATTGCATATACTCAGAATTTTCGGCGGCGTGCATTATGAAGTCATTGGTAATGTTCCGACTTCTGGGATTATTGCGTCGAAACATATGTCTGCGATGGAAACGGGGATATTGCTGCGCTTGATGCCGACTGCTATGTTTATAATTAAGAGGGAGCTAGCAATGGTGCCGATATACGGCTGGACATTTTATAGGGCTGGGATGATTGCGGTCGACAGGCGGCGCGGCGCGACCAATTTGACGACATTGGCATCGCGCGCTGCGGCGGAGATAACCAAGGGGCGACCATTGATAATTTTCCCCGAAGGGACTCGGACAAAACCCGGGGAGATTCGCCCGTTAAAGAGAGGGATCCTAAAAATTGCAGAGGCGTCTCGGTCGCCTATTACGCCTGTATCATTAGATACTGGATTGTTTTATCCAAAGCACGGGAGAATAGTTCCCGGCACGGCAAAGATCATTTTTGGCACTCCTTTACCTTATAACACCTCTCTCGAAACCCTCACCACCGCAATCAATAATATATAATAAATACCCTGCCCTCTTGAGTGGCGGGGGAGGGGTGGGGGTTAAAAATTCCCCTTCGCTTGATGCAGTCGCTCAAAAGTCCCCTTCGCTGGCGAAGGGGTGTCGCGCCGTAGCGAAGCGAAGGCGGACGGGGTAGTGGTAATAATCCCGCGTCAGCGGGTAATACCCTCAAAAATGTTTAGACCATTTTTGTCCTTCCCCCACCTCGTTTTTCCATTTATAATAAGAACCAAGGGAGAATGATGAACAAACTGCGTCTTACTTTGTTATCTGCCGTCTCGGCCTTCGGCGCGATTTTCGCGGCCAGCGCAGCCTTGCCGGTTTTACCGATTGCGGCGGCGGTAGCGGTGCTAAGCGCGGTGGTGTATCGCAGTTTTGTAGAGACGAATACATCGGCGGCGTTGGATTTTTTCAGCAGTTGCTGGTCGTGTCAAATTTTCGGCGGCGTTACGAATGGGATTTCAGCGACAGCGGCGGCGGCGTATGCGAACTTGGGGGAATTTGTCGCACTCCTCGCGGTAATTTTAACGCCGATATATTTTGCATGGATATTGATGGGCGGGTATCTGACGGCAAAGCCAGAGACGAATATGTGGAAGCAAACTGGCCGTTTGGGGCGGCACTTGGTCAAATTGGCGTTTATAACGATATTGCTGATGTTGCCATTGCCCAGGATGGTGTCTGGGTTGATAGTAGAGCCAAGTTTCAATGCGGCGTTAAGTTTTCAGAATGTCCTGTCCGAGGCTTTGGATCCGAACGATGCAAGTTTAGAAGCGTGCTTGGTTGCGACCGCGATTTCAGAGCCTGTTAATCCAGCGACGCCAGGGATAGGCGGCGGGGCTGTCGGCTTTGCCGGACAGAGCGGAAGTGTTGGTGTGTTTTCACCGACTTTCCGACATAAAATGTTGTGTTCCATCGCGCAGTTGCATATGCTTAGTGCATCTGGGATGACGGCTGGGTGGCTTATATTCAATAGCGCGTTTGACGCCAAGCATATGTATAAGATTAATATCAAGGTCGCGGACATTCCGTTGTTCCCGAATGTGGGATGGATCTTGCTTGGGTTAATGTTTATGTTTGTGTATGCGTGGATGATTGTTCCGATTGCGATGGCGTTTTTAGAGTTCATTATTAAGTTTGCGATTGACATTATATTTCTTCCGATGACATTGCTTGGGTGGCTGTTTGCGAATAACGGCTTGTGGAAGGTCGAGGATAAAGACATAATGGCGATAATTACTGACACAATAAAGACGGCGGTTGGTGTTGGTATGATTGCAGTGTTTATGACATTTGCGCTTGGGATGGTGGGTCAGTTGATAAGTGGCGCGGGATTAAATGATTTGAATGCGTCGTTTCGCGCGAACGAAGCGGCTGCGATAATTGGGACGGATGGATTGCTTGCGGGCAAGATAACGACATTGGCATTTTTCGGTATATTCATTGCGATGTTCTTGGGCGGTATGACGGAGTTGATCAAGAAGTTGGTAAGTGATGCGAGTTTGCCGGACGAGTTATTAAAAAATGTGCAGGCGAATACGACTGCGCTGTATAACAGCATAAAGAAAATGATAGTAAAGAAGAAACCATAATGATAGACGCGCTTGTATCTTTACCGATGGTGCCTGATTGGTTGAACGCGACCTCGTTCGACAAATTCGTGCCGCTTGTTATACAGGCTATGATGGGCGCGGCGGCGGGGGTGTATGATTATTTTGTGCCTGTGCTGTCTGGATTGCTTTGGATTGTTATTGTGTTTAATTCTGCGGTATTTACTACCAAGCAGTTTTTTCCAGCGAATTGGCTCAGTTTTCTAGGGATGAACGGAGGGGGCTATTGGGCAAAGCCGACTGATTTGATTCGCGGCATACCGATGCGATTGGTAAAGCAGATAGTGCGTGCGAGCATTGCGACATTGTTGTTGCTTACTATTCGTCCATCATTGATAACGGATACGATTATAAATCCGATGTTGCGTGTTGGGACGATGATAACCGAGTTTGTGGTGCCGTCGTCGACGGCGTCTCGGGCGCAGTGTTTACCTGGCGCAACGAGGGAGTTTTTTGACGAGAAGTTGTGTTCGGACTTTGCGAATCCTATTGCGAGTATTGTGTATAAGAATAATCAGATGGTTGCGCTTGGCTTATCCATAATCAATATGAAATTCCCCGCCAATGGTGGCGGGGTGGCGGCGAACGCCGCCGGGGTGGTTAGTCCCCCCGATCTAGGCAAAGGCATATTCAATTTCATTGTTGGGCTGTTTATGGCTGGGACATTTTTTATGTTTGGTCTGCGGCTGGCGTCTATATTGCTCCAAGGTATATTGGATTTCTGTTTTGCGATTATATTGTTTCCATTCAAGGTCTTTTCGTATTGCTTAAAGGCGACTGAGGGGGACGATTGGTTTAATCCCGGGGACGCGCTTGGGGATATAATTGAGAGTCTTCGGAAGTTAATTGTTACGATGATTGTGGCTGGCATTGCGACTACGATTAATATGATATTGATTGCGAGCGTGGTTGGCAGCGGGACTGCGAATTTATCTGGCGGCGGCTGGGGAACTGGGATTATGACGATCTTGGGAAGCGTGCTGTGCTTGCTGATAATGAATAAGTTCTATGAAATTGCCAAGGAAAAGATCGCGCAGTATGGCGGCGCGAACAATACGGCATTGTATGATTTGACGAAGAAGACGGCGAAATACGCTACAGACAAAACGACGGCGTATATAAAGAAGAAGTTAAAAAAGTGATGAATGAAGCGTTTGACTTTTTAATAAGACATACGATGCAGTGCTGGGCCTGCCCTGTATTTGACGCGATGTTTGATACTGTATCGGGCGCGGCTGCGGCGGCATATCCAAGAATATCGCAATTTGCGCTGATAATTATGGCGGCGTTTATTGCATTTTATGTCGTGTATTTGATGGTAATTAAGTTGAAGGATTCGGATAAAGATCCGTTGTTTTATAAAAGATTGGTAAAGCCGGTCTTACTGCCCGCATTAATTATTTCCGCATTGTTAAGCATAGGGATTGAGTTTCCAAAGATGTTAACATCTGCTACCATCGAACCCATTGCGATGATGACCAGCACCCTCTCCAAAATTCCCCAAAATAATTCTCCTGCCCCCGGAACAAATAATAAGTCATTGCCCGGCTTGACCGGGCAATCTCGGCAAAATTCTCCTGCCCCCGGAACCGGGGGCGGGATGTCCGGCTCTGCCGGACAGGGTGGGGGCAATGGGTTTTATTCTTCTGACTTAAAACACTCCATCCTCTCCACTATGCGAACTACCACGATTGGCTTTCAGAACCTCATATTATTTGGGCTCGGGATGGTGAACGCGTCATTAGATTGGAAGATTCTACAAAGCATTTTGCTATTGGACTTTGCAGCGATCTTGGAAACGATTTTATTGTTTTTGCTTGGGATTTATATAGCGGGAAGGTTCGCGCTGATATTCTTAAAATTTTTATTTATGTTTTTGGACGCGGTGTTGTCGCTGACATTTTTTGCGTTTTTGTTTCCGATAATGCTTGCGGCGTTTGTGATTCGGGATTCGGAATCGCCGGAATGGGTAAAGGGGATTGGCGGTATGTCGGCGACATTTTTCAAGGATGTGGTAAGTTCGATTATCACGCTTGGGTCGATGATGATTTTGTATATAGTGATTATTTCGGTCATTTCTGGATTTATTGGTCTGGGGGATCAGACGACGGCGAGTGCGCTTGCCGGTGATTTTAGCAATATAAATTTCAAGTCGCCGGACATATTAAAATCTGCGAGTGGCTTTGTAATTTTGATTGTGGTAATTGGATTTATCATTAATAATATAGGTAAAGTGGCGGCGGAGATAAAGTCGGCGTTTGGGATAACGGAGAAGGAAGACATTGGCAATGCGGCATATAAGAATGCCGCGCAACTAACGACGAAAGTATATGCAGAGGTAAAGAAGTTGATAAAGAAATAATTCCCCTCCGCTGGCTCAAAAGTCCCCTTCGCTGGCGAAGGGGTGTCGCGCCGTAGCGAAGCGTAGGCGGACGGGGTAGTGGTGATAAGTCATCCCGGTGCTTGACACCGGGATCTCGCCGAATAAAATTCCCCGCCAATGGTGGCGGGGTGGGTCTCCACCCGCAGCCGAAACGACACAAAGTGTCGTCATCCCGGCGGAGGCCGGGATATATTGTAAGAGCCTCGCCCGGCTCCGCCGGGAGAGGAGCCACGCCGGTGCGTTTCACGCACGGCGGGCGGTAAGGGCAAACACAAAGGACAACCAATGGCATTACCAGCCGTAGGCATTTTAATAAGACTCGCGCTCCCCTACATTGTGCAGGGCGTGGCGTGGATTTTTGCAACTTCCGCGGTGCTTTATTATTATGGCAAGACGCTTACTGGACAGGATCTCGGCACGATAACGCTTGCGGACATTTTCGGGCAATCGCAAACGGCGTGTATATTTTGCCCGCATATCAGGCAGCTTGTGGGGGCGATGGACAATGCGGCGTTGAGTGTGTATGAAGTATTTGTGAATCACATATGGGTAATGATGTTGTTGGGGTTTGGGGTTTTTGCGACGATTACGGCGTTTCAACTTCTGAAAAAGTCGGCGGATCAAACGGCGCAAATAGAGGATCTTGGGGAGCGGACATTTGACTTTACGAAGTGGATAGATACGCTTTGGCGACAGGGCGTGCGTATAGTCATAGTGGGCGTAATACTCGGGGCGATTGGCAGTCTTGGAAGCACGATGCCCAGGATTGCGACCGAGATAACATTGAAACCGATATTATCGATGGGGACATATATATCGCTTGGCATTGCCGGCCTCCCCGATTCGCTATGTCCAAATTCTCTTTCGCTGTCCGAGAACTCAAAAGTCCCCTTCGCTGGCGAAGGAGTGCCGCGTAGCGGCGGGGTAGTGGTAAATAATTCTCCTGCCTCCGCCGGACAGGGTGGTGGCATTACTGAATCGGCGACCGAACCTCTCCTCTGCTTTTCCAACATCATCACAACGATAACTTTGGCTGGCGCGGCCAAGGGCTTTGACACGATGAACAACGCCGGTATAAACAAGCCGATACTTTGGTTTTTCGGTCTGGCACTTGCGGTATTTTTCGCACTTTACGGGGTGAAGTTATTTTTCGAGCTAATGAATATATTATTTACGATATTATTTTTCATAATGTTTTTACCTGTGATAATTGCTGGCTATGCGTTTGATAATGTCTGGCCGGTTGCCAAGAACATTACCAGTAATGCGCTCAGCCAGACGCTGGGGCTGGCGGTTGCGATGGTGTCGTTGGCGTTAAAGTTATCAGTGTTTTATTATATGATAATGTTTGCGGTGAACAATCATCCCAGCAGTCCGTTTGCGGCGTTGCTGACGCTTACATTTGTGTTTTTGTTTTATTATAATGTGGTAGAGGCTAAGTTGATGGGCAGATTTAGCAAGCCGGACGCGTTTATAAATTTCGGAACTAATGCCGAGGGTGCATTGCGGCGCGGGATAACTTACGCAGGGAAGTATACATTAGGGATTGGCAAGACAATCGCAGGCTGGTTCAAATGATTCGTATTCTATTTGCTCTTTTCTTATTATTTCCTTTCGCTGCCGATGCGGCAGGCACCATAGTCCCCTCCGCTAGCTCAATAGTCCCCTTCGCTGGCGAAGGGGTGGCGGCGAATGCCGCCGGGGTAGTGGTCAACAACCAGTCGGCGCAGCCGACACAAAATAATTCTCCTTCCCCCCTCCAAATCCCTCTTGCTCAAAAACCGGCATTAGACTTCCCAACCTCTGCGGATTTTCGTGCGAATAACGCGCCATTGGATGTGCACGCATCATTAATCATAGTGGGCGGCTTGTCCCAGGTGGCGAGCATTATTTACGACAATTTACTGGACTTGATTATCTTTATGATCTGGATATTCTTTGCGTTTTGGTTGGGGATAAAGGCTTGGGATCTGATGCGGACGAAGATTCAGTTGATGCCGTTTCTGGAATCTGCGGCAAAGAAATTGATATTTGTAGTTATTGGAACTGCGCTCTTGGCGTCCAATCCGGCGGAGTTGTTTATGATGTTTATGGGCGGGGTCAGTGCATTGGGCAACGCGGCGAGCAATTTGTTTCTAAGCGATACTGGTGTGGGAAGGGTATCAGAGACTTGCGCGGATGTAGCGGCCTGGGTCAAGGCGAGCGGCGGGGACATAAAGTTTTTAACTTCGCAAAGTGTTGGGGATATAATATGTTTGACGGGACGGACGACCAGTTTCTTTTATAATGGGATCGGGACATTTCTAGGGATGATGACCAAGGGGGTATTAGAGGCGGTGATAGGCGCGGCTGGCGCGGTGGTATTTTTGTGGTGCATATTCAAGTTTGCGTTTATCACATTGGGCGTGGTGGTGGATGTGGTGCTGATGTTGATGTTCTTGCCATTCACGATATTTTCAGAGATATTTAAGGGGGACGATTGGGGCGATACAATGATATTGAGCGATGCGATGAAATCGTTTGCTGGTATATTCGGAGGGGATGGCATTTCAGCACTCATCCAAAAGATGATTCAAGTAGTAATTTACATTGTGTCCATTTCGTTGGTAGCGGCGATAAGTTTCTTGTTTATGAGGGCTGTGCCGAAAGACTTCTTGAATTTGTTGATTGGTGGGGCGTTAACGGCATATATGATTTATAAAGCGGATGTCTTGGCTAAGAAGATGGGCGGCGCGGTGGATGATAAATTTGCAAAGTTGTTGGAACAGAATACCACTGCGATATATAACAATACATTAAAATTGCTCAAACCCCTTATCACGAAAAAGAAACCCTAAAAAATTCCCCCTGCCTCCTTTCCAAAGCAGTGCAGAAAAATCCCTGCCCCCTTGAGGGGCGGGGCGGTCGCTTTTATGCGACCGGGGGTGGGGGTTTAATAAGTCATCCCGGTGCTTGACACCGGGATCTCGCATTATAGTCCCCCACCCCGAACATTTTATCACCTTAATTCCTCACCACAAACCCGTCAAACAACTCCCCTACTTTTCCAAGAAACTCCGCGTCTTGAAAGAATTCCGCGCTCCGCGCCCCCAGTTCCGCGCCCTCACTTTCCGCAAGCCCAACCGCCCGTAGCCGTTGCAAAGCATAGTTCTTCACCCCCTTCCCCGCCAAAACTCGCGCCAACTCCAAAATAGAATCCTTCGTATCCACTCTTGGATCAATCGTTGTCCTCACTTCAAACTTATAATTCCCCTTGGCTTGTGTCTCGCTCAAAAGTCCCCTTCGCTGGCGAAGGGGTGTCTGCGAAGCAGACGGGGTAGTGGAATTCCCCCCCAAGGGTGGGGGGGTGCCGCCGCAGGCGGCGGGGTGGTTCGACTTTCCCCACCCCACCAACATCTCCAACGACTCACAAACCCTGTTCCAAGCACCCTGCGCCCCGACTAACTCGTCATACCCATTCGCGCCAGTCTTAACATCTAACCCAACCCAGTCTACCAAAGGCAGCAGCACCCGCAATTTTTCCGGCAATGCTCCGTTTGTGTGAATCCCGATTTTATAGTGCGCCGACACCGCGCGAATTTGCTCAATAGCACGCACCAAGTCGTCTGCTTGTGCAGTTGCCTCACCGCCCGAGAATACTACTGCCCCAAGAGCGCGCTTGCGCTTTTCAAGGAACTCTAAAATATAGTCCCAATTTTCCGCATCATTTTCATTTGCTGCACGAAATTCCAATAAGCCCGGATTAGAGCAATACTTACATTTCCAAACACATCCCGCCAAAAACACGACCGCTGAAAGTTCACCGGGATAATCGATAGTAGTAAATTGCGTCATTCCTCCAATACTAAGCATTTCCATTCCTTTTTAATTCCCCTCTCATGTGGAGGGGTGTCGCGCCGTAGCGAAGCGTAGGCGGACGGGGTGGTTGGTGCCTGACAATCGCACAAAAGTCCCCTTCGCTGGCGAAGGGGTGGCGGCGAACGCCGCCGGGGTAGTGGTCATACTCCCGCGTCAGCGGGTAATATCGTGCAAAAAACATTTAGGGGTGTCGCAACGCCATATCAACCCACCCAATCAATAACCCGCAAAAAATCTTAGTGCAATCGCGTTTGCGAGGATAGATCGGTCAGAATCGAGTAAACCCGACCGCCCGTCTGGGCTGGCTGCCCGCGGCGTGTCGGGTTTCCGAAGATAATCACCGATATAGACCGCAAACGAAAAATTGCACTTAGATTTTTTGACCTTATTTACACATTCGCCGGATTAACTTTTTTGATGAGTTCGCCGTCGCACACCGGACAGAACTCATGTTCTCCCGCCATATACCCGTGCTTCGGACAGATTGAAAATGTCGGGGTAATGGTAATGTATGGCACATGATAATTCTGGAAAACCTTGCGAATGATTTCACGCGCGGCATCGCCAGACGACAGCCGTTCCGCCATATAAAGGTGCAAGACCGTTCCGCCCGTGTATTTAGATTGCAACTCGTCCTGTAAATCCAACGCCTCAAACGGATCGTCTGTATAGCCCGCGTGCAGTTGGGACGAGTTGGTGTAGTAAGGCGCGTCTTTCGTTCCGGCTTGAATGATCGCGCCGCCGAATGCCTTTGCGTCTTCCTTTGCCAACCGGTAAGTTGTGCCCTCGGCCGGCGTCGCCTCTAAATTATACAAATTCCCCGTCTCTTCCTGGAACTCCTGCATTTTATTCCGCATATGTTCCAAGAAATCAAGCGCAAGTTTCTGTCCGCGGTCATCGGATATATCGTATTCGTCATTGGTAAAATTGCGAATCATTTCATTGATGCCATTGACGCCGATTGTGGAAAAGTGATTGCGGAAGGTGCCGAGATACCGCTTCGTGAACGGATAAAGTCCGCCGTCCATCAGCCGTTGCACCGTCTTGCGTTTAATTTCCAAACTGGTTTTCGCAAGATTCATCAACCGATCAAGTTGATAATAAAGCCCTTCCAAATTGCCCTTGAAATTATAGCCGAGTCTCGCGCAGTTAATCGTCACGACGCCGATGGAACCCGTTTGCTCAGCAGAACCGAAAAGGCCATTTCCGCGTTTCAATAATTCGCGCACATCCAACCGCAAGCGGCAGCACATAGAACGCACATCCGTGGGCTTCATATCAGAACTTAGGAAGTTCTGGAAATAAGGCATACCATATTTCGCCGTCATTTCGAACAGCATATCGGCGACTTCACCGGTCCATTTGAAGTCCTTGCCGATATTGTATGTCGGAATCGGGAAGGTAAATGGGCGACCCTTTGCATCACCGGTAGTCATCACTTCAATGTATGCTTTGTTGATCATATCCATTTCGTTTTGTAGTTCGCCATAAGTAAAGTCGCAGAACTCGCCGCCGATTTTCGGCTTTTGCGATGCAAGGTCGGTCGGGCAAACCATATCAAAGGTAAAATTGGTGAATGGAGTTTGAGTGCCCCACCGCGAAGGAATGGACAAGTTGAAAACCAACTCTTGAATTTTTTGTTTCGTTTCTTTGTAGGTCAGTTTATCAAGACGCACAAAGGGCGCAAGGTAGGTGTCGACCGAAGAGAACGCTTGCGCACCCGCCCATTCGTTTTGGAGCGTGCCCAAAAAGTTGACCATTTGACCGACGGCCGCCGACAGGTGCTTGGGCGGCGCGGCTTCAATATGGCCTGGGACTCCGCCGAATCCTTCTTCTATAACAGTGCGCAAAGACCAGCCGGCGCAATATCCGGATAGCATTGATAAATCGTGAATGTGGTAATCGCCGTTGCGATGCGCTTCGCCGATTTCGGAGGGATATACACAGGAAAGCCAATAGTTTGCCGATACCTTTCCGAAAATGTTCAGGATTAAACCGCCCAAGGAATAACCGACATTTGCATTTTCGTTAACGCGCCAATCCATTTGATCAAGGTATTCGTTCACGGATTTTTCGACATCAATTTTTATTTTTTCACCACTGCGAACTTGGTTGCGTTTTTCACGATAGAGTATGTAGGCGCGCGCGACATCAATGTAGCCGTTGGCGACAAGCGATTGTTCGACCATATCTTGAATTTTTTCAATAAATATATCGGATCCATCGGCGTGAGCGGCATTGATTAGATCTACGACACCATTTGTTACGGCGACGACCTGCTCTTCATTGAACGGAGCATTTGCACGACCTGCGAGTTCAATGGCGACCGATATTTTTTTAATATCAAAGTCTGCTGTTGTTCCATCTCGTTTAATAACTTTGGTGGGGATTGGTTTTTTAATTTCCGTCATTCACTTTTCCTTTATTAATTCCCCTCCAAGGTGGAGGGGTGTCGCGCCGTAGCGAAGCGTAGGCGGACGGGGTGGTTTGTCTCTCTCCCAATCCCAAATTTTCTAATCATCATCCCAGCGCAGACCTTTCCCACGCCGTCATCCAGGCTTTGGCCGGGATATTTGTATTTATCTTTTTTACAAAATTTTCCAAGAAAATTTTGTCATTCCCGCGAAGGCGGGGATATTTTGTCATAAGTGTCGCGTCCACATATATATTCGCCGCACTCACCTACTCAATTTGTCATTCCCGCGAAGGCGGGAATAGGGCTAAAAAAGTGGTCGCCTCCGGCGACTCCTTTTAATTCCCCGCCTGGGGCGGGGTGTCGCGCCGTAGCGAAGCGTAGGCGGACGGGGTGGTTGGTGTTTTCCCACACCACACCCTTTTAATTTCTCTTTATGCTGCCAACCGGCACTCACCGCAATCTGTTGCGGAACAGGACATACAATTTGCCTTTGATTCTGTAAAGAACTTGCGTTCAGCGAACTCGGATTTTTTTCCTCGATTGAAATTTGCTACTGGTCTACAATAACCCATAGCGCGGGTCCAAATTTCACATCGTGTTCTTTTGCTATTGTCTTGTCCACTAAACATATGCATCCTTCCTCTCCTTGGAGTTTTGTTTATTCTTTGTTTTTTTATATCTCTCGTGCGTTTTGTTTGTTTCTTTTTCTTCCGCGCTTATTTATCTCTTTTTTTTGTTTTTATTATCTCTCGTGCGTTTTGTTTGTTTCTCTGCTTTTGTTATTTCCGTCATCCCGGCCGACCTTCCCCCGCCGTCATTCCCGCGAAGGCGGGAATCTCAAATTGTATATTTCCTTCTTAAATCTACTTTCTTCCCTCTTCCATCCACCTTCTTACATTTTCCCTCTTTCCCCTCTAAAAACACTATATATAGTGCCCTCCCTCTGTGCAACCACAATATATAGTATTTCGCCCCCTGTTTTCCCTAGGATTTTTTTCAATTTTGCAAATTTTTCACTAGACACTAGAATTTTCAAGCACTTACCACGATTTCCGACCCTCAAAATCTCCCCCACACTTCCCATTTTTGTCCATTTTTTTGCTCTCAAGCTCACTTTTAACTAACTTTGCCTTGCTCACGCCCACCAAAACGAATACTATTTATGCATCAAGGGGGCAAAAACCATGATTTACGATTCGGTTATTTTAGGGTCAGGACCCGCGGGATTGGCTACTGCCTTGTATCTCAGCCGTGCGGGCCGCAGTGTTTTAACGCTTTTGGGCATTCCTGGCGGGCAGATGTCCGAGATTGCGGAGATAGAGAATTACCCCGGCGCACCCGGGCGGGTAACGGGCGGGGAACTGGCGGAAATAATGCAAAATCAAGCAGTTGCATTTGGCGCGCAGTTCAAGCCTGGGCTGGCCGAGTCGGTTCTGCCCACCGGCGACAATTATACCATCAAAACCAATACGGGGGATGTTATAGAAGCGCGGAGCGTTATAGTGGCTACGGGCGCAAGCCCAAGGCGACTAGGGGTGCCGGGCGAGGCGGAGTTTTCAGGCCGTGGGGTCAGTTATTGTGCAACCTGCGATGGAAATTTCTATAAAAATCGCGTGGTAATGGTGGTTGGCGGCGGGAATTCTGCTCTTTCGGAAGCCCTGCATTTGTCCCATATCGCCGCAAAAGTTATTATATCATATAGACAAGGCGGCTTTTTCCGTGCGGAAAAGGTATTAATTGATCGAATCGCCGCCGCACCGAATATAGAAGTTGAATTCAATTCCGAGGTAGTTGAAATTTGTGGCGATCAAATGGGCGTCAATTCTGTAATAATGTCATCCCGGGGCTTGACCCCGGGATCTCGCCAAATAAACCTCGACGGCATATTTATTGCAATCGGACATACACCGAATACACAAATGCTTTCCAGCGATCTGCCGCGCGACGCGACAGGACACTTGATAACATTGCCTAATCGCACTCGTATTGCCGACACCAAGATATTCGTAGCAGGCGATGTCCGTAGTGAAAGCCCAAAGCAAGTAGTAATTGCTGCTGGCCAAGGTGCCCAAGCTGCGATGGAATGTTCCGAACTCCTTTAACAGAAACGGCACCTTCGGTGCCGTCATCCCCGCGACGGCGGGGATCTCAAATTGTAAAATGCAAAATAAAATTCCCCGTCAATGGTGGCGGGGTGGACGGCGAAGCCGGACGGGGTGGTTAGACCCCTCTTCCATTTTTACCTTTTAACTTTTACCTTCCCAATCACTTCCTTTCCATAATGCTTATTGACTAACGCCCGCACCGCCTCCGCCTCATAACTCAGCATAGTAATTTTGGCAGGCACCAGCACGCGCAAACTCAGCATCCGCAAACCATCTTTACCCGCGCGCCCAACGCTAGCGACTTCCAAGTCGTCAGCATAGGCTCCAACAATCTCGCGCCAACGACCAACCAACTCCGCATCAAAGGCATTACCCCCTAACGCTTTCAACAGGCTGCTGACCGCGGCGAAAGCAAACTGACTCCGTTCTTTTCTGATGTCTAAATTTATTATTTTTTTCATCTTATTATTCCCGTCATCCCGGCGCAGGCCGAGATATTTTGTCATACGCGTTGCGTCCACTTATTTATAAAACCAGACCACATCCTCGCACATAATAAATCTCGTGCAAAAAACATTTAGGGGTGTCGCAACGCCGAGGAAAAATCATTCAGCGTCATCAAATGCCGGGTCGCGGTGGGCTGTATGCCCATAAGATCCCGGCATTTGATGACGATCAAGGATTTAGCCCGGCGGGATGAAAAACACCCCTTATGTTTTTTGACCTTATTCTCACTCCTCATTTTCAATTAGCACAACGGGCTTTTCACCGATGCGTAGATTCTCCGCATCCGCCAACACATTCGCTTTCAAGCCCTCAAACACACGATTCTCAATCTGCCGCACGCGTTCTTTGGAAATACTATATCGCGCCGCGACTTCTTCCAGCGTCTCGGGCTTTTCCAACAATCGCCGGCGTGTGATTATGTCGCGGTCGCGTTCCGGCAGGGCGGCGAGGTGCCGTTGTAAAATTGCCGATCCTCGCGCGGTGAATTCTTTTTTCTCTAAAACATCGCCGATCATTTCGTCGTGGGATGCAAGCCGGTCTTGAATTTCCTGATCGCCATCTTCGCCACGCGCAGGCGCATTTAATGAAGAGTCCCGCACCATCCGTGTGGACATAAATTCAACTTCCTTGACCGGGACATCCAAAAATTCCCCGATGCGTTCCATATCGCCGCGTCCAAGAACTGCGTTGGTTATCCCAAGGGCTCGGCGCGCGCGTCCAATGTTGAAAAAGATTTTTTTCCGCGCGGGATTTTCTGCGATTTTAACGGACGACCAGTTGTCCCAAATCATAGAATAGATTTCCGCGCGAATCCAATAGTTGGCGTAGACGGAGAATCGCACACCCTTGTCTGGGTCGAATTTGTCGAGTGCTTTCAGCAACCCGATGGTTCCTTCTGCAATCATATCTTGCATAGCAAAGCCAGAGTATGTTTGCATTTCATAAGCGGTGGATACGACCATCCGAAGATGCGCTGTTATAATTTTTTCAGCGGCCTCTCTGTCTTTGAATTTTTTGACGCGCGCGATCAGGTCATTTTCCTCGGCCTCGGACAGCATCGGAACATTTTTCACATAGTTGATGTATGACTCCAACCAATTTCCATTTTTACTTTGCACCATATAATTCCCCGCCAATGGTGGCGGGGTGCCGCCTTCGGCGGCGGGGTGGTTAGACTTAATAAAATCGTCATTTTTTATTTTCATAAATTGATTCTACCACAAATTTCTAAAAATCAAATCCCCTTAAAATCCCTTCCCCCACAAAAGCGGGGCGGGGTCTCCCGACCCCGCCCCGAACATTTTATTTTCCTGCCCCCAGGAATGGGGGCGAGATGTCCGGCTTTGCCGGACAGGGTGGGGGTAATTTCCACGCACACCTTATTTCTTCTTCGCGACAGCCTTTCTCTGCTGATATAACGCCTCAAAGTCGACGGATTGCATCGCAAACGGCGGGAATCCCGACTCAGCCGTGACGCGCAAAACCAACCCGCGGAGTCCCGGGAATAACAAAGCCGGAATCTGCACCAACAATGCGTGCTGCAACTCCGCCTCATTGTCGTATTTCGCGGAAACGAGTCCCGAATAAGTTGCATCAATCATAAATATGGATTTATCACCCGCTTCCAACTTGGAATGGACTTTTGTGACGAGGTCGACCATATAAAGGTTATTTTCCGCACCTTTGATTTGAATATCCGGGTTAATTTCCATTTTCGCGGCCGAGTTTTCCTTTTGGAAGAACAGCGCGGGCGCGTTGGGACTCTCAAAGGAAAAATCCTTCAAGAATTGTGTTATAAGTTTCAGTTCATTTGCATTTGCCATTTTATTTTCCTTTTAATTCCCCGCCAATGGTGGCGGGGTGGTTCGACCCTTTTCTGGGCGGGTAATCAGTCTTGCCTGACTGACCTGTTTTATGTTATACTAATAATATAGCGCAGGAAATTGTAATTTCAACCCCCACCGAACAAATAATAATGTCATTCCGGGGCTTGACCCCGGAATCTTGCCGATTAAAGGAAAACCAATGAAAAACCTATTATTAATACTTTTACTTCCCCTTGCACTCTCATCGTGCAGTTGGTTTGATATGCCCGGGACGCACGGCGGCGGCGACCAAAGGGTGTCCGGCAATTTAACCAAGGTTCCATATTCCTCGGTGCCCGGCTGGGGCTCAGACGACCATAGATACGCGTTGAAGTCGTTCAAGAACACTTGCAAAAGCAAAATGGTATTTAATGGCCGGGTTGTGCCGGATTCCGGGCGGATGATAGAGAAATGCAGGTCTATCCCGGGCGAAGGTGCCAGCGCAGAAACGGCGCGTAGATGGTTTGAAAATAATTTCCAGGCTTATAAGATAGCGGACGACAGCGGCAAAACCGAGGGACTTTTCACGGGATATTTTTCGCCGACCATAAAAGGCTCGCGCACCAAAACAAGCGAATTTTCAGAGCCATTGATGGGCTTGCCGAAAGACGGCCGCAATTTCAAGGGCGTGGATAAAAAGACGATCCTCGCGCAGGGCATCGGGACAACGCTGTATTACGCGCATCCTGTGGATGTGCAGAATCTGCAAATCCAAGGCTCGGGGATGTTGCAATTGCAGGACGGCACATTGGTGAAATTGAACTTTGCCGGAACGAATGATATGCCGTTTAATAGTATCGGGAAACAATTAATGGATAAGAATATCAGGCCAAAGGACGGCTATTCTGCCAGTTCGGTCTGGACGCACCTTAAAACGGATGCACGGCTTGCGCGAGAGGTTATTGATGGCAACCCGAGGTTTGTGTATTTCGTTGAAAGTCCAGAGCACGATGTAATTGGAAAATTGGGAGTGCCACTTTCCAAGATTCGGTCAATCGCCGTAGACGACAGCATTTACGCACTTGGCGTGCCGATGTTTCTTGATACGAAACTTTATGACGGGACAAAGTTTCAGCGACTAATGGTTGCACAAGACCGCGGAGAGGCAATCAAAGGTTGGATACGGGCGGACATATTCTTTGGGACGGATGAAAGCGCGATGCAGTTTGCCTCGCATCAATCCTACCAAGGCGGGATGTATATCCTACTCCCAAAGTAATATAGATAGGCAATTTTTGTCAGCCCCGCGCAGGCGGGGCTAGGGCTAAAAATCGCGGGCGCAGCCCGCCAAAATTAATAAGTCATTGCCCGACTTGATCGGGCAATCTCGGCCGAACAAAAAAGGAAACTTAAAATGCTTGCAGACTTTATGATTACGGATTACATCTATATAGCGGTGGTGCTTGCCTCGACATTCTGGGCGTTTGCGCGCGGCGGGGTATTCGAAACCGTTGCGACTATGTCGTGGATCGTGTCGGCGATTATGGCACGATTTACCAGTTCCGCCATAGAGGCGCAGTTGCAAAAGATGTTTGCCCTGCCCGAGCCGACCGTATCAACATTGCTAGCATCATATTTCATTGTGTTTTTTGCGATATTGATATTGTTCAGTTTTTTTGCACAGCGCATACGCGATTATATCCATTCAACGATACTCAGGTCGGCGGATCGTAGTCTCGGCATACTATTCGGGCTGGCGCGCGGGGTGATAATCAATGGCTTTATATATATAGCGATGTTGTGGTATTGGAGTGGCTTGCCATTGCCGCAGTATGTAAGCGCGGCGAAGACGCGTCCGATTATGCAGATTACGGCACTCAAAATTTACGAATGGTTTATTCCCGGTCCCGACAAAATGATCCGCGATGACCTCAAAGGCAAAGAGAAGGTTATAGAAACTTACGAAACATTAATTAATCCGAAAGTTCGTAGCGGCCAGAATATAGACGCGGATGAAGAGGCTGGTTATAAAGCGACCGAACGGGATAGTCTAGATAGTCAGTTGTTGCAAATTGATACCCTCTCCGACACTGCGGAATAAAAATTCCCCTTCGTTTAATGCAATCGCACAAAATTCCCCTTCGCTGGCGAAGGGGTGTCGCGCCGTAGCGAAGCGTAGGCAGACGGGGTAGTTGGTGCTTGATAATCGCACAAAAGTCCCCTTCGCTGGCGAAGGGGTGGATGCCGAAGGCAGACGGGGTAGTGGTTTAACAAGTCATCCCGGGGCTTGACCCCGGGATCTCGCCGAATAAATTCCCCGCCAATGGTGGCGGGGTGTCGCGCCGTAGCGAAGCGTAGGCGGACGGGGTGGTTAGACCCATCTACCCTCTTCCCTAAACCCCAATAAAATACAACAAATCCTTGCCTTGTTTGATTGGACAATTCGGCTTATCAATGCAGTTAATAAATTTGATTCCGAAACCTTTTTGTGGCACGCGCACTTCAAACCCCAGCGCGCCATCTTTGCCGCGCACTAAAATCACATCTTCCGCATCACCGACCTCATCCAGATTCCATTCGCGCACCAACCCGCCCGTCCGCCCATCCAAAGCAACCACCCGCCCATCCAAAGCGACGACCGCGACAAGATTTCCCAGAACGAAGATCGGTCGTTTTGTTCCGAATGGCGCGGCCCAAATTACGCGTCCATCTTCGGCGGAGATTTTTGCGATGATGCCGCCGTATGTGGATGCATAAACAAAGTTGCCCAAGACGCGGAGGGCGGACACATCCGCGACCGGGCTGCCGCCGGTAAGGATGGTGCGAGATGATAAGTCGATTGACCAGACGACATGACCAGAGGCCGTGTGGATTTTAAGGATTTCCCCGGTGGATAGTCCTGCGTAAAGATAGTCGCCTGCGATGACGGGTTGAATGGCGGGGCCGGTTTTTGTAGCGGTGGGAAAGCCCGAGAATATGATGTGCTTGTCGAAATCGCGTGTTATTATGTTGTCTTCGGACATATGGATTAGACTGGCTATCAAGGTGGAGGCGCGGACGACTCCGGCGGCGGGGACATCAGATTTTCCAATTAATTCTTTGACACTTGCTTTTGATTCACTGACTTTGATACCCGAATCGAAGATGGGGATACGAACGCCTGGCAGGATGGGATCTTTTTTATCACATCCCATAACTACAATACATAAAATCAGGATTAAATACTTTTTCATTTTTTCACTCTATTAATTCTCTTTCGCTTATGTTTCGCACAAAAGTCCCCTTCGCTGGCGAAGGGGTGTCGCGCCGTAGCGAAGCGTAGGCGGACGGGGTAGTGGTCATAATCCCGCGTCAGCGGGTAATAACGCTCAAAAAATTCAGCGACATCGCAACGGCGCGGCAGGCCGTCCAATACCGAGGAAAGCCGGGGGCGAAGTTGGCGTCTGCCAATGAGTGTGCCCCGGTTTCCAAAGTGTAGTGGACGGAAATGCCGCGGCGGGATGA
>JAITCH010000001.1 GCA_031283185.1 Rickettsiales bacterium | reverse complement strand
AAAAAATCCTGGCGGCATTTTTCATCCCGCCGGTCTATAACGCCGATTAGCGGCGAAAACGCTCCTAGAAGTATATCTATATACTCCGTTGTCGCGTTTTCACCGCTACTAGGCGTTCTATCCTCGGCGTTGCGATGCCGCCGGATTTTTTTGCGGGTTATTTATTGTCCGCGAGAATGCGATGGTGTTTTGCAGAGAAGTGGACGCGACACTTATGACAAAATATCCCCGCCTTCGCGGGGATGACGAGAAGAGGTTGTGAAATGGATAAAGAAAAAGATGTTAAGGTTGGTATGTCGGTAAGCACCAACCACCCCGTCCCGGCAGAGCCGGGACACCCCTCCACCTTGGAGGGGAATTATCCACTACCCCGTCCGGCAAAGCCGGACACCCCTTCGCCAGCGAAGGGGACTATTGAGCGCGAGGATGTAAAGGGGAAGAAAAAACGGAAATGGATTCGGCGGTTGTTCCGTTTGACGGCGCGAAAAATTTTGATTCTGCTGGTTCTCGGGGCCGGGTATTGTGCCTATGAATTTTATCCTTCATCTTCCAAAGACGAAAGCACCAAATGGGTCTCTATGCCCGTTAACTTCGGCAGCCTAATCCAAGTCGTCACGGCTACCGGTGAAATTACCCCAGTCAATACTATCAATATCGGTTCCCAAGTATCGGGTATCATTGAAAACATTAAGGTTGATTACAATGATGTGGTTGAGAAGGATCAGATTTTATTAGAGATTGATAAGTCAACCCTGCAAGCGTCGTTGGATGAGGCGGATGCTCGCCTTAAACGCGCAGAGGCGCAACGCGATTTATCAAAGACAACTTATGACCGCGACAAGAAACTTTTCTCGCAAGGGTTTATCGCGCGGGCGGAACTTGACCAGAGCAAGACAAATTACGATTCCTTGGTGCAAGACTATAACTCTGCAAAATCGCAACACGATCGCGCGATTGCTAATTTAAGTTATGCAACAATTCGTTCGCCCGTAGCCGGCACAATCATTTCCCGCAAAGTTGATGAGGGGCAGACGGTATCGGCCAGTTTGCAAGCGGCCGACCTCTTCGTTATCGCCGAAGATTTAACCAAAATGCAAATCGCAACATCAATTTCCGAAGCCGATATTGGTGTAATCAAACAAGGTCAAAAAGTTGGATTCTCGGTTGACGCCTATCCGTCCCGAACCTTTGAGGGATTTGTGAAACAGGTGCGGTTGTCGCCTTCGTCTATTCAGAATGTCGTCGTCTACACGGTTATTATTGATGTTGATAATTCTAGTTTGGAACTGATGCCCGGAATGACCGCGTTCGTAACAATCACAATCGCTGAACGCGTTGATATTTGGAAGGCCGCAAATGCAGCATTCCTGACGCGCGACCTGGCGCGTATAACCGAAGACCCGCGCGTAGCAAGTGGCGAAATGACAGCAAAAAATACTTTGGCAGTTTTGCGGGGCGGCGAAATTATCTTGGTGCCGTTTAAGAAAGGATTGGTCACGGCAACTGAAACCGAGATTGAGGCTGAGGGATTGGAAAAAGGCGATCGCATTGTAACGGGCAAGGTTGGCGCGAGCGGTGGGGGACAAGGTGGCGGGATGCCGCGAGGAATGATGGGGGGTGGTCAAGGTGGAGGTGGGCGCAATAGGTAAGGTGAGAAAATGTTCGGGGTGGGGTCGGGAGACCCCACCCCGCAGGGGGTTTGTTTTACAATTTGAGATTCCCGCCTTCGCGGGAATGACGATTGGGAAAGGGGATGGCGATAGAAAAAAGGTAGGAAAAATGTGGAACTATAACTATGGATTTTTCGGATTGATCGGTGCAATAGTCGCCGTAATCGCTTTCTTCGTAGGACACGATGTCGCGCGAATAAAATTTTCTAAATCATCCGCAGTCGTCCCTTGCGAAGTCGTCCAAATAGTCAAGCCCGAAGTCGCGGATGCGGCCGTGGAAACCCTGCCAGTTGAAACTTGCGCCGCCATCGAATCTCTCATCTTGGAAAAAATTCAACGCGAATTTTCTGAACGCGACAAAGACCCTTACAATCGATTCGCCAAAGCCAACCTCTATGTCGACCTGAACCTGAAAGGTTGCCCCGCGCGGCAAGCTGAATTCGGAAACCTCGCCGTTAGAGAACTTCAAATCGCGCGCGCACTTATCAACGATCGATACGAAGTGTTGCGCCACGCAGAGGCTGTGCTGATTTACAAACGACTCGGGATGCAAGCCGAAGCGGAAAGCGTTTATCGGGATATTCGTGCGGCTTTTGATACGGGCTTGTTCGTCGGCGATTCTTCCGATAAGGATGAACTGCGTGCGATTGAGAAGAGGTTGACAGAGTAGGGACAAAAACACAAGGGGTATTACCACTACCCCGTCAGTCGCTCCGCGACTGCCACCCCTTCGCCAGCGAAGGGGACTTTGTGCGATTAACAAGCACCAACCACCCCGTCCGCCTACGCTTCACTACGGCGCGACACCCCTCCACATGAGAGGGGAATTAGAGGAAATTAAATGAAAGATCATTTGGAGCCGTTTGTTATTCATATGGATAATGTTTGCAAGGAATTTCCGCTCTATGGCGGCGATGTGCAAAAAGTTTTATTCAATATCTCTATAAACATTCGCTCGGGGGAATTCGTCGCTATTATGGGGCCTTCCGGTTCCGGCAAGTCTACTCTGATGAACATCATCGGCGCGTTGGACACTGCGTCAAGCGGGACTTATAAACTCTACGGGCTGCCCATTGAAGATATGGAGCCGGATGACTTGGCCGTTGCGCGAAATGAATACATTGGTTTCGTATTCCAAAATTTTAATCTGCTGACTAAGCGAGGCGTGTTGGACAATGTTATGCTGCCGCTGATGTATCGCGGGTTGTCTGTTGAAGAACGCCAAGTGCGGGCGCGGGAAATGCTGAGACAAGTCGGGTTGGAACGCTTCGAAAACCATTTGCCAAATCAACTATCCGGCGGTATGAAACAACGAGTCGCCATCGCGCGCGCACTCGCGGGATCTCCCAAAATGATTCTGGCGGACGAGCCCACCGGTGCGCTTGATTCCAAAATGGGAAATGATGTGTTGAAATTTCTCAAAAAACTGAATGGCGAACTCGGGATGACAATCGTTATGATTACTCACGAATTCGAAATTGCTCAATATGCTGAGCGGCTGATTCACATACGCGATGGACATATTACTTATGATGGAAAGATGCCGGCGAGTGAAGAGGGAATAAAATGACTTTTGGAGATATTTTTAAGGAATCGTGGATCTCTATTACGGGAAACAAAATGCGATCCTTTTTGACGGTGCTGGGCATCATCATCGGCGTGATGGCCGTCGTCATTATGGTCGCAGTCGGTGAGACCGTGCAAAAACAAATTGATGATCAGTTTAGTTCATTGGGATCAAATACTATCATCATTCGCCCCGCGATGGTGCAATCGGCTGGTGTGCGTTCCGGCAATCGGCGAACCTTGACCATTCAAGATGCCGAAGTCATTCGCCGACTGCCCGACATCGCCGCCATAACCCCGCAAGATCAATCCGGCGCGCAAGTAGTCTTCGGCAACAAAAATTGGTCAACCACTATGTCCGGCGTTTGGCCTGATTGGGTCGCCGTTCAAGGCGCGGAAATAGATAAAGGCACATTCTTTGAAATGTCCGCTGTCCGCTCTGCCCTGACCCAAGCCGTATTGGGTCCCAAAGTAGTCGAAGAACTGGAAATGGGCAAAGACCCAATCGGGCAAGTCATCCGAATCTCCGGCGTGCCATTCGTAGTATCCGGCGTGTTGAAAGCGCGCGGTGAAGGGATGGGCGGCAATTCCGACGACACCATCGTCGTGCCTATCACAACCCTTAAAAAGCGGTTCGGCGGCAGATGGTTTCAGGACTCCGTCTCAGCAATCGCCCTGAAAGTCGCCGCCGGTGGAGACAACGATGTCGTCATTGAACAAATTACCGATATCCTACGCGATCGACACAAATTAAAAGAAGGTGTCGCCGACGATTTCTCTATTATGAATATGAAACAAATTATGGAAACAATGAATACCGTTACGGGCTTTATGAAAATGTTGCTCATCGCCATTGCGTCCGTGTCGCTGCTCGTCGGCTCTATCGGTATTATGAATATGATGCTGGTATCCGTTATGGAACGCACGCGCGAAATCGGAATCCGCAAGGCAATCGGCGCGAAAGAACGGCACATTATGATTCAATTCCTGTCGGAATCCATTTTGATTTCTAGCATTGGGAGTTTTACAGGCCTTGTCTTGGGTGTCGGTTTGGCGCAAGGCATCGGGCGATTCGTCCTTGGGTTCCCCGTGCCAATTAGTTTATGGTCGGTTATTCTGTCGGTTATAGTCGCGCTGGCGGTTGGGATTGTTTCGGGGGTGTTTCCGGCGATGAAGGCGACGAAACTGAACCCCATCGATTCCCTGCGGTATGAGTAAGGTCAAAAAATCCTAACTTTGTTTTTCATCCCGGCGCGCCATTTCCGTCCACTACCTTCGGAAACCGGGGGCGCACTCATTGGTAGACACCAACATCGCCCCCGGTTTTCCTTGGTATTGAACGGCCTGGCGCGCCGTTGCGACAAAGTTGGATTTTTTGCACGATATTATTACCCGCTGACGCGGGATTTTTTACAATTTGAGATTCCCGCCTGCGCGGGAATGACAAGTTGGTAAGAGAATGACGAGAAAATAAAAGCGGGGATGACGGAGCGGGGGGAAGTGGATGACGAAAGAAGAGGGGACTTTGTGCGATTAACAACCTAAAACCAACCACCCCGTCCGCCTACGCTTCGCTACGGCGCGACACCCCTTCGCCAGCGAAGGGGACTTTGTGCGACTACATTAAGTGAAGATGGGGATTATAATGCAAAAAATGCGGGCTTTAAGCCCGCATTATTTTTTAACCCCCACCCCTAACCCCGCCCCTCAGGGGGGCAGGGAACATAATTAATTGGCTGTGCCGTTGATAAGCATTAACGCCGCATGCACATCGCCCAATGTCAGCGCAACATAATCTTTCACTGCTTTGGCAGTGGCAAGTTGGCTGTCTTGCGCCGTCAACAAGTTATTCGTCTTGTCCACAGCAATCGTATTAGTCGTCTCGTTCGTAATCGAAGTATGCAAGGTATTTATCGCATCATTCGTATAGCTTTGTGTCGATGTCGTCAACCGACCATCAAGCGCAGTAATCTCAGTATCTACATAATCTTTGACCACACCTGCTGTCGTCAGATTCGCCGTTTCGGTTATGTTCTTTGCAGTCTTGGCATTGAACTGACCACTGACATAAGCCTTGGTCGCAAAATCTGAATTTAGCAAATTCTTTTGCGTTTCAGCCGCGATTGAATTCGCAATTTCTGGTTTGATTGTATTCGTATAGAGTTCATCAGTATGGGTGTTTGCGCGTCCTTCTGCGGCCTCAATTTCTTTGCTAAGGGCTAATACCGCATCGTCAACCTTTGTATCAAGGTCGGAAACATCTTCGTTGGTCGCACTAATGCTGTCATTAACCACTTTAACATTGTCATCTACATAGGCCTTTACAACTGGTGCAGTTGCCAAACCCTGTCCGTTTATATTAGCAGCAGTTTTGGTATTAAATTGTCCATCTACATAGTTATAAACCTGCGATGCAGTCGCAAATTCATCAATGCCACTCGCAATATGCTGCGCCGTCAGTTGAGGCTGTATAATTGCTTTTAGTGCGCCGGCGTTTAACTTTGCAATACCATCATCAACGCCTTCTTTAATCTTGTCTTTCACATCCTTTCTAAGAGCATCAGTATATAAATTTGCGTCAATTAAGTTTTGCTTAATGTCGCCGTCAATCCGTTCTACCTCAGAGTTAAACTTTCCAGTAAGGTCGGAAACATTGCCGTCGGTAGTATTAATGCGGGTAGTAAGAGCAGTAGTCGTTTCGCCAATCGTTTCGACTGCGAGATCAACTTTTTTATCAAGGGCTGTTATCGTGTCGTTAAGTGTTTTTGTTTCCGTATCAACATAGGTTTTAACTGACTTTGATGTTGAGAGTTTATCAGAATTGTCATTCACATTGTGGCTGGTTTTGTTCAAAAATTGGCTGGATATGTATCTAGCAACTGCGCCGCCTGTCGTGAACTTTAATTCTTCATTCTCAACAACCTCGGTCGCGCGATATTTTTTCATCGCATCGCCAACATCTTCCTGCAACTCGCCTGTGAAATATTTCTTGATCTCTTCTGAAACTTTCGCACCAATCAATTTGTTCCGCTCCGTATCAAAATCATACACGGCCTTGGATGTAGGAATCTGCAAGTGCGTGGAATTTTTTGTGATTTCTTTTGTAAGCCTCTTGTCAGCAAAACCCTGATCGTCCCCAGTGAAATTATTGATTTCTGTGTTCAGTTGATTAAAGCGCGCTTCATCGCGTTCAAATGTTTTGCCGATTTCGTCCAATTGTCCGTTTACGAAATTCTTATTGCCATAATACTCTTGGAATGTAACATAGGCACCGCCAGCAGAACCCCCCGTATTCGTTCCGCCAGACCCGCCAATCGAACTTAACCCCGGCAAGTTCGCCGCGCGAGCAGCGTTCGCGCTCGATGCGCTCGGTTTCTTCAATATCCCAGGCGTAAGCACCGCACGCGAGCCTGAAAACCCACTCTGTTTCGCCGCGCTATTCTGAACGGCAACAGCCTTGGTCCCTTGAAGTGTCGCGCCGTAAGCCTGCGCCCCAAAGGTCAAAGATGCCACGGACATCGCTATCAATTTTATCGTTTTCATTTGTTTCCTCTCTCGTGTTTGTAAATCTCAACCACCCCGTCCGGCTTCGCCGTCCACCCCTCCACCTTGGAGGGGAATTTTTATTACCACTACCCCGCCTGCTTTGCAGGCACCCCTTCGCCAGCGAAGGGGACTTTATCGCTAGCCATACCGCCAGCGAAGGGGACTTTTTACAAATTCATACGCAGGCCGATACGAAAGAAGTGACCCATTCCGGGTTTTACAATCGTATTCGCCGCACCACTATATGTGTTCGTAGTGTTCGACCATCTAATGACTTCCTGCACATCCGCATTGCCATTCAATACACCCTTATACCCTAAATCCAAATACATGCCGTCCCCGGACAACCGAGCCTGGACACCAGCCATCAACTGCGCCGATAAACTATCCGTCTGATACGCCCGATTGTTAATCGATGCATGCCAAGCCGTGCTGTCTACCGTTGTATCTAAATTTAATCCATGTTTGATGGTCGCTATGTTCAAGCCAACTCCAACACCAACATATGGCCGCGCAATCCATGTCTTGTCCCCAACATCATAATAGCCATTAAACATAACACTCCAATTCCCATAATGAAAAGTTTCAACACCAACAGGAATCCCCGCATCATCGATATTAACGGATTTGTTAAATGGGGAATAATAATTGAACTCCGCCTCGCCCCTAAACTCGTCATTATAAAAGCCAAATGCAGCAGAAATGCCATACGGCGTTGCCTTGAAATTATCAGGATCGCCATACTCTGTCCCTAGTGAGCCACCCCTATCAACTTGAAACGAATAATTGACATCCAATGGCGCCATTCCGCCAGTCCCGTAAAACGCCGCATACAGACCATTTGACGAGCCTGCCGATTTCGCGCTAGCATACGGTTGCGGAGCGCGCGACCGATACGGAGTATACGCCGCATCAGCAGCCCCAGCAAATGCACAAAGAGCAACAGATATGCCAAAAAATCTATAAAAATTCATAATGAAAGTCCCCCGGTTGGTTATTGGCTTCTCTCTTCTCTGTGCTTAGTATATCATAAAAATGTCAAAAATTTAAGGACAAAAAACATAAGGGGTGTTTTTCATCCCGGCGTGCCATTTCCGCCCACTACACTTCGGAACGGCAGGGCAACTCATTGGCATATAGCCAACTTCGCCCCGCCGTTCCTTGGTATTGGACGGCCTGGCGCGCCGTTGCGATACCCCTAATGTTTTTTGCACGATATTAATTTGTTTGCGATTATAAGAAAGAATGATAATAATATATGCAAGATGGAATTTCAGACGGATTTGCAATTTATTAAAGGGATCGGTCCCGTCCTCGCAGAGAAACTTAGCGCGCTTCTCGGGGGGCGGAGCGTTCGTGATTTCTTATTCCATTTGCCGTCCAGTGTTAAATTTCGTCCTTTGATGAAAAGTTTGGCGGAGGGCGCGGTCGGCGAAATTATTACAATCCCTTTACGGATTGTGAGTGTGAAAGTTGGCAACAGGTGGAAGCCCTTGCAGTTTATCTGCGAGGATGAAGTCGGTGCGCGATGCACAATTCAATTCTTTGGTGGATCATATTCCGATTACTGGATGAAACAAATGCCCGTTGGGGAAACAAGAATCATCAGCGGGGAACTTAATCGAACCACCCCGCCCGGCAAAGCCGGGCACCCCCCCACCCTTGGGGGGGAATTAATATTGAATCATCCGGACTATGTGGTGAGGGTGGAAGAGAGTGCGAAAATTCCAGAGGTGCAAGCGGTCTACCCCCTTACCGATGGCGTAAATCAAAAGTTGATGCACGCCTTACGCAATGCAATTATTGGTGCGGTGCCGGATGTGCAGGAATGGTTAAGCGCGGCAGTGCTGACGGGGTTTGACGAGATTAGTTTCGCAGGTGCCTTACGAGATGCACATTCGCCGAAAGTATTAGAGGATGTGATGCCGGGCGCAAAGGCGAGAGCAAGGCTTGCGTTTGATGAATTGTTTGCTCATCAATTGGCCATTGCGCTGATGAGGAAAGCGGGGGCGGTGGAAGTCGGGATTGCGATGCAAGGGACGGGGGAGTTGGTGGGGAAGATAATAAAAGGTAAAAGTAAAAAGGTAGAAGGTAAAAGTGATGTGTCGGCGGAGCCGGGCGAGGCTATTATTGACCACTACCCCGCCGCTACGCGGCACCCCTTCGCCAGCGAAGGGGACTTTGTGCGATTAACAAGCACCAACCACCCTAGCACTTCGTGCCACCCCGCCACCTTGGAGGGGATTTCCACTGCCCCGTCCGGCCAGGGGATTGTTGGGTTTGAATTGACGGGGGCGCAGAAGAGAGTCATTGGGGAGATCTTATCTGATATGGCAAAGCCGGTGCAAATGCGGCGTCTCGTCCAAGGGGATGTTGGGTCGGGTAAAACTATTGTTGCTTTGGTGGCGATGCTGAGGGCAGTAGAGAGTGGGTTTCAAGCGGCATTGCTTGCGCCGACCGATACCCTTGCACAACAACATTTTGCAAAGTTGCGGCCGATGTGTGAAACCCTTGGCGTGCATTGCGAAATTTTAACCGGCCGCGACAAGGGCGCGGATCGGCACGAGAAACTGGTTGCACTGAAATCTGGGCGAATTAAAATCCTGATTGGAACGCACGCTTTATTTCAAGAAGCCGTTGAATATCGTAATTTGGGTCTTGCCGTTATAGATGAACAGCATCGCTTTGGTGTTAATCAACGATTGCAGATGGCCAGCAAGGGCGCGATGGTGGATGTCTTGGCCTTGTCAGCGACGCCCATTCCGCGAACCCTGTCTATGACTATTTATGGCGATATGGATGTGTCCATAATTGATGAAAAGCCCATAGGGCGGAAACCGATTAAAACGACCAAGTTAATGGCGGAAAAAATTCCTGCACTGGTTGAGAGGTTGAAGTGGCAAGTCGCGGCGGGCGCGAAATGTTTCTGGGTTTGTCCGCTGGTGAAAGAATCCGAGTTGAGCGACTTTATGTCGGCGGAGCGGAGGTATGCGGAATTGAAAGCCGCGTTCGGTGATAGCGTTGGCCTTGTGCACGGAAAAATGCCAAAAGATCAGCGCGATCGCGTTATGGCCGAATTCGCGCGGGTGGATGGCGCAGTCAAAGTCTTGGTCGCAACAACGGTTATAGAAGTCGGTGTAGATGTTCCGCAAGCAACCATTATGGTTATCGAAAGCGCGGAACGATTCGGGCTCGCCGCTTTACATCAATTACGGGGGCGGGTTGGACGCGGGGATGAACAGGCGTTTTGTGTGTTGGTGGAGGGGTCGAACCACCCCGCCGCCTGCGGCGGCACCCCGCCACCCTTGGCGGGGAATTCCACTACCCCGCCGCTACGCGGCACCCCTTCGCCAGCGAAGGGGACTTCTAGATTGGATGTGCTGTGTGAAACAGATGATGGATTCGAAATTGCTGAATATGACTTGGCAATGCGAGGAGTTGGGGAATTGTTAGGAGTTAAACAAAGCGGATTCGTATCTTATCGATTCGTAGATTGGAGCGTGCATAAGGGGTTGTTCAAACTGGCGGCGCGGGAAGCACGGGAACTGGTTGAGGTGGATCCGAAGTTGGTTGGCGTGCGGGGCAAGGCGGTCAGGGTGCTGCTTTCTTTATTTGGGCGAGAAGAGGCGATGGAATTTGTGAAAGCAGGGTAGGGTGTGATATTATAGTGTGGAGTTAAGGTGTCGCGCGGAGCGCGACAGATTATTAGCCCTATTCCCGCCTTCGCGGGAATGACAAGTTGAGTAGGTGAGTGCGGCGAATATATATGTGGACGCGACACTTATGACAAAATATCCCCGCCTGTGCGGGGATGACGATTAGAAAATGTTCGGGTGGGGGTCAGGAGACCCCCACCCGCAGAGGATGGAAAATGGCGGATAAATATATTTCATATTCACAGAAAACAAACGGCTACACATTCGCCAATATCGGATTCTTTTATGGATTCGGTGGCTCAATCTTGTCATCAGTTTATTCTTTGATCCTGTTGGATATATTCAAAGACCCAGCAATAGTCGGTCTATACTCCGCCGCATTTGCGGTTATTGCAATGTTGTTCTCTATGTTTTCATCAGAAATTTTTCGGTTATTGCCGAAGGCGAAGATTTTGCCAGGAGCCTGCGTCGCAATCATCGTATCAGTTTTTATGATGGCTTTCCAGCCATCCGCCGGATCGTTCATCGTTTTGGATGTAATTCGTGAATGCGCCTGGGCACTATTCGTAACAAGTTTGACCCTGTTTATGACCGACTTCGCAGTTGGAAAAAATGTAGAAAAGGTTTTCGGCAGATACTATGTATTAAATAATATCGGCTCAATCGTCGCGCCAATCATCGCCCTGCGTATGGCATCATACTTCGGCAATGCGCGCGCAACACTTATGTTAGTATCACTCGTCTTTATGTGCGCTTTGCTCTATTACAAAAACTATCGCGTGACGGCCGAAGACAAGCGCGCGCGGGTCGCGCCTCCGAAAAAAACCCTAGCAAAAGTTTTCGGAAATCTATTCGCTTATCTATCCAACCGAGAATTAGTAAAAGCCTATATCGTAATGTTTGTCTACTACGCAATCCGCGCCTTGCGGAGTCTTTATGTCCCCATCGCCGTTCTATCTGCGGGATTCTCCAAAGACACTTTGGGTCTCGTGCTCGCCATCGGAACCATTCCGTTCGCTTTGCTTGCCGTGCCAGCCAACCGGGTCGCTATGCGGGCAGGGCCTTCGCGTTTATTAATGCTGGGATATATAACATACGCCGCCTTCGCATTCATCGCATCAGTTTCAAGCGGAATGATGCTGCTCGGGCTATTCGCAATTTGGCAAATCTCCAACGCCATTTCCGAACCGATTAAAGAATTGCCTTTTTACAATACCGCAAACAAGTCCGAGCAGTTGCGATTCGTTGGGATCTTCGGCACGGCAAAATATCTCGCATCCGTTTTATCGCCTTTGCTGGGTGCGGGCGTCATTATGCTAACCGGGTCGGTTGGGTGCGTTTGGATATTAGCGGGCGCGATTGGTCTTGGCGGAGCGTGGGTGGCGAGCAGTATTAAGGTTAAAAAATCCTAAGTAGTCAAAAAATCCTAAGCGGACAAAAAACATAAGGGGTGTTTTTCATCCCGGCGTGGCATTTCCGCCCACTACACTTCGAAAAACGAGGGCAACTCATTGGCAACCAGCCAACTTCGCCCTCGTTTTTCTTGGTATTGGACGGCCTGCCGCGCCGTTGCGATACCCCTAATGTTTTTTGCACGAGATTAAATTTATCATTGGTGTTGCGATGCCGCCGGATTTTTTGCACGATATTATTACCACTACCCCGTCCGCCTACGCTTCGCTACGGCGCGACACCCCTTCGCCAGCGAAGGGGACTTTGTGCGATTATTTATTTTGCTTGTGCAGGGTAGGGGGAAAATTGTAAGGTGAGAATATAAAATAACACTCAACCACCCCGTCCGCCTACGCTTCGCTACGGCGCGACACCCCTCCACATGAGAGGGGAATTAAAAAGGAGATTATTATGGCGAAAAGTTCCGAAAAAGCTGAGAAAATCGCAGCCGCTAATAAAGCATCCGTCCTAGATTCCGTCCTCGCACAAATTAAAAAAGAATTCGGTAAAGATGCCATTATGACTATGGGTGATGGCACATCCCAAAATATCGAAACTATCTCTACCGGCTCTCTCGGACTCGACATCGCCCTCGGAATCGGTGGATACCCCCGCGGACGCATAGTCGAAATTTATGGTCCTGAGTCTTCGGGTAAGACGACCCTCGCTTTGCACGCGGTCGCCGAGGCGCAGAAAAAAGGCGGCGTTTGCGCCTATATAGATGCGGAAAATGCGCTTGACCCAAATTACGCGCACAAACTCGGCGTCAATGTTAAGAATTTAATCATATCTCAACCAGATTCCGGTGAGCAAGCTTTGGAGATTGCAGACACATTGATTAAGTCCGGCGCAGTTGATGTCGTAGTTGTCGACTCTGTCGCCGCACTCGTCCCAAAAGCTGAATTAGAAGGCAATATCGGAGATTCATTCGTCGGAACCACAGCGCGCTTGATGTCTCAGTCTCTTAAAAAACTCGCCGGTTCGGTTTCTCGTTCCAACACCCTGATGATCTTCATTAACCAAATTCGTATGAAAATCGGCGTGATGTATGGATCGCCGGAAACGACCTCTGGCGGAAATGCCCTTAAATTCTACGCGTCCGTTCGCCTCGACATTCGGCGCATCGGGCAAATCAAAGATAAAGAAGCCATAGTCGGCAATGAAACGCGCGTCAAAGTAGTCAAAAATAAACTCGCCCCGCCCTTCCGTATAGTCGAATTCAAAATTATGTATGGTGAGGGAATCTCCCGCGTGTCCGAAATCCTCGATATGGGAGTGAAAGCCGGAATCATCGATAAGGCCGGAGCATTCTATTCCTATAACTCTACGCGCATCGGTCAGGGTGAGGCAAACGCCCGCCAATGGCTGAAAGATAACGAGGTAGTGCAGACTGAGTTGTTGGAGAAGATTAAAGCGGGATCAGCAGGCGAAGACATGATCATTGAACCAGAAGCCGACGAAGACGAGGGCGAGGAGTAAGGTCAAAAAATCCTAAGCGGACAAAAAACATAAGGGGTGTTTTTCATCCCGCCGGGCAAAATCCTTGATAACCGATGAAACCGGGGGCACACTCATTGGTGGACACCAACATCGCCCCCGGTTTTCATCGGTTCTGAATGATTTATCCTCGGCGTTGCGACACCCCTAATGTTTTTTGCACGAGATTAATTGGGCGGCCTATCAAGCCATTGCGACAAAGCTGGATTTTTTGAGATTATTAGCGGCGGTTCGCTCCGCTTTCCCGCACGCATTATAGATTTATACAAATATCCCGGCCTTCCGCCTACGCTTCGCTACGGCGCGACACCCCGCCGGGATGACGGGTGAGGGTAGGTGGGTGCGACTATAATAAGAGTAGGCCCACCCCGGCACTTCGTGCCACCCCTCCACAGGAGGGGAATTTATTTTGCATTATACAATTTGAGATCCCCGCCTGCGCGGGGATGACGGCACCATTCGGTGCCGTTTTGACTTTATTACCACTACCCCGTCCGCCTACGCTTCGCTACGGCGCGACACCCCTTCGCCAGCGAAGGGGACTTTTGTGCGACTGCATCAGGCGAAGGGGACTATTGTGCGATTAACAAGCACCAACCACCCCGTCCGCCTACGCTTCGCTACGGCGCGACACCCCTCCACATGAGTGGGGAATTTTTTAACCCCCACCCGTCGCCTTCGGCGACACCCGCCCCCATTCCTGGGGGGCAGGAAAATATAAGGCAATTTACAATTTGAGATCCCCGCCTGCGCGGGGATGACGGCACCGAAGGTGCCGTTTTGGTTCTCTTACAAAATATCCCGGCCTTCGCCGGGATGACGATGGGGGAGGCGGGGATGACGATAAAAAAAGGTGGCATAAAGCCACCTTCTTAAACAATCATATAATCCGAGGATTACAAGGTTGTCGTGGTCGCATTACGATTCTGCTTCCACACAGATTCACCCGTGCCTTTCACAGCCGGACGATCCTTGCCATAAGATATGGTCTTTATACGCTTTTCAGCAATGCCCTCTTTCACAACTACATTCTTGGCAGCATTCGCGCGACGCGCGCCCAAAGCCAAGTTGTAATCGCGTGATCCACGCTCGTCGCAGTTGCCCGCAATCTGCATCTTCACATTAGGATGGCTCTTCATATAAAGCGCCTGTCCTTTGAGGTTATCACTCGAATCCTTCGAAATCTTGGACGAGTCAAAGTCAAAGAAGACTTTCTGCCCGTTCAGATCAGCAGGTTCCTTTATACCACCACCGCAAGCCGCGAGGGCCGCAATGGAAGCAACAGCGACATAGTTGAACAGTTTCATCAAATCCTCCCTTGATTATTTCTGGTTCGTTAGCAATAATAAACCAAAAGGATTAAAAATGCAAGATAATTTAAGAAATGTTTTAATCGACCTGAATTTGAGCGGAGTTAAGGTGGAATTGAACGAAAATGTCTCCGTAATAGAAGATGGAAGAGGGCAGAGAGAAGAAACGATTATTACCACTACCCCGTCCGCCTACGCTTCGCTACGGCGCGACACCCCTTCGCCAGCGAAGGGGACTATTGAGCACGGGGCACAAGCGAAAGGGACTATTGAGCCGATAATTCCTAAGTCAGAGCCGGTGGCAATGGGGGAGTTAATTGAAAAAGCAACAGAAATCGCAAGGGCGTGCGATGATATTGAAAGCTTGGTGCGGGAAATTCGTGCCTTTAATGGATTCCCCACTGCAAAACTCGCCAAAAATATGGTCGCGCCAAAAATCGGATCAAATTCAGATGTTCTAATAGTCATCGACGCCGTAAGCCTGTCAGACGATGCCGCGGGCGAAGTCCTTACGGGTGAAGAAGGTGAACTGTTCAATAAAATGATGGCCGCAATCGGATTGTCCGGCCCATCCGTCTTCCCCATTATAAACCACCGCTTACCAGGTGGGCGCGGCGCAAGCACCGATGAAGCCGCCGTTATGCACATCTTCTTTTCCCGCTTTCTGGAATTGTCCGGTGCGCGGCGTATCTTGACATTCGGGCAGGGCGCATTGTCGTTCGTTGTGCCGGATGGCGGCGACCTGCCCAAAGTGCACGGGCAGGTTATTGAGGTCGGAGCCTTGCGGGTTGTAGCGACATTTGGGTTGAAATTCCTATTGGGCAAGCCGGAATTCAAGAAAGATGCATGGGGGGATTTACAGGTGTTTAAGGAATAAGGACAAAAATCTAAGGACAAAAAATCCTAGCGACATTTTTCATCCCGGCGTGGCATTTCCGTCCACTACGCGGCGAAACTGCGGGGAAACTTATGGGCATCCAGCCCACCGCGCCCCGCAGTTCCTTGGTATTGGACGGCCTGCCGCGCCGTTGCGATGTCGCTGGATTTTTTGAGATTATTTAATTATACAATTTGAGATTCCCGCCTGCGCGGGAATGACAAAAGAAAATAGGGAGGGGAATTTTATTCGGCGAGATCCCGGTGTCAAGCACCGGGATGACTTATTTTTTGGTGGAGCCAATCGGAATCGAACCGACGACCCCTTGCATGCCATGCAAGTGCTCTACCAGCTGAGCTATGACCCCACTTAATCCCAAACTATACCCATCGCATCATCGAATTGCAACTGAAAAAAATACATTGCAAACCACGCAAATCCGTTCTAACATAACTTCGTGGAGCAGAGAGAATACACGAAAACCTTAAAAAAAGGATATGTTATGAAATTTGACTCCGCTCGCGCCTTCAATAGACTAGGCGAACAAATAAAAGAAAAAAAATCCCAAGTCGTCCTCGGCCTTGACCCAGATGAAAGTTGTGGCGATGCCCTGAACAATGACAAAAAATTATTCGACTGGGCGCGCTCATTAATAGACGCCACCGCGGATTACATAGTCGGAATAAAACCCAATCGCGCGTTCTGGCACGACTTCAAAAACGCCCGCGTCTTATCCCAGATAATGAACTACACCGCGGAAATCCACCCAGACCTTCTCCGCATCCTGGATGTCAAACGCGGCGACATAGCCAATACCCAACAACAATGGGCTGCGTCCGATATTAAGAACTTTATGCCGGACATCGTTACAATCAACCCATATATGGGCAACATTGACACTATAAAACCCTATTTAGAAATGAACGCCAACCTTTGCGTCTTTGGTCTGGTCGCAACATCCAACAAGGACACGCGCGTTCAGAACCTTTACACCGCAGAAGGCCTTAAAATGTATCAAGAAATGGCCCTCGAAATCCGCAAGGCTGACCCATACCGCGTCGGATTCGTCATCGGTTCCACCAAGCCAGAAGCCGTCCGCGATGTCCGCGCCGCAGAACTTGAAGCCGGATATAAAATCGATGAACTCGCCCCCGTCCTCGCACCCGGTTACGGACGCCAAGGCGGACAATTTGACTTTATAAAATATGCCGGTCGAAATGCCGTTTATCCAATATCTTCCGGTTTATGCAATCCAAAATATCTGAATGGAAAAAGTCCAAAAGAAGCAGTCGAATACTGGCAGCGTATAATAAATGTGATGGCAAATAGTGATGATAATTTTAATAATTATGATCTGAAATCCATTTCTGAACGCTTTGTCGGCGATATGCGAAAATCAGGAATGCTTTGGGTCGCGGAACAGGAAGATGGATCAGATTGGCGCAAGTTGAAAAGCGGATCTATGTCGCCCTTGTTCTTTAATATGAAAGCACTGAAAGCCGAGCCCGATATGCGCGAAACCATAACCTACCTGTTGCTGAAAGTATACAACGCCGCAAACATAACTTGCGACCGCGTGCTGGGCGTTACATATGGCGCGAACACTATGGGCGATGACTTGGCGCGCGCACTGCACAAGCCTGCCCTGTCCATTCGCAAGGAAACAAAAGACCACGGCGAAGGCGGCGACTACACAGCCCCGTTCAAGGCCGGCGACAAAGTCCTCGTCGTTGAAGATGTTGCGACATCCGGCGGGTCATCTATGGAAACAATCAATAAACTTCGTAAAGATGGAATGGTCGTGAACGACCTGATCGTCGCAGTCGATCGTCAGCAAGGTGGCAAACAATTGCTGAAAGAAAACGGCGTGAATCTTCACAGCGTCTTTACACAGCAATCTGTAATACAAAAATTGCTGCCGGCGAATCACCCAATGTATAATGTGGTGATGAAATATCTAAGTGAGAATGTGAGGTAAGGACAAAAAACATAAGGGGTGTTTTTCATCCCGCCGGGCAAAATCCTTGATAACCGATGAAACCGGGGGCACACTCATTGGCAGACGCCAACTTCGCCCCCGGTTTCATCGGTTCTGAATGATTTATCCTCGGCGTTGCGATACCCCTAATGTTTTTTGCACGAAATTAATTGGATGGCCTGCCGCGCCGTTGCGATGTCGCTGGATTTTTTGCACGAGATTTATTCTAACCACCCCGTCCGCCTACGCTTTGCTACGGCGCGACACCCCTCTACCTTGGAGGGGAATTTTATTCGGCGAGATCCCGGGGTCTCCCGTTCCCACTGGCTACGCTTCGCTCGCCGGGTGGGACCCAACGGGTCGCCCCGGGATGATTTATGACCACTACCCCGTCCGCCTACGCTTTGCTATGGCGCGACACCCCGCCACCATTGGCGGGGAATTTTATTTGGCAGAATTACGGAGTTGGCCGCAGGCGGAATTTATATCCGCGCCGCGCTCGTAGCGAATGGCAACTGGAATCTTACGGCGTTCCAGAATGTCCTTTATGCGATGCACCGCGTTATTAGATGGCGCGTTAAACTCCCGCTCCGCCACAGGGTTATATGGAATCAAATTCACAAATATATCGCGTGCGCCAATCAATTCCGCAAGTTCATGCGCGTGAGCCTCGGTGTCATTTATGCCGCCGATTACTATGTATTCTGCGGTGAGTTGGCGTTTGGTGGCTGCTTGCCATTCGTCCGTAGCCGCGAAAACTGAGGCGAGCGGGTGCGTGCGGTTAATTGGCATTATTTCAGAACGGAGCGTGTCATTCGGCGCGTGCAGGCTGAGCGCGAGGTTGATCGGCTTGCCCCAGCGTGTTAGCGCGCGGATGCCTTCCGGGATGCCGCAGGTTGAAAGCGTTATTTTGCGATATGACATACCCCCACCTTGTCCGGCAGAGCCGACAACTTTATTACCACTACCCCGTCCGGCTGCGCCGTCCACCCCTTCGCCAGCGAAGGGGACTTTTGTGCTGCCGTTTAATAATTCCATAAATTCTATTACATTTTCCAGATTCAAGAGGGGTTCGCCGCTGCCCATAATTACCACGCGTGAAATGCGGTCGGGGGTTAAACTTTGCAATGCGTGGATTTGTGCAAGCATCTCCGTTGCTGTTAAATTGCGTTCCAAGCCCGCAAGTGTTGAAGCGCAGAATTTACAGCCCATTGCACAGCCCGCTTGGCTACTGATGCACGCTGAATTGCCGTAGCGAGTTTTCATTAGGACGGATTCGATTAAGAGTGGAGGGTGGAGGGTGGAGAGTGGAGATAAGGAGTCGCCGGAGGCGACTGGTTTATTACCACTACCCCGTCCGACTTCGCCGTCCACCCCTTCGCCAGCGAAGGGGACTTTCGAGCACGACGCAAGCGAAGAGGAATTGAAGGATAATAATAATTTGGTGGTGGAGGTGTCGGAACTGATTAAAGTGCGAGCAATGGTGCAAGGTAATGGTTGCGCGATCTCGGAAAGTTTGGTGCGAAAGTCCGCAGGTAAATTCTTCATCGCGTCTATCGACGACACGCCGCGCATCAGCCAATCCGCTATTTGCTTTGCGCGGAATTTCGGTGCGCCAAGTTTCGCAACTATGTCTTCCAGTTCGGGTAAGGTCTTATTTAGAAGAACGATTCTTTCTATTTGCATAATTAAATTCCAGAACCTTATACGCGTTCACAATTATAGCAAATGCGTTCAAACCCATTATCGGATAACTTTCAATGAACATCCCATAAAGTATAAATAATGCCGCGCCAATTATGTTCAATAGGCGCAGACGACGATCCTTGAATATAAAACTTATCGCTACTATTACGCCGGCAATTATGCCAATAGATTCAATGAGCATTTTTATCTCGCTTTCTGTTGTAAGGCAAAGGCTGCGTCAGCCCGCTTGTCTAGTTCTATTGAGTTTTCACCGGGTTTTATCCCCGATTGTTCGCGCACATCTAACCGATTTGATAACCTGTCTATCTTGCCAAGCACAATCTCCGCTATCCTTGTCCCATCAAGATTATACGCCAATTCCATGGCTTTTAACATTATATACACATCCGCAACTTCGTCAGTAATGGAATTTATGTCGCCCTTGCCACGCATATCTTTGCACAACTCTTTCGTTAATTCAGACATCTCTTCCACAGCCATATTCATCTGAAACTGCTTGCCCAGCATTTCGCGCGCGCGATTCAAAACTTCAATTTGATATGGGAGAAAGTTCATCGAATGGCCTTTTGGTTTATTACCACTACCCCGGCGGCTTTGCCGCCACCCCTTCGCCAGCGAAGGGGACTTTCGTGCGGCGGGGAATTAATAGGTTGGTGGACGCGAGAAGACTCGAACTTCCGACCCCTTCCATGTCAAGGAAATACTCTAACCAACTGAGCTACGCGTCCATATGTCTTGCATTTTATACCAATGGAATAAAAACACAAGGGGAAATTTTTCGTTTGCGGTCTATAACACCCACTATCTTCGGAAACCGGGGGCACACTCATTGGCATATAGCCAACTTCGCCCCCGACTTTCCTTGATATTGGGCGTTCTATCCTCGCAAACGCGATTCCCCTAGTGTTTTTATGGATTATTATTTTGCCCTCACCGAAATCCTATGGCGGCAAAGCCGCCGAGGATTTCTCCTCTCCCGGCGAAGCCGGGCGAGGCAATTATACAATATATCCCGGCCTCCGCCGGGATGACGGAGAGTGTGAGCGGGGATGACGAGTGGGGGTAGGATAGATTTTTATAATAATTCTTTCTTTAAGTATTTTTCTAGCCAGCGATTATCAAATTTTAAGTTTCTAACATCAGGTTCGGCGAGTAATCTTAATTGTAATGGAATTGTGGTTTTGATTCCAGTAATTACAAATTCATTCAATGCGCGTTCGGCACGAGCAATACAAGTATTCCTATCGGGCGCGGTGATTATCAACTTCGCAATCATAGAATCGTAGGTGGGAGGTATCTTGTAGCCGGAATAAACTGCCGAATCAACGCGCACGCCGATCCCGCCCGGTGTATGAAACTGCGTTATTGTCCCCGCGTTCGGCACAAATGTTTCTGGATCCTCGGCATTAATTCTGAATTCAATCGCATGGCCGCGCGGCTGCAAATCTTTCTGTTGATAACTTAGTTTTTCGCCCTGCGCTATTTTAATCTGCTCCTTCACCAAGTCCACATTATAAACTTGCTCGGTAACGGGATGCTCTACCTGCAAGCGCGTATTCATTTCAAGGAAATAAAACTTGCCGTCCTCATACATAAATTCCAATGTCCCGGCATTCGTATAGCCCATTTGTTTGACCGCCTTTTGGCAAATGTCCAACATAGTGCTGCGTTGTTCCGGCGTCAGCGCGGCCGCAGGACATTCTTCCATTACTTTTTGTCCGCGCCGCTGCAACGAACAATCGCGTTCGCCAAATATAACCGCGTTCCCATGCTTGTCCCCCATAACCTGGAACTCTATATGTCTTGGGCGCAGCAATAATTTTTCTAAATACAGCGTGTCGTCGCCAAAGCCGTTCTTCGCCTCGGTCTTGGTCAGCGAAAATGCCTCTGCCATTTGGCTTTCTTCCATAACCGGCCTTATCCCCTTGCCGCCGCCGCCAGCCGCTGCCTTTAACATTACCGGATAACCAATCTTTTTCGCAGTCGCCAACGCGTCCGCCAATGTCGCAACCGCCCCGTCCGACCCAGGCACAACAGGCAAGCCGCATTTAATCGCAGTCCTCTTTGCCTCTACCTTGTCGCCCATTTTGGAAATCATTTTTGCGGTCGGTCCCACCCAAATAATTTTATGCTGTTCTACCTTTTCTACAAAACTCGCCCGTTCCGATAAAAAACCATATCCCGGATGTATCGCGTCCGAACCCGTGATCATCGCAGCAGTCAATATCGCTGATTCGTTAAGGTATGAATCGCGCGACGGAGCAGGGCCAACACAAACCGCTTCGTCCGCAAGGTGCACATGCGCCGCGTCCTTATCGCTCGTTGAATAAATCGCAACGCTCTTTATCCCCATATCGCGGCACGCGCGAATGACGCGAAGCGCAATCTCGCCCCGGTTCGCAATCAATAACTTTTTGATTTCCGTCATATCGGTCTACTCTACAACAACCAATGGTGTGTCAAATTCAACAACCTGGCCGTCTTTGGCCAGAATTTCCAGTATGACGCCGGATTTTTCCGCCTTGACAGGGCTGAATGTCTTCATCGCCTCTATAACACAAATCGTGTCCCCGGCCTTTATCGACTGACCCGGCTCTATGAATTTTTTCGCCCCGGGTTCCGGCGCGAGATACACAACCCCCACCATCGGCGATTTAATCGTTATGCCGCGGGCAGGTGCCGCTGCGCTGGATTCGGATGGCGTTGCGCTGGTAGGCGCCGATGCCGCAACAGCCGGCGCGGCTACCACCGCTTTACACGAACCTGCGCCGATTTTCACCAGATGCGCGTGGCTTGAAAAAAGCCCGAATAGAAATCGGTCGTCTATGTTTAATTCTTCTAGGCCGTTCTCTTCCATGATTTTGGAGAGCGTCTTTATTCTGTTTTGCAGTTTCATTTTTTAATCCTTTTTGCCGTTGGTTGGCTTATCGCGTAATTATGATTGAGTTTTGGGGAAAAGTCAATATGGGAAAAGTAAGAGGGTGGATGGGTCTAACCACCCCGTCCGCCTACGCTTTGCTACGGCGCGACACCCCGCCACCATCGGAGGGGACTTTTTATTGACCACTACCCCGTCCGGCTTCGCCGTCCACCCCTTCGCCAGCGAAGGGGACTTTGTGCGATTATCAAGCACCAACCACCCCGTCCGCCTACGCTTCGCTACGGCGCGACACCCCTTCGCCAGCGAAGGGGACTTTTGAGCCAGGGGAGGGAGGGGGTTATAAATTGAGGTCGGAGGTGGCGGTGGACATTGTTTTGTCGATTAGGACTTCCGCTTTCTTTTTCGCATCGTTAAAGGCTGCGGTAATGACTTGCTCTATCGTTGCAATATCCTCGTGCGCGAGGTCGGGATTCAATGTTAATTTCTTTAATTCGTATGTCCCGCTCATCTCTACTATCGCAAGCCCGCCGCCCGCCAAGCCCTTGACGCTCATCGCTTTTAACTGATCCTGCGCGGCAGAAACACGGCTTTGCATTTCCTTGGCCTGCATCATTAAGTCGTTCATGTTCATTGTGTGTTCCTTTTTCTAACCACCCCGTCCGCCTACGCTTTGCTACGGCGCGACACCCCGCCACCATTGGCGGGGAATTTTATTCGGCGAGATCCCGGGGTCTCCCGTTCCCACTGGCTACGCTTCGCTCGCCGGGTGGGACCCAACGGGTCGCCCCGGGATGACTTATTGGTTCTTTTTATCTATCGCAGCAGAGAGGATATCCGCAAGAGTAGCACCACTATCGCCCTCATTCGAATAATTCTTTACAGCTTGTTTTTCCTCGGCCTCTTCCATCGCGCGAATCGATAACTTTGCGCCATCCTTGCCAAATGCCACAATCATACTCTCAATCTCAGATCCAACTTTATAGTTAGAGGTGGATTGCTTTTCTTTGTCTCTGGAAATGTCCGTCTTGCGGATTGAGCCCGTCTTGCCATCGGACAACTCTATCGTTATTTCATCAGGAGAGACATTCGTAATCTTTCCTTTGACGATGTCGCCTTTGCGAGCCTCGCCGCCAGACTTGCCCTCTCCGGTCAAAGCCTTGACGGACAGAGTAACGCGCTCTTTTTCCACATCTATATTCATTATCTTGGCCTGAACCATTTGTCCGCGTTCGTAATTCTTGATCGGATCGACCAAATCACTTACATGAACCATTCCATCCAAGTCCTGCGTCAATGCAATGAACAAGCCAAACTCGGTCATATTCTTGACCTCGCCCTCTATCACATCCCCAGCCTTATGGCTGTCCGCATAGACCTTCCACGGATTTTCTAGGTTCTGCTTTATCCCGAGGCTAATGCGATGTTTGTCATTATCAACCGACAAAATCGTAACATTGATATTTTGGCCAACATGCAACACTTTGTTCGGATTCTGATTCTTGTTCGTCCAGCTGATTTCCGACATATGCGCCAGCCCCTCGACATCATTGCCCAAATCAATAAACGCGCCGTAATCCGTCAGCGAACTTACACGACCCTCGACCACATCGCCGATATTAAATGTCTTTGACGCCATTTCCCACGGATCTTGCTCCAACTGCTTCATACCGAGGCTGACACGACGGCTTTCCGCGTCAAACTGAATAACTTTCACTTTCACTTTATCGCCAACATGCAACACCTCTTTCGGATTCGCAACGCGTTTCCAGGAAATATCGGTAACATGCAAAAGCCCGTCAATTCCGCCCAAGTCAATAAACGCCCCGTATTCGGTAACATTCTTTATCAGCCCTTCGATAATCGTGCCGACTGACAACTTCTTTATAACTTCTCTCTGCGCCTCTACATTTGACGAATCCTGTATCGCACGGCGAGAAACTATCGCGTTCGTCCTTAACGCGTCCATCTTTAACACGCGGAACTTATCCGTAACGCCAACCAATGCCTTGGCATCCCTGATCGGTCGTGTATCAGCCTGCGACGACGGCATAAATGCAAACACGCCGCCAATGTCAACCGTATATCCGCCGCGAACAGCCTCTATAATCGTCCCGGTCGGGTCATCACCCTCGGCCACCAATTTTTCTAAGTCCTTCCACGCCTTTTCCGCGCGAGCCTTGGTAAATGACAGAACCGGCGAGCCATCGCGCGATTCATACCTGTCAATAAATACATCTATAATATCACCCACAATCGGCGAGCTCGCGCCAAATTCTTTGAGGCTGACACGGCCTTCGGATTTTAGTCCAACATCCACAAGCGCGAAGTCGCCGATAATGTCGCGCACCGTCCCCTTGGTCGCATAGCCCTGCAAGGTTTCCTGCGTGCCAGACTGCGCGTTCCACAGGTCCGCAAAGTTTTCGCCAGATAATGGGTTAAATAAATTTTTGGAGAGATCTTTCATGTTAATTACAATTCAGATTTGCCTTCTACCACTACCCCGTCCGGCTTCGCCGTCCACCCCTTCGCCAGCGAAGGGGACTTAGTAGCATAGAGGTCTTGCGCGGTTTGTTCTATGGTCTCGTCCGAATCGCGCCCTGCGGAGTCGCCAGTCGCCATATTATAATAAGACTTGCAAAAATGCAAGCGAAAGGTCAAAAAATCCTGGCGGCATTTTTCATCCCGCCGGTCTATAACGCCGATTAGCGGCGAAAACGCTCCTAGAAGTATATCTATATACTCCGTTGTCGCGTTTTCACCGCTACTAGGCGTTC
>JAITCH010000002.1 GCA_031283185.1 Rickettsiales bacterium | reverse complement strand
GGTGGGCAATGAGCATAGTCTAAATGCAGAGCCTTTGATTAATGGTAGGCCCACCTCGGCGGCTTTGCCGCCACTCCTCCACCGGAGGAGAATTATTTGCTTTATACAAATATCCCGGCATACGCCGGGATGACGATTAAAAAACTGGGATGACTTTATTACTTGTTCTTTTTCTTTGCTTTCATCTCTTTCTTCTTCGCTTTCATCGCATCCCAATCTTTCTCTATGCCGCAAGATTCATATGATTCTTTCTTGCAATCCCAGAACTCTTTCCGCGTTTCTTTCGCCGCGTCCTTGCCCGGTTTCTCCCCGCAGCCCTGCTTTTTAAGGCACGCACGCTGCTCGTCCGTGAGGCTCGCTTTCGATTCCTTGAACGGACAACTCTGTGGCTTTTCCTCCGACTGACCAGAGCCAGAACAGCCAGCAGCCAATACCGCCATAACAGCCATTAATGCATATTTTTTCATAACTCTCTCCTTTTTGGTTTTTGGGTTATGTTGCATTTTAACATCGGCCGTGAAATTTTAGTAGAGGAAGATATTCAGTGGGGGATTTTACCACTACCCCGTCCGCCTACGCTTCGCTACGGCGCGACACCCCTTCGCCAGCGAAGGGGACTTTAATGGATGGGATAGGTGCGAGGATAATTCGGATTGGGTTTATCCAATGGGGCTTTGACGCCACAGCCCGCAATAAATATAACCATAAAAAAAAGTAAAAGAGATTTCATTTTTCTAACCACCCCGCCTGCTTCGCAGGCACCCCGCCACCATTGGCGGGGAATTTATACAAATATCCCGGCCTCCGCCGGGATGACGGCGCGTTGCGCCGTTTTATTGCCACTACCCCGTCAGCCTTCGGCTGCCACCCCTTCGCCAGCGAAGGGGACTTTTGTGCGACTATATCAAGCGAAGGGGAACTTATTATATGCCGATGGCTTCGCGGTATAAGGCCAGCATTTCATCATTCTCGGAAATTTCATCCGGATCCATTTTGCGAAGTCTAACAATCTGTCTGATATATTTCGTGTCGAAACCAATACCCTTGGCCTCGGAATATACCTCTTTCACATCGGCCGCTACATTTGCAGCCTCTTCATTCAATTTTTCTATCCGCTCTATTATAGAAATTAACTGGTCTTTCGCTATCCCGCCCTTGTTCGTTGTCGCCATCTTTATCTCCTCTTGATTTTTTTCGTTTAACAGAATATAATCCCGGGTCAGATAAAAATCAAGTAAGAAGTGTAGTGTCGGGCAAAGCCCGACAACTTTATTACAATTTGAGATTCCCGCCTTCGCGGGAATGACGAGTTGGAAAGGGCATGGAAAAATTAAAAAAAGGAAAAACAAATGAGCAAAATAACCAAACTTACAAAAATAACTTCAACAATTGGGCCGTCCTGTATGTCAGTTGAAAAACTGATCGAAATGCACAATGCCGGCACAGACATTTATCGCAATAATTTTTCCCACGACTCTTTGGATGTCCAGGGACAAAAAATCGACAACATTCGCGCCGCACAGAAAAAAGTCGGTAAGCCTTTCGCCGTTCTCGTCGACCTGCAAGGTCCAAAACATCGCATTGGCGATTTCAAGGATGGGCAGTTATCTGGCCTGGAAAAACGCTATGAAATTGAAGCGGGTAAAAAATACATATTTGATTCGTCCGCCGAACTCGGCGATGAAACACGCGTTCAACTGCCCGATGCAGATGTGCGCGCTTCGCTGAAAGTCGGCGATCGCCTTTTCCTGAACGATGGCAAATTGGAATTCAAAGTCGTTGCGAAAAAAGGTAATGATGTTATAGAAACCGAAATCGTTCGTGGTGGAAAAATTTGGTGTCGCCGCGGATTCAACTTGCCCGATACCGAAGTCGCATCTTCCGTTTTGACTGAAAAAGATCGCAAAGACCTGGAATTCGGCCTGACCAAAAATCCCGACTTTGTCGCAATCTCGTTCGTCCAAAAAGCCGAAGATGTTTTGGAGACTCGTGAGTTTATCAAAGCCCGCACATCCGCGCCCGTCAAAATTATCGCTAAACTTGAACGGCCGCAAGCAGTCGGAGATCGGTTGGAATCAATCATTGAGGCCGCGGATGTAATTATGGTCGCACGCGGCGATTTGGCTGTCGAAATGCCATTTGAAGAAGTGCCCGCCGCGCAACGCCGTATGATTCGCATTTGTCGCGCGAAAAACAAACCCGTTATAGTCGCCACCCAAATGATGGGATCGATGATGGATAACCTGTTTCCTTCGCGCGCCGAGGTATCGGATGTCGCCACTGCGGGATATTTGTTCGCTGATTCCACGATGACAAGTGAGGAAACTTCCATTGGAAAATATGCAGTTGAAACAACCGCCGCAATGGGACGCATTTTGGCCGCAACAGAAACAGATATTTTGGAAAATGACCTGGATGAGTCAGATGGCGATGTATATGAGGGATTGAATGAGAGATACGACAATATAGTTGCGTATGCCGAAGGTGAAGAAGTTGCCGCGATCATTGCGTTGGATGAAACCGGCGATTTGGCGCGTGGGCTGTCCTGCCGCAAGACCGGCCTGCCAATCGTTTCCGTTTCCAGCAAAGATATAATCGCCAATCAACTTTGTATTTCGCGCGGAGTATTCCCAGTTGTAGGATCGGGTGTGGGCGATGCGCTACGCCGCGATGAGGTTGTCGCCAAAGGGGATAGAGTCGTCGTTGTGAGTGAGGGTGGAGATAAAGTAGAAGTGGTCGTGTTGTAAGAAGGTCAAAAAACAAAAGGTGCATTTTTCAGCCGCCGGGCTATAACACCGATTAGCGGCGGAAACCGGGGGCACACTCATTGGTGGACACCAACTTCGCCCCCGGCTTTCCTTGATATTGCGCGTTCTATCCTCGCAAACGCGATGCACCTAATGTTTTTTGCACGAGATTGATTGGGCGGCCTATCAAGCCATTGCGACAAAGTTGGATTTTTTTGCACGATTATTACCCGCTGACGCGGGCTTGTTTTACAATTTGAGATTCCCGCCTGCGCGGGAATGACGGCACCCTAAGGGTGCCGTTTTGGTTTTTATTACCACTACCCCGGCGGCTGCGCCGCCACCCCTTCGCCAGCGAAGGGGACTTTTGTGCGATGGGGAATTGACTATCTGAATATGAAACTGGGGATCGATTTTGAGGCAGATTGCGAATTCAATTTGCTCGCGGTGCTTTCTGATAATCCATAAAGTCGGACGCGGTAAAGACCATTACTTTTTTCTACCACCGGCGATACGCCCAATGCGCGCTTTACCCTGTCCGCCTGCGTTTGCGCGGAATTCTTGCTGCCAAATGCGCCGAATTGCACGCCCGTTTTGCCTTTGGAATTGTCTAACCACCCCGTCTGCTTCGCAGACACCACGCCACCATTGGTGGGGAATTTGTTAGTGGTACTCTTGGCGGGCGAAGGGGACTTTTGAGTTTGTGAAGAGAACTTTGTGCCATTGCCATAGGTCGCGTCATAATCTTCATCCGCATCATATGGCTCGTAATTCGGATTGGTGGAAGTCGTCGAAATAAATGTAGAAAAACTACCCGGCTTTTTGCCCGCTTTCAATGCAAACCCATAATCAAGCAACTTGGTCGCAACATTCGTCCTTTCCTTCGCATTATCCGCGCCAAGCACTATCGCTACCAACTGATCCTTGCCTTTCTTGGCGGTCGCAGACAAATTATATCGCGCCTTGTTCGTGAACCCAGTCTTCATCCCGTTCGCCCCAGGATAACTATTCAATATGTGATTATGCGTATCATATGTCTTGCCATTATGCTTGAACGATTTGGCACTGAAATAATGAAAATATTGTGGAAAATGCTGGTAGATCGCAATCGAGAGCAGAGCCAGATCCCGCGCACTGGAAACCTGATCGTCATCCGGCAGACCCGAGGAATTATGAAACTCCGTCTGTTTCAAGCCAATCTCGGCCGCGATCCGTGTCATAGTATCCGCAAAATCGCCTTCGTCCCCTTTGAGATTTTCACTCAGCACGCTTGCCACATCGTTCGCTGACCTGATAACGAGGGCCTTGATAGCGGTTTCAACACTGATTTTTTCGCCAGGTTTTAAGTCCAACTTAATGGCAGGCTGGCTCGCCGCGCGGCTGGATACTATCAGATTCTGATCTTCGCGCAGCCGCCCCGCCGTCAATGCGTCAAAGGTTAAATAAAGCGTCATAAGTTTCGTGAGGCTGGCGGGATAATTCAGCGCGGTGCCGTTTTCTTGGTAGAGTATCGTGCCAGATTTCATGTCCGCCACAAGGACGGCCTTTGGTGAGGCAGAGGCAGGGAAAGACAAAGTAAGAAGTAAGATGGAAGATGTAAGGAGGGTGGAAAAAAGTCGAACCACCCCGTCCGCTTCGCGTCCACCCCGCCACCCTTGGCTGGGAATTTTATTGTCCACTACCCCGGCGGCTGCGCCGCCACCCCTTCGCCAGCGAAGGGGACTCTTTAATGAAAATAACTTGTGGAGCGGCATATGGGTTCCCTCTATATTTAATAATATCACCTTTGACGGGGGCGGGTCAAATGGGGTAGAGTGAAGGTAAAAGTAAAAAGGTAAAAGGTAAAAGTAAGGCAATTATGAATCCAATAATACAGAAACTTATACAAGCATTTGCAAAACTGCCCGGAGTCGGTTCGCGGTCGGCTCGGCGCGCCGTAATCGCCCTGCTACAAGGCAAAAATGGTGAAGCAAAGGAATTATTGCGGCTGCTAAGTGCGGCAGTTGAAAATATCCGACCCTGCGGAATCTGCGGATGTCTGACCGAAGGCGATCGGTGCTTTGCCTGTCAGGACGCGGGTCGCGCCAATGGACAACTCTGTCTGGTGCGAGACCTGTCCGACATAATGGTTCTTGAAAAGGCTGGCGTGTTCCGTGGGCGATACCATGTCATCGGCGGTCTATTATCTGCGCTGGATGGAACCTTACCGGAAGACTTGAATTTGAGTGGGTTGGTTGCGCGGGTGCGTGCCGAGGGTATCGTTGAAGTCATCTCCGCGTTGCCGAACACGCCCGAAGGGAAATCCACAGCGTTCTATATTAAAAGTCTGTTGGGTGGTGCGGTCAAATTTTCCGAACCGGCGCAGGGTGTGCCGATTGGGGGGTCGTTGGACTATCTAGACGACGGCACACTGGCGGTCGCGTTTGGGGATAGGAGGGAGATATGAAAGTGAAAAAATTATCGACCACTACCCCGTCCGCCTACGCTTCGCTACGGCGCGACACCCCTTCGCCAGCGAAGGGGACTTTTGAGCGCGACACAAGCGAAGGGGAATTGAAAATTTCCGAGATGTTGCGGGAGGCGGGGGTTCGCACGGATAAAAGTCTGGGACAACACTTCATATTCGATATGAACCTTACCGATAAAATTGCGCGGGCAGTGCCGGGGCTATCCGATACAAATATCATTGAGATTGGGCCGGGGCCGGGGGGCTTGACCCGTTCCTTGCTGCGGTGCGGCGCGAAGAGTTTGATAGTCGTGGAACGCGATGAACGGATGATTGGGATTTTGGAGAATATACGATTAACCACGATACCCCCCACCAAAATCGGCGAAGCCGATTTTGACTCCCCCGCAAGGGGGGAGTTGACTCCTACAATATATCCCCGCCTCCGCGGGGATGACGATAATAAAAATGCCGGGATGACGATAATAAATAATGATGCGATGAGATTAGGGCGGGAGTTTTATGAGAGTGTGTCCGCGCCGCGCGCAATCGTTTCCAATCTTCCTTATAATGTTGGAACCGAATTGTTAATCGGGTGGCTTCATAATATGGATCTCTTTGAGAGCCTCACTCTGATGTTCCAAAAGGAAGTCGCGGAGCGCATCGTGGCGCGGCCGGGATCGAAACATTATGGGCGGCTTTCCGTCTTGGTCGCGCTGAATGCAAATGCGCGCATTCTATTCAATGTGCCGCGCACGGCGTTCAATCCCCCGCCAAAGGTTGAGAGCGCGGTGGTGCAGTTAACCCCCCACCTGTCCGGCGGAGCCGGACAGCCCGCCCCCCTGGGGAGGCAGGAAAAGATATGTGTGGAAGAAATTGTTGCGAAACTTTTTGCTAATCGGCGGAAAATGATACGATCGGCGTTGCCAGGGTTTGACTGGGCAAGCGTTGGATTGGTGGGGACTGAGCGTGCGGAAGAGTTGTCGGTGGAGAAGTTTGTTGAAATAAGTCAAAAAATCTAAGCGGCGCAATGCGCCGCTTTTTATTACCACTACCCCAGCCGCCTACGCTTCGCTACGGCGCGACACCCTTTCGCCAGCGAAGGGGAATTTGTGCGATTAACAAGCACCAACCACCCCGTCCGCCTACGCTTCGCTACGGCGCGACACCCCTCCACATGAGAGGGGAATTAAATGTATTTAATCGTTTGTATTGCCAATCAAATTATGATAAAATGTAAGAAATGTAGGAGTATACAGAAATGTATCTGATTAAAGTTTTTGTCGCTTTGTGCGCTATTTCTTCGGCTTTCGGAGGGGCGTCAGCCGCTGACCCGCGCGCGACACTGCCCACTACGAGCAGCGGTAGACCAACCATAGCACCAGGTGCAAATGTCGCCAGAACTATGGGCAATTCTCTTGTGAGTCAGGCCGCGCCAGCACTTCGCGCAGCAATAGCAACAAGTGTGCCAGTGGTGGATGGTGATTATGTGGAGGGAACAAATTCTCTTACAGAAGAAGTTTGTCAAAAGCAAGCAATAAGATGTTTAGAAAAAGAAGGCGTTTGCGGTGAATTCTTTGAAAGCTGCACAACTATATCCGAATTCAATATGCAAAAAGGTTTGTGCAACGATACCTTCACAAAGTGCACCGAAAAAGGCAGAATAAAGCTGTTTGATTTGCCAGGCACCACATCATCCATAGGCGGCAAACTCACATCACTAGTTCCGCAATGCAAAAGTTCCGCCACCACTACCGAAAATAAATGCGGCGAATTTAATGACGCGAATTCTAATCTTTACAATAGAATGATGAAGGGTTTGGATTATGCTTTGAAAAATGCAGAGACGACCTGTTCTAAAATAGCGAATAACTGCTTTGTCAGTGCTTGTGAAAAAAATCCTTTGATGTGTCAAACCGATACAGACAAATATGATCTGAAAAATGCAGCCTGCAAACTTATTGATGGATCAGAATGTTCAGATGGAATAACTCCTAAGAAAGTTGTTCGAAATAACTGCTTGTCCATAATCGGAAATAACAGCGCGTGCAAACTTCAATTCGGAGAAACTGACTCGGACGATGTGTTTGATAGTGTTATGGGTAAATACTTTCTTGATTTTAAGGGGTCGCTTTCAAACATGATAATAGAATTTAGCAATAATGCAAAGGTTCAATGCACAAGCGCAATACAACAATGCATCAGTCAAGGTTGCGGTGGCGGAAATGGTCTGGTGTGCTATCAATTGACCGGTGGCAAAAATGCAACCCAAGCCGCAATTGAAAAACAAATAGGAACTTCTTGCAATGGTCTGGATAAAACCAATCTTGCGTGTGCATATTATGCAAAAATAGACACAGTTAATAATAAAATTACATCGTTGGTAGGTGAGGCAGCAAATAAATATGCCGTAGAGCTTAATTCTAGCTTTAATGAAACAACTGCAAAGAAAATGGAAGTCGCATGTCTCGCAGCCACAAATAGCTGCGTTCAGGAAAAGTGTGGAGATAACTACTTTGGATGCACGATCAACAAGGCAGGTGATACGGATGGGTTGACGGTTAAACTGAACGAAAATGTAGTTAAAGGATTTTGTTGGAATGATGTCTTGGATAATTCCAATTGCAATGCTTACTTTCAGATTTTGGCCGCAACACTATCACCAGATGGCATGATGGCGGGATGGAACAATTCAAGCATTAGTCCCAGTATGGGAGGAGGAACAACTTGTGGAATGGTTCCTGATCCGAATTGCATACCAAATTCAAGTGCAACCCCCCCTGTAATTTGTGGAATGGTTCCTGATCCGAAGTGCACAGCAATACCTGATACAGACCAATCAAATAAAGGATTCAGACTTATCTTGACGATGATTGAAAAAACTGCCTCCGCTGAGAGAAATTCTAAGTATCTCACCAATAGAAATAGATGTGAAGCAGGTGGTGGTTTATGGAAACAAGACCAAGAGTCAGGAGGAGGAATTGTTTTGAGCAGTCTTGTCGATGTAACTACGGCTAAGATGTCCGATACTTGCTGGTTGAAAAATAGCATAACAGTTGAAGGTGATGCTGAGATCGTCAAAGATGCAGGTAACAAGTTAAACACAGATTTCTACTTGCCAGCAGGTAGCACCGGCGTTTGCGGAGCCAGTTTAGATGATAGTAAAGTGACAGGTTTGATTGAAGACCTTGGAGGCGGTAGTAAAAGCGCGCCAGGTAGTGGTAAATTGGGTTCGGAAAAAATGGGGTGGGGCAGCGGTATGATTATCGCAGCAACTTCCATAGCAGGCGCAGTCGGTGGTGGTTACGGCGGATATAAAATCGCTGATGCAATTAAAGGGGATCAGACAAATTCCGCGCTAACTGTTGCTAGGAATAATTTGACAAGTGCCAAGGGTCGCTTTGATGGATATACCGAAGCCAGCAGTGATAATAAAAGCTCCCCTCAATGTTCAGTTGTCAAAACTGCGATAGAATCGGCTAATGCTGCGATAGAATCGGCTAATGCTGCAATAACAAAATCAGATAATGCGGATAATGTCAAAAGCTATAAAATAACAGGAGAAATATCCAATTTGAATTGCACCGCAACAAATGACGCTGCCGCTGCCGCTGCCGCTGATGCCGCAAGAAAAGCTGTTAAAAAATTAAACGAAGCCATTGATCAAGTAGGAAATGCTATTGATGCAGATAAAAAGAATGTGGATAAAGATAAGAAAGGTCTGGGCAGTGGGCAATCCATTGGGATGTATATCGGTGCGGGTGTTGGTGGTGTCGGCGCAGGCCTTGGGACTTACGCCATCATGGATGCCGCGCGCAGATCGGCCGCAAGCGAGAAAGAGTTGAAATACATAGAACGGCTTGAACAAGCACTCGGCTGCCGTGTTCAAGTTCTCGGCGGTGGCACTCGCCGCGTAGCACTCGGTGATTCATTTACGATTCCAGCGATGTAAAAGGGTGGGCGATTTGGAATAAGTCGAACCACCCCGTCCGCTTCGCGTCCACCCCGCCACCCTTGGCGGGGAATTTTTTGTGTGGGGAAATTACCCCCACCTGTCGCCTACGGCAACACCCGCCCCCGGCAACGGGGGCAGGAAAGTTATTCGGCGAGATCCCGGGGTCTCCCGTTCCCACTGGCTACGCTTCGCTCGCCGGGTGGGACCCAACGGGTCGCCCCGGGATGACATTATTATTTTGGCGGGCTGCGCCCGCGATTTTAAGCCCTAGCCCCGCCTGCGCGGGGCTGACAAAAGAAGACTTGGGGATGACAAAAGAAAGGGAGGGGAATTTATTAACCCCCACCCCCGGTCGCAATAACAGCGACCGCCCCGCCCCTCAAGGGAGCAGGGATTACCACTACCCCGTCCGCCGAAGGCGGACAGATGGTTTCGCCAGCGAAGGGGAATTTTGTGCGATTAACAAGCACCAACCACCCCGTCCGGCTACGCCGTCCACCCCTCCACCTTGGAGGGGAATTTATTTGGCGAGATTGCCCGATCAAGTCGGGCAATGACTTATTATAATTAGGTTTGGCGGAGGACGCGAGCGAAGGATATTGCGATTATTTCCTTTGCTCCGGCGCGGCGAAGTGTCTTCGACAACTCGTCCAAGGTCGCGCCGCTCGTAACCACATCGTCTATCACTATTACACGCTTTCCTGTGATGATTTCGGGTTTGGTGATAGTGAATACCCCGGACAGGTTCTTGCGCCTCTCAGCCTCGTTCTTGTGCCCTTGATCGGGTCTATGCGCGCGCCGCACAGCGTCATACACCACAGGGATCCCTGTCGACCTACCCACTAGGCGCGCCAGCACCGCCGCCTGATTATAACCTCGGCGAAACTGGCGGATGTAGGACAGGGGAACCGGGAGAAGGAGGGTGGAGTTTGGGTAAGCACCAACCACCCCGCCCGGCAGAGCCGGACACCCCTCCACCTTGGAGGGGAATTTTTTTACCACTACCCCGCCGCTACGCGGCACCCCTTCGCCAGCGAAGGGGACTATTGAGCCAGAGGAGGGGACTGATAGCAGGCAGCCGGTCAGGGTGGCGGAGAGAAATCGTGATACCCTCAATTTGCCGCTATGCTTAAACGGCAAGACCAATCGCTTGGCCCCATCATCATACACCGCTACGGAACGAAGTATATCCACCCCGCCCTTTTTTAATATGCAATTCGGGCATTTCTGGGTTGCGCGCTCCAACGGATGTCCACATCGGGCGCAGATCGGATCATTTATCCATGTAATTTGGTCAAAGCATTTTTGGCATAACGAATTCGGTGTCTCTGTGCGAGTATTACACACCGGGCAGGAGGGTGGGAAGAGGAAGTTGAGGAGTGATAAAAATATGGATTTCATTCTAACCACCCCGTCCGCCTACGCTTCGCTACGGCGCGACACCCCGCCACCATTGGCGGGGAATTAGTTTTGCCGAGATTGCCCGATCAAGTCGGGCAATGACTTATTACCACTACCCCGGCCGGCTGCGCCGTCCACCCCTTCGCCAGCGAAGGGGAATTTTGAGCCAGGTGAGGGGAATTTTTTATTAAAACTTGGTGCGGAGGGAGGCAGACCAGAAAAATATCGTCTCGTCACCCCAGACCCTTCCCGCACTGAACCACAAATCCACACTCTCGTCCAACTTATTCGACACCGAAAACGCCCCCGTATTATTCAGATCCCCCTGGTCATAATGCCAACGACCCGTATTCGACTGCATCCAATTTATGCTGAACTTCCACGCCAGAATCTCATAACTCGCCCCCGCGCCAAACATAGTCCCGTCAGATGCAACCCCTTGCGGATTATCATCATATATCGCCTTGGCAACCGCCGCCAACGACCAACTATCTATCTGCACATTAAGCCCCAGCGATGTCTCCGTCCGGGAATCCGCCCGCACATCCGGCGCATAAATCTCCGCCGTTAACCCATGCGGTTTCAATATGTGCGACGCGCCCAATGACATCGCCCACTTTACCCTTCCATCCAATTTCAATCGCGCGCCCAGATCAAACGCCCCGTGCATATCATTCGAATATGGCGCGAACCCCGCCCCAACCTGCAACGCCGCAGGCTTGGTCGAAAAGGTCAGACGCGGCTTGCCCTGCGTCGAATTTACAGCAGGCGTCGCCAGCACATTCGGCGCAGTCAGCAACTCATACGCCATAAACGACCGATTGATCCGCAGACCCCCGGCGTCCGGCAGACCCACTGCCAACTTATACCCTATCGGCGCGCTAATCCCAAGTTCCGCGCGTCCAAATCCCAAATCCGCAAACACAAACGCGTCCTGCACAAAATATGCCGTCTTTTCGGACGCTTGGTTTATCGTCCCCACAAGGCCGAAATCTTCGGTGCTATATTCGCCGCGTCCCTGCCAGTCAAGTGCGAGCTGGGGACGCTTGTCATTGCCACCAGATAAGTTGCCGATTGTTAAATAGCCGGAGCCCGATGTGGAGGCGTTTGCTGTAAAAGTAAAAAGACAAAAGGTAAAAGGTAAAAGGTAAAAGGTAAAAGTGTGGAGTCGGGCGAAGCCCGACAGATTATTAGCCCTATTCCCGCCTGCGCGGGAATGACAAAAAAATGATAATGCCTTTTTTATTGTAATTTGCATAAGGGGGATTATACTTGCCTATTATGTCTAAATCAACCAACAAAATCGCTTTGCTATCTTGCTGCGCGCCGTGCTCCGTCTACGCTATCCGTAAGTTGGCGAGCGAGGGTGCGAAATTCTCCGTCCTGTTCTTTAACCCAAACATATACCCCGCCGAAGAATATGGCCGCCGCCGCGCTGAACAAGTGCGTCTATGTGAGGAATTGGGCGTGCCATTTATTGACGCCCCGTATGATCACGGCGCGTGGCTGGATGTCGTGCAAGGCCTTGAAAATTCGCCGGAGCAGGGGGCGCGATGCTCGGAATGTTTCAAATTCCGCTTTCGCCTGGGCGCAGAATGGGCGCGAGCAAATGGATATGGCGCGGTCGCTAGCGTATTCGGTGTATCCAGGTTTAAGAATCAGGCGCAGGTAGATAATGCAGCGCGAGTGATTGGAGATGAGTTGGAATATGTGCAGGTGGAAGACGATGAGTGCGCGCGGCGCGAGTTGGCGCGGGAGTTTTACAAGCAGAAGTATTGTGGGTGTGAGTTTTCTATTAAAAGTAAAGTAAGAAGGTAAAAGTAAAAAGGTAAAAGTGCGACTACTTTATTACCACTACCCCGCCCGCATTCGCGGGCACCCCTTCGCCAGCGAAGGGGACTTTTGAGTGTACGGGGATGACGATAGAAAAAGAATGTCGCTGAATTTTTTGAGATTATTATATTGAAAATTGGAAAATCAGAGTTATAATCGGGCGAAAGTTGAAATTAATAGGCAAATGCCCTCACCGCCCGCCGTGCGTGAAACGCACTGGCGCGGCTCCTATCCCGGCAAAGCCGGGCGAGGCTCTTACAATATATCCCGCGCGGAGCCGGGATGACGGGTGAATAGGTGGGAAATTAATAGCGAGGAGTAGAATGGCAAGTCAAAAAATTACCTTTAAAAAAGATCAATTCGTGGTCTATCCCATGCAAGGCGTAGGCAAGATTTTGGACATTGAAGAACAGGTCATCGGCGGCGAAAAAATGCAACTGCTCGTCATCGAATTAGAGCGCGACAAAATTACTCTCCGCGTGCCGACAATGAGAACCGAAGTTTTGGGACTTCGCCCGCTTGTCTCCGGCAAGGCAATGGGTGAGGCCATTGAATCTGCAAAAATGCCGCCCGCCTCTAAGCGAATGATTTGGGCGCGGCGCGCGTTGCAATATGAAGAAAAAATCAACTCGGGCAATCCAATGGAACTCGCCGATGTGATCCGCGACTTGCAACGGCGCAATGCGGAAGATCCAATGACATTTTCGGGGCGCAAGTTATACTTGAAAGCGTTAGGGCGGATGGCGGAAGAGTTCGCGGTGCTTCACAAGATTAAGTTGGAAGAGGCTGAGGAAAAAATCGAAGATTTGCTGGGAGTTCCAAAAGAAATTGATCTTAATGCGGTTAAGGATGAGTAGTAAAGACAAAAAATTCTAGCGAAATTTTTCATCCTGCCGGGCTATAACACCGATTAGCGGCGGAAAAACTCCTAGAAGTATCCGAACATACTCCGTCCTCGTTTTTCCTTGCTACTCGGCGTTCTATCCCCGGCATTGCGATTTCGCTGAATTTTTTGCATAATTATTACCACTACCCCGTCCGCCTACGCTTCGCTACGGCGCGACACCCCTTCGCCTGCGAAGGGGACTTTTGAGTGCGCGGGGCTGACAAAAGAAAATAGGGTGTAATGAAATATATAATTATCTTTTTTATTAAAATTTATCAGGTTGGGATTTCGCCGATTGTTGGGGGGAAATGTGCTTGCAGATTTTATCCTTCGTGTTCCGATTATGCTGTTGATGCGGTGCGAAAATATGGTGTGTGGCGTGGGGGGTGGATGGCGGTGCGGCGAATTCTGAGGTGCAGGCCGGGAGGTGGGAGTGGGGTGGATGAGGTTAGGTAAGGTGATAAAATGTTCGGGGTGGGGTCGGGAGACCCCACCCCGCTAAGGATTCCCGCCTCCGCGGGAATGACGGCACCATAGGTGCCGTTTTGGTTTTTCTTACAAATATCCCGGCCGTCCGCCTACGCTTCGCTACGGCGCGACACCCCGCCACCCTTGGCGGGGAATTTATAATGCAAGATCCCGGGGTCTCCCGTTCCCACTGGCTACGCTTCGCTCGCCGGGTGGGACCCAACGGGTCGCCCCGGGATGACTTATTAAACCCCCGCCCCTCAAGGGGGCAGGGATTTATTTGCCTTTATTATGCGGGGTTGCCAACAGCGTTCGGCATAAAGTCAGAAAATATCGCCTGATCGTCCAAAGCAGGCTCTTCATCCGCAATGTCCGCTTGCGCTTCGCGCCGCAGATTTTCTAATTCTTTGGAATCAACGCCCCGCAAATTATCAATCTTGGTCTGCTCTTCATTTACCATTCTGCCGTAATGTTCGGCCATCTGAAAGAGCCTTTCGCGCTCTATCTTGTCCGTAGTAGTCCGCGCAGTATCTAAATACTTTTTGCGGTTCTGACGCCACTTGTGGCACCTTTGAATCATTAGGCCAACATTGTTGCCATTACCATTCGTGCCATTCCGGCGGGTATTAACATATTGCATAAATTTTCCGTTGAGTTAAATTATTATTTCATTGCAAAATCAATGGGAACAGAGTAATTTTAGGGTAAAGTTTTAAGAATTGCAAGGAAAATAAAATGTTAGATCAGAAATATGACCATAAGGCAATAGAAGACCGAGGAATGCAACTTTGGGAAACTTGTGGCGTTTATAAGTTTGATGCGTCCAGAGTGCGGGATGAGATTTTCGCCATTGATACCCCGCCACCAACGGTATCCGGCTCTCTCCATATCGGTCATATCTTTGGATACACCCAAGCCGATATTATGGCGAGATTCCATAGAATGTGCGGCAAAAACCTTTTCTTTCCGATCGGCTGGGACGACAACGGGTTGCCAACAGAACGGCGCGTTCAAAACTACTTCAACATTAAATGCGACCCCGCTTTATCTTATGATCCGAATTTTCGCGCGGAACATAAAGATAAATTTGACGCTCCGCAAGTCCCCGTTTCGCGCAAGAATTTTATTGAGCATTGTCGCCGCCTTATTGACCAAGACGAAGCGATATTTGAGGGGATCTTCCGGCGCACCGGAATGTCTTATGATTGGTCTTTGATGTATTCAACCATTTCCGCGGACGCCATTCGCATTGCACAAGAATCATTTATCAAATTGTATCGCGCGGGTAATGTGAAGTCCGTTGATGCGCCCGTGATGTGGGATGTGGATTTTCAGACCGCAGTCGCGCAAGCAGAGATTGAAGACCGCGAAGTGCAGGGCGCGTTTCACGATATTAAGTTTAAGGTGGTGAATGGGGAATCATTGGTGATTTCGACTACGCGGCCGGAAATGTTGCCCGCTTGCATTGCCATTGCGGCGCATCCTGATGATGCGCGGTTTAAGCATCTGTTTGGGAAAATGGCGGTTGCGCCGCTCTTCGGTTTTGAAGTGCCCATTATGCCGAGCGATCATGTCAACCCTGAAAAGGGCACCGGCATTATGATGATTTGCACTTTCGGCGACCAGGACGATGTCGCATTCTGGAAAAAACATAAACTGCCGCTGAAACAGATTATTGGGAGAGATGGGAGGATTGTAGAAAGGGAAGATGTGAGGTCGGCGGAGCCGACCGATTTATCAACCACTACCCCGCCGCTACGCGGCACCCCTTCGCCAGCGAAGGGGACATTCCAGTGCGCGGGAATGACGATAAAGGCAGCCAGAAAACAGATTGTGGAGGGGTTGAGAGAATCTGGCGATTTAATCGGTGAGCCTAAGATCATTATGCACGCGGTAAAGTTTTACGAAAAGGGATCTTCGCCCATAGAATTCGTCCCTTCGCGTCAATGGTTCGTTAAAATTTTAGATAAAAAAGATATGCTGATTGCCGCGGCGGATCAGATCCGCTGGACGCCCGATCATATGAAATCGCGTTTTAAGAATTGGACGGAAGGCCTTAATCAAGACTGGGCGATTTCTCGGCAACGATTCTTCGGCGTCCCATTCCCTGTTTGGTATCGCCTGGACGCGGCTGGTGAACAGATTTGGGATGAGCCAATCCTGTCCGCCAAGTTGCCTTGCGACCCGGCCGTTGATGTGCCAGACGGATTTGCTGCTGAACAACGCGGCGTGCCCGGTGGCTTTGTCGCGGATATGGATGTTATGGATACTTGGGCGACATCTGCGCTGACACCTGCGATTGCGATGGCGAAGATTACAAGCACCAACCACCCCGTCCGCCTACGCTTCGCTACGGCGCGACATCCCTCCACCTTGGAGGGGAATTTATCGGTGCCGTTTGATGCAAGGTGGAGTGGGCACGACATTATTCGCACTTGGAATTTTTACACTATCCTTATCACGATGCTGAACAATGACGGCAAACTGCCTTGGCGCGAATTGTGGATTAATGGGTTCGTGTTAGATCCCGATCGCAAGAAAATGTCTAAGTCAAAAGGCAATGTCGTAGTGCCGCAGGACTTGGTGGAGCGGTTCGGTGCGGACGCGATTCGCCTTTGGGCGGCGTCGGCAAAATGGGGCACAGATGGTATCAATGATGAAAACATTATGGATCAAAAACGAAAGTTGGCGATGAAGTTTTGGAATGCAGGGAAGTTTGTTCTTGCGTTTGTGGAAGGGTCAAACCACCCCGTCCGCCTACGCTTCGCTACGGCGCGACACCCCTCCACCTTGGGGGGGAATTTAGATGCTGCGTTTTTGGGGAAGTTGAGTGCTGTCGCGGCGGAAGCGCGGAAGGCATTCGCGGCCAACGACCACACCGGCGCGCTTATCGCCGTTGAACAGGCATTCTGGGGATTCTGCGATAACTATTTGGAAATCGTCAAGGGGCGCGCTTATGCTAGGGACGCCGCCGCGTGCGGAACCTTGCGGTTCGCAATTCTGGAATTTGCGAAAATGTTCGCGCCCTTTATGCCGTTCGTGACAGAAGAAGTTTGGCAGGCGTTCGGTGGCGCAGGATCGGTGCATTCGCAGGTTTATCCGGCGTTCGTGGCCGAGGGCGACACGGCGGGCTATGATGTGTTATGCGAATTGGTTTCGCGTGTGCGTGGCGAAAAGTCCAAAGCGGGTAAATCTATGAAGGCCGCGATTACGAAATTGGTTGTGCGAGATGTGGAGTTTTTGCGCGCGTGTGAGGGTGATATTCGCAATGTGCTGTGTGTTGAGGGTTTGGAGTTTGACGGGGAAGAGTTAGTGGGGGAGTTGGCGTGGGGCGTGGATTAAGGTGATAAAATGTTCGGGGTGGGGTCGGGAGACCCCACCCCGCTATTTAAGGGAGACCCCCACCCGCAGTAGGGGGCAGGGATTTATTTGCGGGATTGGTAGGTGATTAATAATTCTTTTAATGTGGACATTTCTTCGGGTAGGGGGGTGTGGAATTTTAGGCTTTCGCCTGTTATCGGGTGCGTGAATTCCAGCGTGTCAGCGTGCAACATTTGGCCGCCTGTCCAGGTTTTGAGAAATTCGTAAAGCCCCCCACATTCCGAGGAATTTTTACCACTACCCCGTCTGCCTTCGGCATCCACCCCTTCGCCAGCGAAGGGGACTTTGGAGCACACGAAGGGGAATTTTTTGATGGAATCAATGCGGTGGGTGGTGTGGCCATAAGTTTTGTCCCCCACCAATGGAAATCCATGCGTGCTGAGGTGCACCCTTATTTGATGCGTCCGGCCAGTCCCTAGCGTGCAAACAATTTCCGAAATCCCCGCACGGGTATAAACCTGTTTCACCGCCGCCGTGGTCTGCGCTGGCTTGCCGCCAATCTTTACCATCGTCATCTTTTGCCGATTGCTACGACTCCGCTTTATATTCCCCGTAATCTCCGCCGTCTCCCAATTCGGCACGCCCCAAACAAATGCCGTATATCTCCGCGTCAGGTCGTGCGTCTGAAACATATCCGAAAGCGCGCGAAACGCCTCGTCAGTCTTCGCCGCCACCAATATCCCCGATGTATCCTTATCCAGCCGATGCACTATACCAGGGCGGAGCGCGCCACCGGATGGTGCGAGTGGCGTATGGCTAAGCAGCATTTGCACGAATGTGTTTTCTTCGTTTCCTGCGCCGGGGTGGGTCGCAATGCCGCGCGGCTTTTGCGCGACTATTAAGTGGGGGTCCTCAAAGAGGATGTTAAGTTGTTGGGATGCACCAACCACCCCGCCCTGCGGGCACCCCTCCACCTTGGAGGGGAATTTTTTATTGACCACTACCCCGGCGGCGTTCGCCGCCACCCCTTCGCCAGCGAAGGGGACTTTTATAGTGATAACAGAACCAGCAGGGGCGGGGGTGGACCATTTCGCCGGCTTATCATTGAGACGCACTTCAAAGGTTTGGAGTTTAGACCGGGAATATTCTGGAAATGCCGCAGCCGCCGCAAGATCTATGCGCTTTGTGGGTTCTGAAATTGTAAAGGTTTTTTCCATAAGGCGCATTATACGGGGAAATTGGAAAAGGTAAAGGTCAAAAAATCCGGGGGTGTTTTATATATAAGTGGACGCGACGAGTATGACAAAATATCCCCGCCTGCGCGGGGATGACGGAGTGTGTTAGTCGGGATGACGATAACAATAAGGGGAGACCCACCCCGTCCTGCTTCGCAGTCCACCCCTCCCCGGGAGGGGAATTTTTTACCACTACCCCGGCACTTCGTGCCACCCCTTCGCCAGCGAAGGGGACTTTGTGCGATTTATTTGAAGGGATTGGGGGTGCAATTGGAAATCTTGATTGATAAAATGTTGGAATTGTTATTCGCAGTCGGCTCTGGCATACAACTTAAATAGCCGTCCGCCCGTCTCTCGGATGCGCCCTTTTTCGCCTTGCGATATGCAAGTTTTATCTCGCTCGGACGAAATACACAACCAACCCTCATAACGGCATCCTTGTCCCATGCAAATTCCCCATTGGTCGATGAAACCCATGTGTGCGCCTTTTCTAGATCCCCAGTGCACGGAAACGCGTCCAACCAATACAACTCCATCCCAGGCTTTGCCATCGCTTTATCCCGACCAAAATGTATGTCATAAATTTGATAACGCGAATTGGTGATGGCCTCCCAGTCTGTGGTTGTCGTTAGAAACGGGGTTGCGGCGAAGGCAGGAATGGTTAAAAGACAAAAAATCCAAAGCCAATTTTTCATCCCGCCGCGACATTTCCGTCCACTACACTTCGGAAAACGAGGGAAACTTATGGGCATACAGCCCACCGCGCCCTCGTT
>JAITCH010000015.1 GCA_031283185.1 Rickettsiales bacterium | reverse complement strand
GGTTTCTGCCATTTTTCACTCCTTTGTGTAAATTTATTATATCAGATTTTTTGCCTATTTGCAAATCGCAAAAATCTCCCCTTAATGTAGTCGCACAAAATTCCCCTTCGCTGGCGAAGGGGTGTCAGTCGCTATGCGACTGACGGGGTAGTGGTAATAATCGTGCAAAAAATCCCGCGACATCGCAACGGCTTGATAGGCCGCCCAATACCAAGGAAACCCGACCGCCCGTCTGGACTGGTGGTCCGCGGCGTGTCGGGTTTCCGAAGTGTAGTGGGTGGAAATATCAAGTCGGGATGAAAAATGTCGCCAGGATTTTTTGACCTTACAAACTGGCTTTCAGCAATTCAACTTCGTATGCTTCAACCCGATCACCAACTCGCAGATCATTGTAGTGATCAAACGACATACCAAATTCAATCCCCGCGCCCGACACTTCCTTAACTTCATTTTTCTCACGACGAAGTTCGGCAAGTTTGCCATCATAAATTACAACGCCCTCGCGCAGTAAGCGGACGAACGAATCGCGTTTGACATATCCTTCGGTCAACCGGCATCCGGCGACTTTGACACCCTTTCCAACCGTGAACAAAGCGATCACATCGGCATATCCGACAAAATTTTCTTTGCGAACGGGTTCTAATTTTCCGGCGAGAATATCGCGCAGTTCGTCGGTAATGTGATAGACGACCGAGTGATAGCGGATGTCGACATTGTTTGCGCGGACGATTTCTTTGACGGATGCATCAGCGCGCACATTAAAGGCGATGATGACCGCGCCGGACGCGACTGCGAGGCGCACATCGCCTTCGGATATTGCGCCGACACCGGCTGATAGGATGTTGACCTCGGCTTTTTCCGTGCCGATTTTTTTGATCATATCTTTAAGTGCTTCAACAGAGCCCTGCACATCGGCTTTGATGACGATGGGGAGGATGATTTTCTTGCCATCTTCTTTCTTCGCAAATAATTCTTCCAATGTGGATTTTTTCACCATACTGGCTTCATCTTTTTCTTTATTGCTGCGATATTCGGCGACATCGCGCGCGTTTTGTTCTGTGTCCATTCCGATAAAGTCATCACCGGCGAGCGGCAGTTCTTCAAAGCCCAATACGACGGCGGGTTGACCTGCGGCGACGCTTTTGACGCGCTCGCCGAATGAATTGATGATTGCGCGGACGCGGCCGTAAGTCTTGCCGGACGCAAAGGCATCGCCGATAGACAGAGTGCCCTGTTGCATTAAAATTGTTGCGACAGATCCGAAACCTTTTTCGACTTTTGCCTCAACGATGCGACCGCGCGCGGGCATAGTGGTGTCGGCTTTAATATCCATCATTTCTGCTTGGGTCAGAATTAATTCTTCTAATTTTTCAAGCCCGATTTTTTTGGTGGCGGAAATTTCCGCAACAAGTATTTCACCGCCCATATCTTCGACTTGAACTTCGTGCGTCAACAGATCGGTTTTAACTTTTCCGGGGTTGGCGTCGGGAAGATCGATTTTGTTGATTGCGACGATCATCGGAACTTTCGCGGCCTTGATGTGATTTATCGCTTCAATAGTTTGCGGCATAATGGAATCGTTTGCAGCGACCACTAACACAACTATGTCAGTCATCATTGCGCCGCGCGCCCGCATAGCGGAAAATGTTTCGTGGCCGGGTGTATCAAGGAATGTTATGGATTTGCCAGACGAACTTTTGACTTCGTATGCGGCGATGTGCTGGGTTATTCCACCAGCCTCACCCGCCGCGACAGAGGTAGAGCGGAGAGAGTCCAACAAGGAAGTTTTTCCGTGGTCGACATGACCCATAATTGTAACGACTGGTGCCTTGCGGGATAACTTTGCGGCATTTGGTTCCAGGGTCAGTTGATCTTCGTGAGGGCGCAAAGATACGCGTCGCACTTTCGCGCCGAATTCAACGGACAATAATTCTGCTGTGTCGGAATCGATAGATTGATTTTGCGCGGCGATGACACCCATTCCCATAAGTTTTTTAACGACCGCGCCGATTTTTTCGCCCAACTGATCCGCCAAATCTTTTACAACGATTGAATCGCCGAGCACGACTTCGCGTTCCACTTTTGCGTTGGCGTTAAATGCTTGATGTTGTTTATCGCGGAATCGTTTCATCGCGGCTTCTGAATGGTGATGTTTCGCGCCGCGCACTTGGTATTCGTCGTCTTCGTCGTTGTTGCCAACGATTATATCGCGGACAGAGATGCGACCCTTAAAGGAATTTTCATCGTTATTGTTGCCGCGTTTTTTCTTCCCCTTGCGATTATTTTCATTAGATAAGTCATTACCCGGCTTGACCGGGTAATCCCGGCCGCCTCTTGATTCCCCTCCTGTGGAGGGGTGTCCGGCAAAGCCGGACGGGGTGGGTCTACGCCCAGTTGTTGCACTTTGCGCTGATTCCAACTCTCCCGCATCTTCTTTGGCTTTAAGTTGTTCACGCACGGCCTGATAGTCGCTTTGTTCGGAAGATATTTCATTTTCGCGTTTGCGGCGCAGTTCTTCTTCTTCGGCAAGTTGTTTTTGCCGTTCGGCCTCACGAACTCGGGCGGCGTCGAGAACGGCGCGGAGTTTTTCATCGATGGCGTTGGTGGTTTTCTTAGCGACTTCTTTAATTTCCTGTTGACCGGGCATCAGGACTTTTTTGCGGCGTTCGACGAAGATAGCGTCGCCCTTGGCGGAATGGACATTTCCGACCTGAACAGATTTATTAAGGGTTAAAACTTTTCTTTCCGTCATATGCAGAGCCCCCTATAAATAACCTCAAAAAATCCTAGACCAATCGCAACGCCGAGGATAGAACGCCGAGAATCAAGGGAAGCCGAGGACAGAGTGTATTGGACATACACGCCGCAGGCTTCCCGCCGATAATCGGCGTTATAGACCGGCGGGATGAAAAATTGGTCAGGATTTTTTGTCATTCAATAATTTCCTCTGGCACTTCCCCTTCCACGATTCCATAAGCCTGCTCACGCGCTTTCATAATAACGCGACCCGCAACCGACTCTTTGATTTCCTCAGCACCCAAAATCTCCACCAATTCATCGTCCGCCAAATCGGCCAGGTCTTGCACCGATCGCACACCCGAATGACCCAGTTTCAATAATTGCGGCCGTTTCAGGAATTTGAAATCCAAAATTTCGTCATTCATTTTCAACGCATATCCGGCGGCCTTATATTCGGCATCAACTTTTTTCAGATATTCTTTCGCGCGGGTTTGAAGTTCACCGGCGAGCGCAGCGTCAAAGCCCTCAACTGATTCCAGTTCGCTGGATTGCACGAATGCGATTTCTTCAACGGAGCGGAATCCTTCTGTAATCAGCAACTGGGCGATCATTGCGTCGATGTCGAGTGCCTTTGTGAAGAGTTCGGTTTTTTCCTCGACTTCTTTTTTGCGCCGTTCTTGTTCTTCGGCCTCGGACATAATGTCGATGTTCCAGCCGGTCAGTTGTGATGCAAGGCGCACATTTTGTCCGCGCCGACCAATCGCCAAACTCTGCTGATCTTCTGCCACGACAACTGCCGCCGTATGAGTATCTTCATCAACGATGATTCGTTGCACCTTCGCAGGCTGAACGGAGTTCACAATATAAACCGCCGGGTCGTCAGAATAAAGAATCACATCGATCTTCTCGCCTTGGCATTCGTTGATAACGGGCTGAATACGGGTTCCTTTCACGCCAACTGTCATACCGACTGGATCGACGGAGGGGTCTTCGGAGATCACGGCGATTTTCGCGTGGGATCCCGGTGCGCGCGCAACTGCTTTGATACGGATGACGCCGTCGTAAATTTCCGGCACTTCTTGCATAAAGAGCCGTTCCATAAACATAGGGTGAGTGCGGGTCAAAAAGATTTGCGGACCCGAAGTTGCGCGTTGCACATCCATAATAAGCGCGCGGATATTGTCGCCCGGTTCTGGCTTTTCACGCGCGATAAGTTCGGTAGCGCGGATATAGCCTTCGCCTTTGCCGCGGATGTCGACATATACATTTCCGAATTCAATGCGTTTAACGATGCCGGAAACGATTTCGCCGATGGAGTCTTTGAATTCCTCGAATTGGTTTCCGCGTTCAGCATCACGCACGCGACCCATAACTATTTGACGGGCGGATTGAAATGCCTGACGACCAAATTCCGGCTCTGGCAACCTATCCTCCACAACATCGCCAACCTTTGCATCTTTGGAATATTTTTGGGCCTCCGCGGTGGTCAGCATTGTAAAGGGGTTATATTCCTCACCTTTGACTGCTGAATCTTCGATAACATCAAATACGCGTTTGATAGCGATAGAGCCATTTTTGCGGTCGATAGTGGCGACTATGTTAAAGTCCTCGCCGTATTTGCCTTTTGCGATACGAACGATCGCGGCTTCAAGGGATTCGATGACTATATCTTTTGATATTTGTTTTTCTGCGGCGAGGGAATCTGCTGCTAGCAGCAGGTCTTGCCTGGGCATTGCGACTACGGCCATTTGATTTTCCTTTCTATTAAAAAGAGCGGGATTTTTCAATCCCGCCCTTAAAATTTATTTAAGAACAAGTTCATTATATGATGTTCCATTTCATAAATCAAGCACAAAATTGGTCTTGCATTTTTTGTCCGTTCCTCTATACTTCATCTCATGTCCAATAACTACACCGTTCTTGCTCGCAAATACAGGTCTAAAACCTTTGCTGATTTAATCGGCCAAGGCGTGCTTTCCACGACCCTCAGTAATGCGATTAATAGTGGCAAATTGGCACACGGCTATATTTTTTCAGGCATTCGCGGCACGGGCAAGACCAGCGCAGCGCGAATTTTCGCCCGCGCGTTGAATTGCACGGCGCAAGATAGTCCGACACCAACTCCGTGCGGGGAATGCGATAATTGCCGCGCGATTGCGACTGGCCAGCATATGGATGTAATGGAGATTGACGCTGCGAGCCATACTGGCGTGGATAATATCAGGGATGTTTTAGATTCTGCGGCTTACGCACCGAATATGGGTCGGTTCAAGATTTATATCATTGACGAAGCGCATATGTTATCCAAGGCCGCGTTTAACGCGCTGCTCAAAACCTTAGAGGAACCGCCGGCGCATGTGGTGTTTATGATGGCGACGACCGAGATAAGGAATATACCTGCTACGATTTTGTCGCGCTGCCAAAGGTTTGACCTTGCAAGGGTTCATATAGACGAATTAAAGGCGCACTTTCTAAAATTAGCCGCGCTTGAAAAGATAGAGTTAAGCGATGCTGCCGCGACATTGATAGCGCACGCCGCCGATGGTTCTGTCCGCGATGGTCTGTCCATATTAGATCAGGCGATTTCTCAGACGAATGGCAAGGTTGACGAGGCTGCGATAAATGCCCAACTCAAACGCACGGGCTTTGATCAACTTGCAGCATTGGTTGAAACGATTTTTTCCGGCAATGTAGAGGATGCTTTGGCGAAGACTGCGGATATGTATAGCGGCGGCGCGGATATGGCTGGGTTGCTTGGCGATATGCAGGACTTTACATATTGGCTAACGCGGGCGAAGATTTCACCTGATGCGATTCGCACTGCGCCGTATACGGAAAATATAAAAACGAGAATGATTGCGATTGCTGAAAAGACTACGCTGAATACCTTGTCTCGTTTTTGGCAGGTTATGACCTCGTCAGCGGCCGAGGTTGGCAGTGCCTCGCATCCAAAGAATAGTTTTGATATGATGGTAGTTCGGATGATGTATTTGGCTGACCTAAAACCGATCAAAACATTATTGCAGGAAGCCCCCCTTGCGCCCCAAGTTCCCATCGCACCAAAAGTCCCCTTCGCTGGCGAAGGGGTGGACGGCGCAGCCGGACGGGGTAGTGGTAATAAGGTGGGGGGCATTTCCACCTTTCCCGACCTCCTCAAACTCCTCGAACAAAAGAAAGAATCATTATTGCTCGCCGAATTAAAAGGCAATACGGAGATTGCGGATTTTCAACCGAACAGCATTAAACTCTATTGCAGGGACGCGAAAAGTGATTTACCAACGAAACTCCGCAAATTCTTGGCCGATAATACCACTGGCCAGTGGACGATAGAGCAATTAGAGGAATCAACAGGAAAACAGACTTCAACGGAAGAGATGAAAGCGGCGGCGCAGGATGATCCTGTTATACAGGACGCATTAAGCATGTTCGCCGGCGCAGAAATTTCCTCTGTCAAAGAAGAATAAAGAATTCCCCTTCGCTGGCGAAGGGGTGTCAGCCAAAGGCTGACGGGGTAGTGGTAAAAAATTCCCCGCCAATGGTGGCGGGGTGGCGGCGAAGCCGCCGGGGTGGTTAGAAAAAACAACAAACGCAAAATGAAACTAATGGACTATTTTTTCCGCGGATTATTTTGGCTGGCACTCGCCACCTTGGTCGGCACGATTGTCATATTTTTGCGCTATGGCACAGACTTGCCGGATTACAAGGGCTTGGCGAGTTATCGTCCGCCTGTGGCGACTCGGCTTTACGCATCGGACGGAAGTTTGCTTATGGAATACGCGGCCGAGCGGCGCGTTTTCATAGAGTTCCAAGATATGCCGAATCAGCTGGTGAATGCGTTTATTGCGGCCGAAGATCAGTCCTTCTGGACACATTCTGGAATTGATTTCGTGGGTATTGGCCGCGCAGTCGGCGGCAACGCGGCGAAATTATTTGGATTTGGTCGGCGGTTCAGCGGCGCGTCTACTATTACACAACAGGTTGCAAAAAATTTCTTCCTCAGTTCGGACAGGACGATGTCGCGTAAGATCCGCGAAATGATCTTGGCGTTAAAATTGGAAAGAACATTTTCCAAAGAACATATAATGACGCTTTACTTGAATCAAATATATCTTGGCGCGCGCGCATTCGGTGTGGGTTCGGCGAGCCTCATGTATTTTAACAAGCCGGTGAATGAATTGACCCTGCCCGAGATGGCGTATTTGGCGGCATTGCCCAAGGCTCCGAATAATTATAACCCATTAAAAAATATGGAAGGCGCGATTTCTCGTCGTAATTGGGTGCTGAGCAGAATGCTTGATGAAAAGTTTATAACGCAAAAGGAATTTGACGAAGCGTCATCCGCGCCGATTGTTGTTAATGATGAATTTATGACGCAGCAGGCGGATGAATTTCAGTATTTCTCGGAAGAAGTTCGGCGGCGAATGGTGAATGTGTTTGGCCGCGAGAAACTTTATAATGAAGGGCTTTATATAAAGACGACCTTGGATAAAAAATTGCAGACGGCGGCGCAGCAGATCTTGAAAAAACATTTGGAAGATTATGCCAAGGCGCATCCAGGACAGGACAAGGGCGAGAATGGCCATCCAGAGATTCAGGGCGCATTGATTGCGATACATCCGCATACTGGGCGCATACTTGCGCTTTCGGGCGGCTATTCATTTGCGGATTCGTCGTTTAATCGTGCGGTGCAGGCGATGCGTCAGGTTGGTTCTACCATCAAACCATTCATTTACTTGAATGCGTTGGAACGGACGAATTATACACCGGCGACATTACTGCTTGACGCGCCGATTGTTTCAGAGAATGACGATGGAACGATTTGGCGACCAGAGAATTATGACCGGCAGTTCAAGGGCTTGGTTCCGCTGCGCCAGTCGTTAGAAACTTCCCGGAATGTTACCACCGTTCGCTTGGTGCAGGACTTGGGCATATTTAATGTTATTAAGACGGCGCAAAAATTTGGCGTGTATCCGCATGACTTAAAGGGAATAAATATGTCGATGGCGTTGGGAAGTGGTGAAACAACATTGGAAAATATGACGCTGGCATTTTCCGCATTTATTAACGGCGGATATAAGCACAAATCATCTCTCGTGGATTATGTGCAGGATCGAAATGGCAATACGATATTCAGAAATATAGAATGCGGCGAATGCAATTCGGAATGGGATGAAGAAATGTTGCCGCCGGTCAAGACCGAAGATTCGGAACAATTATCAGACCCACAAAGCCTGTATCAGATGACATCAATTTTGACTGGCGTTGTAGAGCGCGGAACAGCGCGGCGCGCGCGGACCAAGGGTCATGTGGTTGCGGGTAAGACTGGGACGACCAATGAAGTAAAGGATGTGTGGTTTATTGGATTCACGACGGACTTGGCTGTGGGTGTTTATATGGGATATGATCAGCCCAGACCATTGGCGGATGGGTCGGGATCGGGTCTTGCTGTTCAGATTGCAAAGGACTTTTTTGATGTTGCGTTGGACGGGAAAAAGGGACAGCCATTCCCGCAGCCGAACGGATTGGAATTTGTGAGGATTGATTATGATACTGGTTCTCGCCCGAGTGGCCGGGATGGCGAAAGGGTTATTACCGAGGTATTCAAGGGCGGACAGAGTCCGAACACTCAGTCGACTATTTCTGGCGGTGGGGACAAACCTGTGCAACAGACGACTAATGATCTCCCCTCCGGCTTCTTTTAATTTTTAATTCCCTTTCGCTTGATGTAGTCGCACAAAAGTCCCCTTCGCTGGCGAAGGGGTGCCGCGTAGCGGCGGGGTAGTGGTCATAAGTCATCCCCCGGCTTGACCGGGGGATCTCGCCGAATAAAATTCCCCGCCAATGGTGGCGGGGTGTCGCGCCGTAGCGAAGCGTAGGCGGACGGGGTGGTTGGTGCTTGATAATCGCACAAAGTCCCCTTCGCTGGCGAAGGGGTGGACGGCGAAGCCGGACGGGGTAGTGGTCATAAGTCATCCCCCGGCTTGACCGGGGGATCTCGCCGAATAAAATTCCCCGCCAATGGTGGCGGGGTGTCGCGCCGTAGCAAAGCGTAG
>JAITCH010000014.1 GCA_031283185.1 Rickettsiales bacterium | reverse complement strand
AAGTCAAGTGGACAAAGGATTTGAGAATGTGCAATGTAAAATCGCTGGGCAGCCCATTGCAGGGTATGGCGACCAAGTCAGCGTCGGGAGTGTGAGGTGAGTCGAACCACCCCGTCCGCTTCGAGTCCACCCCGCCACCCTTGGCGGGGAATTTTTTTGCCGAGATTGCCCGGTCAAGCCGGGCAATGACTTATTTATTTTGGCGGGCTGCGCCCGCGGTTTAGAGCCCTAGCCCCGCCTGCGCGGGGCTGACAAAATTTTCTATGAAAATTTTGTGAATGGATTTATACAAAATATCCCGGCCTTCCGCCTACGCTTCGCTACGGCGCGACAAGTCGCCGGGATGACGGGTAGAAAATGTTCGGGTTGGGGTCGGGAGACCCCAACCCGCTTTCCATTTTTTACCACTACCCCGGCACTTCGTGCCACCCCTTCGCCAGCGAAGGGGACTTTTGTGCGACTACATAAAGTGAAGGGGATTTTTGTGCGATTAACAAGCACCAACCACCCCGTCCGCCTACGCTTCGCTACGGCGCGACACCCCTCCACCTTGGAGGGGAATTTTTTTGCCGAGATTGCCCGGTCAAGCCGGGCAATGACTTATTTATTTTGGCGGGCTGCGCCCGCGGCTTAGAGCCCTAGCCCCGCCTGCGCGAGAAAAAAAAAAAAAAAAGGGGGGGATTTTATTTACTTCATTAATGGGAAGAGGATGATGTCGCGGACATTTGGCTGGTCGGTTAACATCGTCATAAACCGATCAAAGCCAAAACCAAATCCACTGACCGGCGGCATCCCGTGTTCCATAGCGCGCAAGAAATCTTCATCCAATTCAAAGCCTTCCTCTTCGCCAGCTTCCTTGTTCTTCATCTGCTCTTCAAATGCCCGCCGCTGCTCTATCGGGTCAACAAGTTCCGAATACGCATTAATAATCTCCGCTGTATCAACCACAATTTGGAACGCGTCCGTTCGGCGTGCGTCTTGGTCATTCCTTCTTGCCAATGGTTTCATAAACGCAGGATAATTACACACGATCGTCGGCTGGACAATAAACGCGCGAATCTTCTTTTTCCACACATAATCCACCAAGCCCATTACCGATTTTATTTCCTTCAACTCGCCCATATGGAACAAGCCTTTATCTACAACAATCTTTTTCGCCGCATTCAAATCATCAAATGATAAAATATCAAATCCGATTTTTTCCGAAACTTCTTTGATATAATCAATCCGCGCAAACTTTGAGAAATCCAAGGTTTTTCCCTGATACGGAATTTGCAGCGTCCCTTTTAACTCCATCAACGATTCTTGGAACAACTTTATCGCCAACGCGATATTATCTTCGAAATCCCAATACGCCGCATACCATTCCACCATCGTGAATTCTTGCAAATGCTGCGGATCCATACCTTCGTTGCGAAAATCTTTCGCAATCTCAAACACTTTGGTAAAGCCCGCCGCAATCGCTTGCTTCAAATATAATTCCGGCGAAATCCGCAAGTAAAAATCCGCGTCCAAAGCATTATGATGCGTGATAAAAGGTTTCGCCGCCGCTCCACCGGCCACATTCTGCAAAATCGGAGTTTCCAATTCTACAAACCCATTCCGCCACATAAATTCGCGGAAGAATTTTAGAAATTTGAAGCGCATATTAAAGGTATCACGAACTTCCTGATTAGAAATTATGTCCAGATAGCGTTGACGATAACGGGTTTCTGTATCTGAAAGGCCGTGAAACTTTTCCGGCAAACTACGCAACGCCTTGGATAAAATCACTACGCTTGCGCCCTTGATCGTCAATTCGCCCTGGGTTGTGTGATAAAGTTCGCCCGTGATTCCGATGAAATCGCCCATATCAAGGTTCGCTTTTAGAAACCGAAAATTGTCTTCGCCCAAGTCGGAGAGGGACAGCGAAAATTGGATTTCGCCCTCGATATCCGATATGCGGCCGAATGTTAATTTGCCCAGCCACCGAAGCGCGGTAATCCGCCCCGCCGTTTTGACGGCCGCGCCGTCCTGCATTTCGCGTGCGGCAGCGATGGTCTCGCGGCGGTCAAATTTGTCCTTCCAGACCACTCCGTCGTGCTCGCGGATTGCGGCGACCTTGGCCAAGCGGGCTTCCGATTCGGTTAAAATTGTGTTTTCTGCCATTGTTTTGCTCCTGGGTTTTGGCTTAAATCAACGACTTAATTTGAGTTTCACGTGAAACTCGGATTAAGTGTTTGAATTGAGCCTTTGTCAAGTAAATTCGTCAAGTTTGGGTTAGGGATGTATTCCTTTTTTGCCGTTTAATTGTTGAATTTGCCGGAGCGGGGGAAGCCAACAGGTATCGTTTGACCCTGTGTGCCCCTTTCGCCCAAGTAAGGTTTCAAATCATCCAACTTCGTCGTGCCGCGCCCGGTCGTCCAAGACAAGCCTTCGGATTTCGGGAACATCGCAACATCCATTAAATATGTCCGCTCGGCATTATATTTCTGCAAAATAACGCCCTTGCCCCTGGCCATCTCTGGAATGTCCGCAACCGGAATCACAAGCATTTTATCATTCGACCCGCTGAACGCCGCCAACAAATCTTTGCCTTCGTCCGGCACCGGCCAACAACCAACCGCCGGATTCTTCGCATCCGCATTCATTATCTGTTTCCCGTTCTTGGTCTGTGCCAAGCAACTTGCGCCGTCCGTGATAAATCCAGTCGCTCGCTTTGCCGCAACAAGATATTTCGCATTCGTATCAAGCGCGAACGCCGACACGATATTTTCATCCGCTCCCAAATCAATCATCAGGCGAACGCTTTCGCCAAAGCCCCTTGCGGACGGCAATGTGTTCACCGCCAAACTGAACATTTTTCCGCCACTGGAAAACAAATTAATCTTGTCCGTGCTAAGCGCGTGGATGATAAATTCCAAATCATCCCCTTCCTTCATTTTTATATCGCCCACCGCACTGAAATCCGTATGACCCTTGGCCGCGCGAATCCAGCCGAGTTTGGAAAGCATTATCGTCATCGGCTCTTTTTCAATAAACTCTTCTATGTCCACCGCCGCCTCTTCGCCCGCAGGCTGCCAGATCGTGCGGCGTTTCCCGAGCGGAGTTTTTTTGCCAAACGCATTCTGAACATCCGCAAACGCAGCCTTCATTTTTTCATTTTGCAAGTCTGTGGATTTCAGCAACGCGTTCAATTCTTTCTGTTCCGCACGCAACGCTTTATCCTCTTTCTTAATCTCCATTTCTTCCAATTTGCGGAGTGAACGGAGCCGCGTATTCAATATAAACTCTACCTGCGTTTCAGTTAAATTAAACTCTTTCATCAACTGCGCTTTCGGATCTTCTTCTTCACGAATAATCTGTATAACGCGGTCAAGATTCAGGTATGTAATCAACAGACCCGCCAACACTTCCAAGCGGCGCGCAATGTTGCCCAATCTATGTTCCGACCTGCGGCGCAGAACATTCCTTTGATGTGTTAAAAATTCCGTCAGCACATCGCGGATTGGCATTACGCGCGGGCTGCCTAAACTATCAACCACATTGAAATTCATATTGAAACGCGATTCCAAATCAGTCGACGCAAACAAATGTCCCATAACTTTATCCGCCGGAATCGTGCGGTTCTTTGGCGTTATTACAATCCGAACATCCGCAGCAGATTCGTCCGTAATGTCCTCTACCAATGGCAACTTCTTCTGGTCAATCAATTCCGCAATGCTTTCCACCAGACGCGTTTTATTGCCCGCCGAGCCATACGGAATTTCCGTTATTACAATTTTATATGCGCCGCGAGATTCTTCCTCGGCCGACCATTTCGCGCGAATGCGGAAACTGCCACGGCCAGTTTCATAAGTTTTTACAATCGATTCAAAATCATCAATCAGAACGCCGCCAGTTGGGAAGTCGGGACCAATCATTTTCTTCATTATCTGCTTGGTCGTCGCTTCGGGATTGTCTATTAATAATGTAAGCGCATCTATAACCTCGGCCACATTATGAGTCGGTATATTTGTCGCCATACCAACCGCAATTCCAGTCGATCCGTTCGCAAGTAAATTCGGAAACGCGCCAGGCATTACAATCGGTTCCGCCGATGTCCCGTCAAAGTTCGGCGCGAAATCAACTGCGTCATCATCCAGCCCTTCCATAATACGCATCGCGGCATCCGTCATCTTAGATTCTGTATATCTATATGCCGCCGCAGGATCGCCGTCTATATTTCCGAAGTTCCCCTGTCCGTTCACAAGCGGATAACGCACGGAAAAATCTTGGGCAAGCCGCACCATCGCTTCATAAACCGAAGAGTCGCCGTGCGGATGATAATGACCAAGCACATCACCAACAACGGTCGCGCATTTTCTGAACCCAGCCGTGGGTCCCAATTTCTGTTTCAACATAGAAAACAATATGCGGCGATGAACCGGCTTTAATCCATCGCGGACATCAGGCAGGGAACGCGCGACAATCGTTGAAACCGCGTATGATAAATAGCGTTCGCTGAGTGCGTCTATTAATTGCTGCTGCGAAATGTTTTCTTTTATGTTCGGCATTGTTTTTCCTTTTACAAGCACCAACCACCCCGTCCGCCTACGCTTTGCTACGGCGCGACACCCCTCCACATGAGAGGGGAATTTTTATTGTGCCTCGGCGGCGAGGCGAGCGAGATTATCTACCAACTCGTTCATCTCGTCCCCATCGTGCCCCTTGACCCAAGCCCACGAAACTTGCCGTGCGTTAACCAACCCGTCCAATCGCTCCCACAAGTCCCGGTTTTTGACCGCGCCGCCGTCAGCCGTCCGCCAGCCACGACGCTTCCAATTCTTTATCCAAGTCTCCATCCCGTTTTTGACATACTGGCTATCCGTGTGAATTTCAACATCCGCGCCAGCCGAAACACTCTCTAAGGCATTGATTGTAGCCAATAATTCCATCCGATTATTGGTCGTCATCGGCTCTCCGCCGCTTTGACGCGTGGTCTGGGACGCAAATGCCCAGCCGCCCCGACCAGGATTGCCCAAACAAGACCCATCCGTGAAAATAATCGTCTTTGCCATAATGTTTCCGTCCGAAATTTGTGATATACTAACAATTATGAAATTTAATATCAAGCAACTTCATCTGATGGCAAATTCGGCAAGGCGGATCGCCCTTACCGCCATCCAAGGCGCGAATTCCGGGCATCCCGGCGCAGCCCTCGGCACAGCCGACATCATAACCACCCTTTATGCCAACCATTTGCGATTCGATCCGCGCAACCCAAACTGGCCGGAACGCGACCGATTCGTTTTATCAATGGGACACGCTTCGTCTTTATTATATGCCGTCCTGCATTTGACCGGATATGACCTGTCGCTGGACGATATTAAAAAATTTCGGAAGATCGGTTCCAAAACGCCCGGACATCCAGAAACCTTTACCCCGGGCGTGGAAGTCGACACGGGTCCATTAGGGCAGGGATTCGCAAGCGCAGTCGGGATGGCAATCGCAGCAAGGAAAACAGGTGATGCGCGTGTATATGTTTTATGCTCTGACGGCGACCTTATGGAAGGCGTTGTGCAAGAGGCAATATCATTCGCGGGATTTCAACGGCTGAATAACTTAATCGTATTTTGGGACGACAACGGCATCACAATTGACGGCGCAGCGCAATCTTCCGAAGACCAAGTCAAACGATTCGCCGCAGCAGGCTGGGACACAATTTCCGTCAACGGACACGATGCGGGCGAAATCGACGGCGCGATTGATTGGGCAAAAAAATGCGGCCGGCCGGTATTGATCGCTTGTAAGACGCGCATCGGATGTGGGTCTTCGTTAGAGGGGCGCGCAGAGGTTCACGGGACGCCGTTTGCCGCGGAAGAGGCAACGGCGTTGTTGGAAAAGTTGGCGGCGGAGAGTGATGACGAACTTTGGAAGAGTGGAAAGTGGAAAGTGGAAAGTGGAGATAAGGGGTCGGCGAAGCCGACAATTTATTCAACCACTACCCCGGCACTTCGTGCCACCCCTTCGCCAGCGAAGGGGACTTTTGAGTTCGCATCTACTAGGGATTTGTCGGGGAAGGTCGTCAACGAAATTATGAAAAAATATGGTGATAAAATTATCGGCGCAACTGCCGACCTCGCAGACAATGTTCGCGTTCTGACCCCATCAAATAAAAATATAACAGCAGAAAATTTCGGCGGAAATTTTATAAACTTTGGCGTGCGGGAACACTTGATGTCCGCCGCAATGAACGGCATCGCGTTGTCCGGCTTTAAGACTTTTTGCAGCACATTTTTTGCGTTCGCAGACTATATGCGTCCGGCAATTCGTTTGGCCGCAATGATGAATTTGCCGCAGATTTTTGTGTTCTCTCACGATAGCATCGGTGTCGGTGAAGATGGTCCAACACATCAGCCCATTGAACAACTGGCAAGCCTTCGCGCGATGCCAAATCTGTGCGTGTGGCGGCCGAGTTCCGCCGCCGAAGTTCGTGTTGGTTGGGAACTGGCACTGAATAGTCAAACGCGTCCGTTCGCTCTCGCTTTATCGCGGCAGAAATTTATGTTGGCAGAAGATGGGAAAGATGAAGATATTAAGAGAGGTGGATATGTTGTTTGGAAAAATCGAACCACCCCGTCTGCTTCGCAGACACCCCCCCACCCTTGGGGGGGAATTAAAAGGCATATTACTATAATTGCGACTGGGGCGGAAATCGCAGTCGCTATTTCAGCGGCGAAAATTCTAGCAGAGCAAAATATAAATGCTGTCGTGGTTTCAATGCCATCGGTTGAAATATTTCGTGAACAAACGCAGAAATATCGGGATGCAGTTTTGCAATCTGGAGAAAGTTTTGTTGTGTCCGTTGAGGCTGGCGCGACATTTGGATGGCGGGAATTTGCGGACTTTGCCATCGGTGTGGATAGGTTTGGTGCATCGGGCAGTGCAGATGCGGTTATGTCTGAGTTCGGATTCACAGGAGAGAAAATTGCAAAGGTGATTTTGGTGGAATTGAAAAAGTAAGAGGGAAGAGGGTAGGTGGATGTGGTAATAATAAGGGTAGACCCACCCCGGCACCTTCGGTGCCACCCCTCCACAGGAGGGGAATTATTATTTACCACTACCCCGTCCGCCTACGCTTCGCTACGGCGCGACACCCCAACGCCCGGAAGGGGACTTTTGAGCGCGACACAAACGAAGGGGAATCATAAGGAAAGAAAATGTTTTTTAGTTTATTAAATGGTGAAAAGTTGCCCGTCGAAATTATCACTCGCAGAAATTCACGCAGCATAATTATCCATCCGAAATTTACCCCAGCCCGCAAAATTTCCGTATCCCGACCCGTCGGCGCGCGCGAAGCCGACATCATAAAATTCCTTGAATTCAAACGCAAATGGTTGAGCGCGAAATTTTCCGAAGTCGAACCACTGAAAATTAAACAGGGCGATGTTGTCATCTTACTTGGAAAAAAATATCTGGTTGAACAGCCCACGCGCGCGAGATTCGAACGATATGTGAAACTTAAATTTATGGAATTCGCCAAGGAACAAATTTGCAAAATGGGCGGTAAATGCAATGGCACAATCAGTCTGAAAGATACTACTTCGCGTTGGGGATCCTGCGCTTCAAACGGACGCATCGCTTTTTCGTGGCGGTTGGCGTTCGCGCCGCCGGAAGTCGCCCGATATGTCATCGCACACGAATTCGCACATCTGAAACACTTTGACCATTCGCCGCAATTTTGGCTGGAAGTCGGGAGATTGTATGGGCGCGGGTGGCAACGCGCACGCGACTGGCTGACTGATAATGGGCAGAGTTTGTATGGGGTTTAGAGTATTAAGTTAAGGTGATAAAATGTTCGGGGTGGGGTCGGGAGACCCCACCCCGCTTTCTAACCACCCCGTCCGGCTATGCCGGACACCCCGCCACCATTGGCGGGGAATTAAATGCAAGATCCCGGGGTCAAGCCCCGGGATGACATTATTATTTTGGCGGGCTGCGCCCGCGATTTTAAGCCCTAGCCCCGCCTTCCGCCTACGCTTCGCTACGGCGCGACAAGCCGCGGGGCTGACAAAAGAAAGCGGGGAATTTATTGCATTTAGCTATTTTTTGGGGGGGAGGGGGACATTGAATGGTTGGCCATATACACCAAAAAACTTCGCGCCGGAATAACATCCAAACTTTTTCTGGCTTTCTTCCCATTCCTTCTGAGCTGCAAAAAGACGCTGCTGCATCTCGTCTTCCGCCCTCTTATATCCAGAAAAGCCGCCCACACCAGCACCACCAGCCGCACCGATAAGTGTGGCCTTGTTTCGCGCTTTATTACTGAGATCCAATATCCCGCCGTCAGTTGCACTGATCATAGCAGGTTCAAATTCTTTACAAGATGTTGCTTGGGAAATTGATGTATCTGAACATTTGCGGTCATCTTTTTTGCAATTGGTTTCGAAATCTTTTGTGTTTTTAGGTTTGCTGCAACCGCTGGCTGCCAAATTTAAAAACTTTCTTCTTGGGGTTCCGCCTGTGGTGCAAGTGCCGATAAGAAAATTAGTCTTGGTGGTTGTTGGAGTGATTTCTCCATTCGATCCCGGATCATTGGTAAAATTTCCGATGGAATTCTGCTTTTTATCAATACAGTCTGCATCCGAATGCTTGGTGCAGGTAGGAGCATTAATAGCTTTAAAGTTTCTACAAAATACAGGTTTGGTAGTATTCCAGGGTTTGTTATTTGCTGGTACTGGTGCTGCTGCTGATGATGATGATGAATTAGACGCAGCTGTACCCGCGTTTTTGACATCGGCATCAACTAAAAAATATTTCCTCGAGGAGTTAACACTAGATAGAGATAACATAAAAGTAGACTGGTTTGGGACGAGTTCTCCCATCAACCTACAATTAAAATTAACATCACAGACAACTGGAACATTTTCATACATATCTGATGTATCATATACAAAGCCCCAGATGCATTCTTCTGAATCACTATCCTTGCCATCGCAACTTCCGAACTTTAATACATCATCGCCGTAGCCGGTTAGACCCGCGGTCATATTCCCAAGTACCGCGCCGCCCGCGCCGCCCATCATCGCGCTTTCCAACATCGTCCCGCCCTGATAACCCATGCTCTCCTGCGCTACATACATCCCGCCCGCGCCAATCGCCGCGCCGCCCAAAGTCTTCGCCCAGCCCGCACCACCAATGTCCTTTAATCCAACCATCTTGCCACTATTCCCCTGGCTGAGCATATTTCCGCCAACGCCACCAATAACCGCCGCGCCCAAAACCTTGAACCAGGCATTCTGCTTTCTCTCCGAATTCATAACCTTTTCTACATCCGCCATTTCAGGAGCGCGATCCGCAGGTAATTCTACACCAGCAGCCATTATGTCCGGCAAATATCCCTCTGATGGAAATGAATCTAAATGACAATCAACAATCGTCCCGTATGGCACATTCATTCGCGCAAGAGATAACTGCTCGTTCCTATTGGGATCCAATTTGTTCGGTCGGTTCATCCGTAACTCAACCTCCATAACACAATCATCTTTATTCATATCAATATGACCAATGCCCGTTTTAATCGTAGGTTTGTCCCACGCAAATGTCGCGCCAACAGAAATAGAGGCACAAATATGTAAGTCATCTAAATCTACGCCAGCCGAATTGTCGCCATTCCTGATCTTCATCTCTGTCATATGATTCGCAACGCGAATGGGCAACTCTTTGGTCAAGCGCGCTTGTTCCGCAGCCTCGGCCGCTTTCTTTTGCTGCTCTATCAGGGCAGGTGCCTCGGTCAGCAAATTTACCCCCGTTCCGCCACCCAATTCCGGCGTTGAAATACTGACAGACGCATTCGCCGCGCCCTGACCCGCGCTATACACATTATTAATCCGTGGATCAGTCCGAGACCAGGTCGCCGCATCCGCCGCGCCCATCAATGTGGCCGAAATCGTGAAAACTGAACTGACAAAAAATGATATGGCTTTTTCCATGAATTCTCTCCGATATTTCTAGTATTATATCATAAATAAATGGAAAATTGGAGGGGGAATTTATTTGCATTTTACAATTTGAGATCCCCGCCTTCCGCCTACGCTTCGCTACGGCGCGACACCCTGCCACCATTGGCGGGGAATTTTTATTACCACTACCCCGGCACGGCAGAGCCGTGCCACCCCTTCGCCAGCGAAGGGGACTTTTGAGTGCGACACCAACGAAGGGGAATTAAATGCAAGATCCCGGGGTCAAGCCCCGGGATGACTTTTATTATAAAAACATTTCTGCTGTTATTTCTTGGCAGCGGGTTTGGCCGCATCCTTGGCAGGCGCAGGTGCCGCACCAGGTGCAGGTTTGCCAGCCGCAGGTTTCGCACCAGCCGCCGGAGCCGCCGCAGCCGCCGCAGCCGCCACAGGTGCTTCTTCCTTTTCTTCCGCTTTGCCCGTTATCGCAACAAATGCCAAGTCCGCCTGATGCAAGCCTAAGCTGACCCCAGCAGGCAACTGGACATCCCGGCCGTGCACCGAATCCCCAATCCGTAACGCCGCTAAATCAATCTCTATCATCTCCGGCACAACATCAATCTTGGCCACAATCGCAATTTTACGCATCGCAAAGTTAACAACTCCACCAGCTTTGACACCCAGCGAAGTCGCCTCGTTAAGCAATACAACAGGAACATTCACATTTACAGGATGCTTTATATTAATGCGTTTGAAATCAACATGAATCGGTTTGTCCGTAACAGTATGATACTGAATCGCTACAAGCATCGCATCTTCCGCGCCGCTCGGCGTCTTAATCTCAAATTGCTTTGTCCGAAGCCCAGGTTTCTCTATCAACTGAATCCAATTTTTGGCTGGAATCTCAATCGGGGTTGGGTTCTTTTTCTCCCCGTAGATAATCCCGGGAATCAGTTCGTTTTTGCGGTTGCTGCGGCTGGCCCCCTTGCCAGTGCGCGAGCGAATTCCGACTTCAAGCGTTATTTTCGCCATTTGTTTGTCCTTTGGTTAATGCAGCCTCCAAGGGTGCTGCGTGCCGGGCATTATAAGTATTAATTTAGTAAAAATCAAGAAAATCATTTGCAAATGGGATTTTATAATGTATTATAGCCCAGTCGCAAAAAAGGATTCAATATGTCTAAAAAATATAAACGCGGTGAAGGTAGTTTCGGTGAATGGATCTCAACCATAATTTGGGCCGGTATAATCGCTATTCTATTCCGCAGTTTCTTATTGGAACCCTTTAATATCCCATCCGGTTCTATGATCCCAACTCTCCATGTCGGCGACCATATCTTCGTCCAAAAATGGTCTTACGGATTCTCGCGCTATTCATTCCCATTCGGTTCTTGGAAACTTTGGGAAGGTCGTTTCTGGGAGAAAAAACCAGTCCGCGGCGACATCATCGTATTCCGCACACCAGACAATACCACCGACTATGTTAAACGCCTGATCGGTATGCCAGGTGATTCTATCCAAGTTCGCGCAGGTCGCCTCTACATCAACAACGAACAAATTAAACGCGAATATAAAGGTCGCTATGTCATCGCAATCCTTCCGAAAATGCTGAGAGACGCAGGCTTTCAACGCGTTGATTCAAAGCTGAACCACATTATGGTTATCAAAGGCAACGAAATTTTCGAAGACAACAAGCCCGCCGATTACAAATACACGGTCGAATATAAAGACGATGCCATCTGCCGCCTGAGACCAGATGAATGCATCATTCACGAGGGCAGCCTGTATGAAGAAACCCTGCCAAACGGACGCAAATATGAAATTGTGAAAATAACCGATAACGGCCGATACGACAACACCCCAGTATATCAAGTGCCAACCGGTCATTACTTTTTTATGGGCGATGACCGCGACCTGTCCGCCGATTCGCGCGCGGGACTTGGCTTTGTCCCGGCAGATAATTTAATGGGACGCGTTTGGTTTATTTTCTATTCTCATAATTATTACGCCCCATTACCATTCGTATGGGACTGGAAATACAAATTGCGATTTGAGAGATTCGGGCGAATAGTGAAGTAAAAATTACCCCCACCCGTCAGGCTTTGCCTGACACCCGCCCCCGGCGGCGGGGGCAGGAAAATAAATGATTAAAATAAATTATGAATTTAAGAATCAAGACTTGTTGAATCTTGCATTAGTGCAAAGTGGGCGCGACAAACAATTCAACAATGAAAGATTGGAATTTTTGGGCGACCGCGTCCTGGGTCTTGTTGCCGCAGAATTGTTAGTCGAACTCTTTCCAAATGAAAATGAAGGCGCGTTGGCACAACGGCAAGCAGCCCTTGTATCCGGCGCAACACTTATGCAAATCGCCGAAGGCGTCAACCTTTTTCCGAATATAAAACACTCTCATCTGACAGCAAACAATCGCAACAACATAACAGCCGATGCAATGGAAGCAGTCTTTGGTGCAATATATTTAGATGGCGGATGGGACGCCGCGCGCGGCGCAGTGCGCGAACTTATCCTGCCATTTGCACAGGCATACGAAGTGCCGCCAAAAGATGCAAAAACCGAACTGCAAGAATTATGCCATCGTGAGTTCGGGCAACTTCCCATCTATATTTATTCCGATGCCAATGGCAGTTCGCACAACCCGGAATTCGTTGTAGAAGTGCGGGCGGGTGAAAAGTGCGCGATCGGCAAAGGCGCGTCTAAAAAGGCTGCGAGTTTAGATGCGGCAGAGGAGATGTTGAGGGAGTTGAAGAAGTGAGAGGGTAGATGGTAAAGGGGTCTAACTACCCCGTCCGCCTGCGCTTCGCTACGGCGCGACAAGCATTGGCGGGGAATTTTATTCGGCGAGATCCCGGGGTCAAGCCCCGGGATGACTTATTGTCCACTACCCCGCGCCTACGGCGCACCCCTTCGCCAGCGAAGGGGACTTTGTGCGATTGTAATTATTCAATAATTGATTTGAAGATTTCGGCAGGCAATGTCCCGCCAGTGATATTATTAGTCGGCGTATAATCATCATTGCCAACCCACACGCCAATCGTCCGATCGTCCGCCGCACCAATAAACCACGCGTCCCTTGAATCTTGACTCGTCCCCGTTTTTCCGCCCCTTGTTTTGCCTGCAACATACGCCCTTTTGCCTGTCCCGTTTCGAACAACTTCCTGCAACAACACCATCATCTCGCTTACCGTATTCGTCCCAAGCAAGCGAGCCGGAGCCGAGGCCTTGCGCTGAAATAATACATTATCATAACTATCCGTTATGTAATTTATCCCATACGGAACAACCGATACGCCGCCATTGAAAATAACAGCATACATAGTCGTCAATTCCATCAATGTCATTTCGCTTGCGCCCAGTATTGTAGAATACTCGCGCCGCAACTTTGTCCCGACACCCAATCGTCCAGCCATCCTTAGCACATTATCCAACTTATATTCCTTGGTTAATTTCAGCGGCACCGAATTTACCGATTTCGCAAATGCCGTGCCAAGCGTAATCTCGCCATAATATTTCTCGTGATAATTTTTCGGGCTGTAATCACCAATTCCAAATGGCTCGTCAATTACCAAGTGCATCGGCGTCAAGCCGCGCTCTAACGCGACCAAATACACCAACGACTTGAACGCTGAACCCGGCTGGCGCAGCGCAGTCGCGCGATTAAACTGACTTTGCTGGTAATCCAAGCCGCCCACCATCGCCCTTATCGCGCCGTCATTATCAAACACCACCGCCGCGCCCTGCGATGCGCCCGCGTTTTTATCCGCTAACTTTTTATTCAATATCTCTGATGTGCGCTGTTGCAACCGGCTATCCAATGTAGTATGCACAATCATATCAGTCGTAATTTCCCCAAAGCGCGACCGAATGTCATCAACAATGAAATCCGCAAAGTATCTATAAATCTGCTCGTCATTACGAACCGGCGGCTTGAATTTATCAAGACGCAAATTCGCATCTTCAAACTGCTTGGCCGAAATGTATTTCTGATCCAACATCGCACGAAGCACAATGCGCGCCCGTTTCTTTGCATTCTCGGGGCGGCGCGCCGGATTGTAAGTCGTAGGTGCCTTTAACATCGCCGTTATCATCGCAGATTCCGCCAATGTCAATTCATCCGCCGTCTTCATAAATAAATCCCGCGCCGCCGCGTCCAGGCCGCGCATACCCTTGACCAGCGACACCCGGTTCATATACAGATCCAAAATCTGCTGTTTGGAAAATCGTTCTTCCAGCCAAAACGCAAGTATCAATTCTTGCATCTTGCGCGACCAAGTTCGCTTATACCCAAGAAACAAATTCTTTGCCAGCTGCTGTGAAAGCGTGCTGCCGCCTTGAACCACTCTTCGCGCCGCAATGTTTTTCGCAATCGCACGCATCAAGCCGTCCGGGTCTAATGCGCCGTGCTCTAAAAATCTTTTGTCTTCTATCGCAATTATCGACTGCCACACATATGGCGGAACAGACCGAGTCGTAACAGGATCGCCCATAAGCCGACCAAGACTCCGAATCTCATAGCCGCTACGATCCACAATAATGACCGATGGCGTGCGGGTCTCTGTCAATATCGCGTCCAGGGACGGCATCTCTGCCAAAATTACCAGAAAATACGCGCCGCACGCCGCAATCGCAGCCAACATAAACGGCGACATTATATGAAATAAGGAACGAAAAAAACCATGCGGACGCATAAACGGCAATAACGCATGACGAGGCGCAGGATTTAATCCCCTTCGGCGAGGACCGCAAGGGTGTAAGCGAGCACCGCGCTCTGATAAGATCTTTTCAAGGGCTTTCATATAAACATTATAAAAGGTAAAAGGTAAAAGGAAAAGGGAAAAAGTGTGGTGTCGGCGAAGCCGACTACTTATTACCACTACCCCGTCCGGCTGCGCCGGACACCCCTTCGCCAGCGAAGGGGACTTTTGAGCAAGGGGGATTATTTGGTTGGGGATTTGTGGGCGAGAAAGCGAGAGGAGGCGTGTGCACCATTACAAAATGGTTTATTCCCGCTTCGCCCGCATCGGCAAAGCGTCTGTTTCTGCCGAATTTCATATGTCGCGCCGTTTTCGTCCTCTACTACTATTCCGCCCTTTACCCACAATGGGCCGCTGATTTTTAGGCCGCTGTCCTCTATCGTATTGAGTTCCGGGTCGTATTTTTCGTCCAGGCTGTGCCCGTCCTTGGTGAACATTAACAATCGCCCCGCCGGGCAAAGGGTCGCCTCTCGCACAGCCATATCATCCGCAACTTCGCCCCCTGCCATTACCAGATTCCAAATCCGCCCGCCCGCATCGCAAAACCGGGCGAAAGCACAATACCGCTCGTTATCCGCAAGATCAATTTTGTCGCCTTGGATGAGTTCGGCATTTTTCAGAATTGGGGTTTTGGGCGCAGTGCAAGTGCCGTCAAAGCCACCCTCTATATGCGACCCGTCGCAAAATGGCGCGTGCAACGACCGGCCGCATCGGCACACCGCAACTGGGTCGGTTTTGACTTGAAAAACATCGCCGTTGCCGTATTTGACCGAGATGCCATTTCCGTCTGTTAGGATTATTTTCTCTGCAATCTTCGATAAGCCGAACACCATATAAGGGCCGTCCCGAGTGATTTTGATATAAGGCTTTTGGTTTGTCATAGGGGCAAGGGTAGGGGAGAGGGAGGGAGATTACAAGGGGAGGGTGTTCCTATGTGGAAGATGAGTCTAACCACCCCGTCCGGCTACGCCGTCCACCCCGCCACCATTGGCGGGGAATTTTATTGACCACTACCCCGGCACTTCGTGCCACCCCTTCGCCAGCGAAGGGGAATTTTGTGCGATTATCAAGCACCAACCACCCCGCCCTGCGGGCACCCCTCCACCTTGGAGGGGAATTAAAAATGGGGCGGAAAGCCGCCCCATTTTGTCTAGCATTTTGTTTTTTGTTTTGATTTCGGCAAATTAAAACCGGGCGTTCAGACGAACACCAAGTTCCGCCTTTGCATCCGATCCATTCTGCGAATTTTTATTCGCCGTATCAAATGTCCAATCAGCATATGCAGCAATTTGCACAGCTTCGGTTATCTGATTCGCCGCAAGAACACCAACAATGTATTCAGAGAATCCATCTTCCATGTTCTTCATACCCGCAACCAATTGGTTGGAGAAGCTTTGCGCCGCCGAGTTCGTTATTTTGGTCGACATCGAATTCACACCATTATCCGCATGGAATTTGTATGTGAAGTGTCCGCCAACAGACCAAGCCGAATCAATTTCATACAATGCGCGAAGTCCGGCATTATATTCCAAAGTCGATTTCAGATTGACCGAAATGTTGTTAGGCATTTGGGTAATGGCATAAGCAGTTTGTGCAGTAGGATTGCCCAAAAAACCGGCTAGTATTGTGGAACAACCTGCTCCTGATGGATTAGCCAAACAGGCAGATATTGCGGCAGAACCGCCCAAAACAGTCAAGGCACCTTCCATAGTCGCTTTGCTTGTTTTCAGGCTGATTTCGTTATTATCGCTGCCGATGGTTTGAAGGACTTCGCCCCAAGCCGCAACTGATAATTTGCCGAATTCTTTACCAACCAATGTTCCAAGATACGCGCCCCAACGGCCATTCGTATAATTGTCATAGTTGAAGTATTTTTTGCCGTCCAGTTTCATTATGAACTCGCCAGTCATTGTGGACAGACCGCCCAAAAATGCCGCGCCATACATATCCCAGACAATGCCATTCGTCGTCGCGCCGTCGAAAATTCGGTAATTCAAACCAACATTTCCGCCAGATACGCCCTTGCGATTAATATCGTCGTTCTGTGTATAACGAACCGCGCCGCGAACCGCAAGCCTGTCAGTTATACCAAAACCCAAGTCTTGATATGCGTTCCAGATCGGAAACTCCGTCTGACCCGCCGCGCCCTTGGTCGTCATCGCAACCGTTGCATCTGCCTTTTTATACACCAGGCCAAGCGCAGTCCGTGAATAGACTTCGCTGGTCGTCGGGATATATAAGGGGTTCTCTATGTTTGTTATTGGGGCTGCTGTCGCCGCGCCGGTCAATGCCGCTATCGCAGTTATCGCACCCATTGCTTGTTTTTTCATACTTACTCCTTTTGGTTATATGAAAGCCCTCATTAGGGGAAGGCGGTGCGATTATGGAACGGCGTGGGGGCGAATGCAAGAAAGTTTTCTTATGTTTGGATAAGTGGTTGATTTTGGCTGAGTTTTATTCACATATATGACCCTACTAAGATTTTTTGGCGATAATTGATATTTCGTATCAAAACCTAGTAAAATTGGCTTTGGACAAAGTCGCTCCAATGTTATAATATGTCTAACAGGATTGATAAATAGCAAGGAATTTGCCATATGCCGAGGAAAATAACATTCATAGATCTGTTTGCTGGTTGTGGAGGCCTTTCTGAGGGGTTTGTTCAAGCCGGATTCTCCCCACTTGTTCATATTGAGATGGATAAAGCGGCGTGTTATTCTCTTAAAACACGCATGGCATTCCATTATTTGTCCCAAACTGGCAAAACCAAGATTTATTCGGATTATCTATTGGGTAAAATCGATCGCGATGCGCTTTATAAATCTGTGCCTAAAAGAATCATCGATTCTGTGGTAAATTCTGAGATAGGGTCGGAAACACTTAAAGATATATTTGTTAAGATAGACCATGTTATTAATAAAAATAAACTTGATTTAATTGTAGGAGGGCCACCATGTCAAGCATACTCTTTGGTTGGACGAGCTAGGGATGCTGGAAAAATGCGCGATGACAAACGCAACTGGTTATTCAAATTCTATATTGAATTTCTTAAGAAATATAAGCCAAGGCATTTCGTTTTTGAAAATGTGATGGGACTGCTTTCTGCTAAGGATAAAAATGGAACAAGGTATTTTGATCTTATGATGAAAGGATTTAAAGATGCTGGATATGTGGTGCCGGAACCTCAAATTATTTCAGCAGACAAATATGGAGTTCCGCAAAATCGTAGGCGTATAATAATAGTGGGAACGCGAGAAGGATTTAAACCTATAAAATTAAATTTGTTAAAACAAGTGCTTAAAGCAACCATATCTCAGATATTTGGAGATCTTCCGCCACTAACGGCTGGTGACAAGTTTAATAAGGTAGCAAAAACTAAGAAAAGTTGTGCCGTTCTGTTTGATTTGGGAATTAAAAGCAATTTTCCAGTCACACTTCACAAAACGCGGCCACATAATAAACGAGATTTGGATATATACAAGCTAGTCGTGGAGAAGTGGAACAATGGCGACAAAAAAGATCGGAGGCTGAACTATAATGACATTCCGTCTAGATTACAAACGCATAAAAACAAGACGGCATTTACAGATAGATTCAAAGTTGTGGGCGGAGATTTGAAATCTGCACACACAGTAGTCGCCCATATTTCCAAGGATGGACATTACTACATACATCCTGACATTAATCAGAACCGATCAATATCTCCTAGGGAGGCTGCGCGACTACAAACTTTTCCAGATGACTATTATTTTGAATCTACCGATGGAAAGGAAAGTCTGACTAGTGCATTCAAACAAATTGGCAATGCAGTTCCGGTTTATTTAGCCAAACAAATAGCGGAAAATATAAAAAGGGACATGAAAAATGAGTAAGACTGAAATTTTCAAAATCCGACCAGCAGGTAGGCACATACTTACAATCGGGCGTGATTTAATAAAGGACGATTATGCTGCAATAGTGGAGTTAGTCAAGAATGCCTATGATGCTGATGCAAAAAAAGTAAAGATAGATATTAATAAAATTAATGCTAAAAGAATTGAAATTTCTGTGGAGGATGATGGACATGGGATGACTTATGATAGCATAACCAACAAATGGCTCGTTCTTTCTACTGATGATAAACATAAACGCAAAGTTTCACCCAATGGAAGGATTATGCAAGGCAAGAAAGGGATAGGAAGGTATGCTGCCTCTGTACTCGGCAATGAATTGTTACTTGATACTACTGATGAAAATAGAAATAATACCAAAATTTTGCTGGATTGGGAAAAGTTTGAAAAAGCAGCATTTATAGATGATGTTGATATTTTAGTTGAAACAAAACAAGTTAAGACTCCGTCTTATACAAAAATTTCAGTGGCAGGTGGCAAGGAATATGCTGATTTTTGGAATATGGATAAAATATCAAATCTTCAATTGGAACTTAGAAAACTTATATCCCCACTCCACACGAACAAAGAGGATTTTGAAATAACCTTGGCATATCAAGGAATCGACCTCTTATCTAAAGAGAAGCAGGTTGTAAATATAGAGCCTATTAATATATTAGAATATTTTGATTATAGAATCTTTGGCAATGTTAAAGGCGGGGCAGTTTCATTGACTTATCAGAACCAGAAGAAAGGCGCGAATGAAACCAAAAGCATATCATTGTTAGAACAACGAAAAGGCAGTCCAGTTCTTAATGTGGGTGAGGTCACCTTTGACATAAGGGTCTATGACAGGGATAAGGACTCAATAGAATATTTGATGGGAAGAGTGCCGGAAAAAGAGAGGGCAAATTTTTCGTCAGTCATACAAGCGAAGAGCTTTCTCGATAAATTTATTGGAGTTGGCGTATACAGAAATGGATTTAGGATTCGTCCATTAGGCGATCCAGGATATGACTGGTTGAAATTAGATGAGCGCAGAGTACAAAATCCAACTATGCGCGTAGGTTTGAACCAAGTGATAGGTTTTATAAGCATAGAGAATGAAGACAAATCTAATTTGCTTGAAAAAAGTGCTCGAGATGGATTAAAAGAGAATGAAGCATACAATATGCTAGTTGAATTGTCTCATAATGTTATATGGGAATTGGAGGATAGACGATATAAATTTCGTCATATGTCGTCCGAGCGAAAAAACACTCAAGATTCCATAGATGCGCTGTCTGATGCTGAGAATTTGAAAAAGGCGGTTCGAAAGGTTTTAAAAGATGAAAATGAGCTTCAACAGGTGGAGCAAATAATCAACAAAGATCAAGAGGAAAAACAAAAAGTTATTGATGAGCTTGTGCAAAAGATGGCCGTTTATCAAGGACAAGCCACCCTAGGAAAGATTATGAATGTTGTTTTGCATGAGGGTCGCAAACCGCTGAATTATTTTTCCAATCAGGCATCAAATATAACTGAGTATATAACTTTGCTTAAAAAAAATACAAAGGATAATACGCTGAATGAAGTTATCAGAATTATGAATGAGATAAAGGATAATTCGAAGCAGTTAGCTGAATTGTTTAAACGGCTTGATCCTTTGGCCGCCGGTCGCCGCGGACGAAAGAAACTGGAAAATGTTGAGTCTATGATTGATAATAGTTTTAAAATATATTCAAAAATTTTGACGGATAATAAAATAACGGTTTCTGTCGCTTGTGATAAGTCTATAAAACTTGAATGTTGGTTAAGTGATATGTCAGTGATTCTTACTAACTTAATAGACAATAGCGTTTATTGGTTGAAAAATGATACAAAAAATAACAACAAAATGATTTGTGTTATCGTTTCGGAAACTGATTATGCGATAGTTTTGGATTTTAAGGATAATGGGCAAGGAATCACGGAAGAAAATATAGGATCAGGCATAATATTTGATCCCGGATATTCCACTAAGCCGGATGGAACTGGACTAGGTCTAGCTTTAGCTGGTGAGGCGAGTGAACGAAACAACGGGCAACTTATGGCATTACATTCAAAGAATGGTGCACATTTTAAGTTAACATTTAACAAGAGGGCACAATGATGAAAATATTGTTTATAGAAGACACGCCTAGTGATATTGATGCTTTCAATACGGCACTGGGGCTATATAACTCACAAAATAACAATGCAATTGAGGCCAAAAATATTGCATCTGTGGCGCAGTTTGATGATGTATTCAAAAGCTTGTCGGACTATGATGCCGTCATAGTTGATATAAAATTGAAAGATGCTGCCGGCAGTGTTGATGCAGATATTGATGCAGGAAATAACATTATAAAAAAGATAGAACGAGCCTTGCAAAATGTTCCGATTTATATATATACGGGCACCCCGGAAAATATAAGTTATGCAGGGCAATTTGTTGTAAGAAAATATACGAAAGGTGATGAAACTACATATAAGCAAGTTATTGAATATGCTCATAGGTTGTATAACACAGGACTTATGCAGATAATCGGAGGCAAAGGCAAATTATATGAATTTGTTCAGCGTGTCTATAAGGAAAACATCATAAAAGATATAGACAAATGGATTGATCATAAAATTGCTGGTAAAGATACTGAAGGAATCTTGTCTAGATATATCGCTGCTTGCATCTCGGCGCATCTTGAAAATTTTAGTGAAGCGGTTAAAGAGGAAATGTTTATGATTCCTCCTGTCGGAACGGGTGTCAAAACTGGCAGTATTGTTAAAAATAACAATACAAGCGAATATTTTGTTGTTCTAACTCCGGAATGCGACTTAGTTGTTAGAGACAATGGAAACCCGAAGACAGATTTTGTTTTGTTGTGCAAATTACAGAACAATACTAACTGCGTGGATCGAAATAATCTTTGCAATTATAAAGTGCCGTATGCGTATTGTCTTCCTAAAAGTTCATTGATTGATGCCATAACATTTTTAAATTTTAGGGAAGTGGCGTCGATTAAATATAATGACTTTGTAAGTAGTTATGCAAGAGTCGCCCAAATTCTTCCCGCTTTCACAAAGGAAATCACACAGAAATTTTCGCAATATTATTCACGGCAAGGTCAGCCAGATTTTTCGGTTGGGGAAATACAATAGGGAATATCTCTGTGGGGCACTGACGCAGGTCATCCCCTTTTTTTATTTTCTACTTAATTCAACGGGTTAATCGGACAGGGCACTCTAAGACTTGACTTTCTTGTTATAACTGGTTATACTTTGCTTTTGTAATTGCTGACTAGTAAAGACTGGTGGCGCAAGATAATTAAAACAAAGGGAAAAGGATGTCAAATACATTCGAAGAAATGAAGAAAGTTATCGTGGATAAACTTGGAGTAAAGCCGGAACAAGTGTCCGAAGATAAAAAGTTTC
>JAITCH010000013.1 GCA_031283185.1 Rickettsiales bacterium | reverse complement strand
TTGCAGGAGGAGCAAGTAGAAGAAGTATTTTGAGGGATGATGTATCCATTATCTATATTCTGTTGGACGCAGCAGTTTGAAGAGGCGCAAGAATTGGTGGAAGAATTGTATTCCGTGCCTGTGGGACAGGTGGGAAGTGTGGGGGCGGGTGGCGGGGCAAATTATTTTGCCGAGATCCCCCGATCAAGTCGGGGGATGACATTGTTTTGTTAATATAAAAAACAATGTCAATTATAAGCACAAGTTGCAAGGTGCGGCGCAAGCAAATTATTCTCCGCCTGTGTCAATGCGTCCATCGCTACAATAAAACACCTTGATTGATCCTTAATCATAAATACTTTCGTGCCGCTTTTCTGAGCATTCTGCATATCGTTCATTTGCTTGCTGGTCAAAAACGGATTTTGCACGGTTATCGGATTCGTTAGTCCCGCCTGCACAACCTGCGCCGCAGTTGCATAATCATAAATCGCATAATTGGAATTAATCGTCATAGTCAGATTTCCACCAGAGCCGCTCGCCCCGCCAGTTCCCGGAAATGAAGCACCGCCCGATGACTTGCCCGCCGCCGCAGCCTGTTTGCCAAGCGGCGACATACCCAATGCCAAATTCGCCAAATTCTGCAATGTCGTCGGACTATTATCAACCGGCCTCTTTACCGCCTGAAACTGCATATTCTCGCCGCACGCCGCGTTCATCTTATTTACATATCCCGCCGCAATCGCGTCTACCTTAACCTCGAACCCCCGGGCTTTTTCCGAAGCGTCCAAATTCACCAATTTTTCCATCCAGCCCCAAACATTCGCACCTACATTTCCCGCCTGCAAAAAATTCCGAACCATAGTCGTGCTGCCGCCAGCAACGCCCGAGCCGCAACTATCAGTCAACATACTTTGCAACATACTGCTCGATTCATACGCATAAACCATCGTCGTCTCGTGGCACGATAACGCCGCCGCCAATTCCGCACGCGCATTTACACAGCCGCTTGACCTTTGCAAGGCCAATGAATCCGCCATATTCGCCATAGACAAATAAGTCATCAATTCCTGCTGGATATAAGACGGGCACAGCCGCGCCGCCGTATTCGTCGGCAAGTTCGTCCGCATATTCTTGAAATTATACTGCGGCATCAAGTCTTCGTAATCTTTCTGAATGCACAGCACAGCCCAATTATAAAGTTCGCCTTCGGACGCATACTGGCACCGGCCAGGCATCACGCCGGGAATCGTCGTCATGTCGCCGCAATACTGAGAAAGGCAATTATAGATTTTTTGCCGACAAGCCGTATCAACATCCGGCACATTATTCATATAATAATTCTGCATATATTGCTGGCGAATTTCCTGTCCCTTGCCAGCATTTCCGCGGGTCATAGCATTGGCGGCACTGGTCGCGCCGGGCGCGTTTGATCCTGCCGCGGCAGGCACGGTCATATTGCTGACAGCATTTGCCGCCAACGGCAAGGCAGCGACTGCCACAGCCAAAGAAAATCTTGAAAACAACGACATCTCTTCCCTCTATTACCACCATTATATCACAAAAACATCCGAAAGTTAAGGGCAAAAAATAAACTTGCAAACTGGGCGGACGCGGTATATTATTGAGGGCATTCGGGTGTGGCGCAGCGGTAGCGCAGTTGACTGTTAATCAATTGGTCGTAGGTTCGAATCCTACCACCCGAGCCAATAAATCAATCTGACCACATCATCTAACTTGCTTTTGCTGGTTTTTGGCTCGGTCATGTATATCCATATACACTCCGCTCGCCAAAAACGGCGCAATACGCGTTATCTAATGTGTTCATATTGATTTCTGTATTATAATAGAGTATTAAGGTTCAAAATATGTCCCTGACAACCAACAAAGCCCAAAGCGTTATTCAATTCTATGTCCTATGCAATAAACTTAAAAACTCTATCCGGGCAGGGTGGAGACTTTGGAATGTCAAGCGCGACCGCCTTGAAAGCATCGCTGAACATATATTCGGCGTTCAGCAACTCGCCATCGCAATGTGGAGCCAATACAACTACACCATCGACATCCGCAAGGTCGTAATGATGCTCGCGCTGCACGAACTGGAAGAAACCATAATCGGCGACCTTACCATTTGGGACATCGCGCCCGATGAAAAATTGGCGCAAGGACACGATGCAGTTTCGCGTGCGTTGGACGGAATTCTTAGGCGGGATGAAATTGTCGCTTTGATCTTAGAATTTGATGCGAAGGAAACGGCAGAGGCGAAATTCGCATATTGGTGCGATAAACTGGAAGCCGACATTCAATGCAAATTATATGATCGGGACGGCGCAGTGAACACAGATGACCAAGCGACCAATCCGGCGGCGCAAGACAAACGCGTGCAGGAATTATTGGCGGAAAAGGGATGCTGGTCTAGTATGTGGCTTGCATTTGGCCGCCGCGGAAACGGATATGACGAACACTTTACCGAAGTATCCGAATATGTAGAAAATAATAATATAGCAGAATAATTTATTAATTGAAATTTCTAAAAAATCTATTACTATTACTAAGTCAGACAGACAAGCCATAGCGTGCGAGGCAACTCGCCCGAGGAAAGTCCGGACTGCAAGGAACAGGATAGCGGCTAACGACCGCCGGGGGCAACCCCAGGACTAGTGCCACAGAGACGAGCCGGTTCAGACCGGAGTGAAACGCGGCAAACTCTATCCGCAGCAATTCCAAATAGATCTGCATATACGCGTTCCTCGTTGCAGATGGGTAGGAAGCTTGACCATCATAGCAATATGAATGGCAGATGAATTATGGCATAGAACAGAATCCGGCTTAGGGTTTGTCTGATAAACGAAGTGGCTTTGTGCTGGAATTGGTAGACAGACCGGACTTAAAATCCGTTGAAACCTAGTTTCGTGTGGGTTCAAGTCCCACCAAAGCCACCAGAATTTTTGTGTGTTTATATGGCTCGGATTCAAGTCCCGTTAAAACCAAAAATTGTAAAGGGTTTGGAATGACTAATATAAAAACTATCGGCATTGTCGGCGGAGGACAATTAGGACTTATGATGGTGCCAGCCATTCACAAATTCGGATTCCGCGCCGCCGTCCTTGACCCTTCGCCAATCTGCCCCTGCACCGGCATCGCCGACATTCACATAGTTAACGGCTTTGATAACCCCGCCGGATTCGCCGCGCTCGCCGCCGCATCAGATGTCATAACTTACGAATTTGAACACATAAGCGTGCCGCTCCTCGCCGAACTGGAAAAGCGCGGCGCGAAAATTTTTCCGTCCGTAGCCAGCTTGAAAATCATCCAAGACAAACTTTGGCAGAAAACATTTCTTGAAAAATCCGGCATACTAATTCCCGAATTCCGCGCAGTCAACACCATCAGCGAAATTCGCGCTTACTGGGACGAATGGCAAAAGCCCTTTATGATAAAATGCCGCCGCGGAGGATATGACGGCAAAGGCATTTGGAAAATTTCCAACCGCGAAGACATTGATGCCATCCCGATTAAAAAAGACGCGCTGATGATTGAATCACTTGTGGACTTCGACAAGGAAATTTCCGTCATCGCAACCCGCGCGCAAAACGGCGAATGCGTGATTTATCCTGTTGCGGAAAACATTCATAAAAATAGCATATTGGATATAAACTTTGCGCCCGCGGATATAGATCCTTGCATTCACAGCGCGGCAAAATACACCGCCGAAAAGGTTATGGAATGTTTTGCAGGGGTCGGAACTTTCTGCACCGAAATGTTCGTATCAAAAACAGGGCAGGTTCTGGTCAACGAAGTCGCGCCGCGCGTTCATAATTCCGGCCATTGGACGATTGAAGGCGCAGAGACATCGCAATTCGAGAATCATATTCGCGCCGTTGCTGGGTTGCCGCTGGGGGCGACAAAAATGACTGCGGGCAAAGCGGTTATGAAAAACATCATCGGCGAAGAAAATGGTCGCGCGGATTATGATGGACTTGCCGATGCGAATTCCGCCGGATGGAGCGTGCATATTTACGGCAAACCGGATGTCAAAGTTGGACGCAAGATGGGACATATTACGAAGACTGGCGCGATGGACGAGCCGCTTGAACAAATGGCGAGGATGCTTAATGTCCGCGCAATGGCAAGATAATTTTCCTAGACCACTTATTTATATTATTTCCAAAAGTTCGGGGAAGGTGCGACCTATACAGCCCCAGGAAAAATGTCCTTTGTCATTAAATTCGTGATATTCAATTTTATCGCCATAAACTGATTTTATCTTATCAACAGACTTCAATATAATATCCATATCATCCGATGATACAAACAAGTCAATTCTGCCGCATCGCGCCGACAAATTCGCATCAATTTTCCAATCCGCAAAAAATGCCGGATGCTCTCGGTCAATATCTATCCAAGGCGCAACCAGTATCAATCTTTTAACTTTGATTTGCGGATTAAGAGACAAGTATTTCAGCCAAAATCCGCCACCGCAAGAATGTCCGATTAAAATGGTATCGTGGCTTATATCAAATTGCGAAATTGTTTTCACCCATTCATCATAATTTAGATCTGGCAAATATGGATTCGGCATTTCCGGCGTTTGCGTTAAAATTCCGCGCTTTGTCAGTTCCCATTGCGCGACTGGATACCAGCCAAGGTTTGAATCGCTTTCCGGCAATTCGAGATAAGTTTTTCTGTCTTTTTCAATGCCGTGCAAAATAATTGCATTCATTTTGACTTTTACCTTTGTTTAACAATTCCAGATTTATAAATTTCCAATTCCGGGTCTATGTGTTCCCTGTTCACATACGGATATTCAGTAGATATATCAGATCCATCATCCATATCATCATTACAATCGTGTTCGCGTGCGCGCATTTCTTCACGCATTTTATCACTGATGCCCGAATAATTGTTTTCCAGCACATCACCGAATGCGGCTGAAAAATCATTGAACTTGCCTTTGACTTTGTTGACGACATGCGCCGCCCCGTCTCTTGCGTCCCCGGCCTTTTCCGCCACTACGGACAATAATGCCCGGCGAAGATCCCTGGGGATAAGTTTATATGTGGCCGCGCCTGCGACGGCGATAAATGCTAATAATGCTTTGTGTTTCATTTGGTTTGTTTCCTTTTTTATTCCGCCGGAGTTTATCCCGGATACAGAATTGTGTCAAGACAATAAAGAACGAGCGGCCGGCAGACTCTTTTCCGCCGCCATTTGGAAAAAATGTCCCAATTCCGCCAACCCAAGCGGCAGTGTAAATAATTTATCTTTGTGCGGGGCGGCGCATTGGGCGCAAACCGCCCTGCCCGTTTTCGGCGACAGGTGCGTCAAATCGGACGCGCCGCCGCATCCGGCGCACTTGGTCAAATCAAGGCTATACCCGATGCCGGTCAATAATTCCGCCTCCCACCGCAAGTATTCCGCCATTTTGTTTTCGGCGAACGGCAAATTGCTTAACAGGCGCAGGGTGGCGAAATATATGTCTGGATGAGCCTCTCGTTCGGGCAGAAAATCGCCAATCATCGCAAAGGCGGAATTCATAATCGCCAACGCCTGCTCGTCCGACATTATAAGTGCCGCTAGGTTTCTTTCGGGCATAAACCGCATAGTCCCGAGATGACCTTCCAGCCGCGCGCCCCATTCTATTGCGCCGAGTTGCCCGACCATTTTGCGGCGTTTGCTTACTTGCGCCCCGGCGATGATGCCGGATAGAACGCCCGAGGTTTGTGTAAGGGTGGTGGCGATTAATGCCCGTTCCCCATAAACCCTTAACCCGATAATAATGCCATTTGTCTCTATTTTCATTGACTTTTATCTATTCGTCTATACAATACTGACACTATAAAACAAGAGGGGCGGCAATGCCAATGAAATCATTAGAAGATTTAGCATCGTTCTGCAAAAGACGCGGATTCGCTTTCCAAGGCTCCGAAATTTACGGCGGCCTGAAAGGGTTCTATGACTATGGCCCGCTCGGCATTGAACTGGTCAAAAATATAAAGGAACTTTGGTGGTCGGCAATGGTTTATGCGCGCGGCGATGTAGAGGGACTTGACGCCGCCTTAATCAGCAACCGCCTGATGTGGAAACATTCTGGACACGAAGACGGATTTTCCGATCCGCTAGTCGAATGCAAAAAATGCCATTGCCGGATGCGCCAAGATAAAATGGCCGACCCGACAAAATGCGATTCTTGCGGCGCGACAGATTTGATGCAGCCGCGCGACTTCAAGTTGATGATGGGGCTGCCGGTCGGCGCGGTTTCCAACGGCGAAGTGAATGCTTATCTTCGTCCTGAAACGGCGACCACGACATATACGAATTTCAAGAATGTTCTTGATTCCACAAACCACAAAATTCCGTTCGGAATCGTGCAGATTGGAAAAGCATTCCGCAATGAAATTACCCCGCGCAATTTTCTATTCCGCACGATGGAATTTGAACAGGCCGAACTGCAATTCTTTGTTCATCCGTCTACCGATATGGAATGGTATGAGTATTGGAAAACCGAGCGCATAAAGTGGTGGACTGATGTGCTTGGAATTCCGGCGACAAAACTGCGCCAGACCGAACACGAAAAATTAGCGCATTACGCCAAGGCCGCGTTTGACTTGGAATACGAATTCCCGCACGGGTTTGACGAAGTTGAAGGACTTCATAACCGCCAGGATTTTGACCTGGGATCCCACACCAAGGCGCAAGGCGAATTTAATATAAAAGCGAATGTCGCGGAAAATAAAGACTCGGTTGAAAAACTGGCTTATTCCGACCCGGAAAAGGGCGAGCGATACATTCCGTTTGTAATTGAAATGGCGATGGGCGTAGGTCGTGCGTTCGCCGCCGTTATGGACAATGCTTACGCGGAAGAAGATTTAGGCGAAGGCAATTCGCGCATCGTATTAAAGTTAAAACCGAAATTGTCGCCGATAAAGGCGGCAGTGATTCCGCTTGCGCGGAATGTGCCGGAATTGGTGGCGCAATCGGAAAAACTTTTGACTGAACTTCGCGCGCTGAATCTTGGCCGAGTGGTTATGGAAAATTCCGGCAACATCGGAAAAAATTACCGCCGCCACGATGAAATCGGAACGCCGGTTTGTATAACGATTGATCATCAAAGTTTGGAAGACGGCACGGCGACACTTCGCCACCGAGATACGATGCAGCAGACGCGCGTGAAAATTTCCGACATTCCCGCAAGCGTTAAAAAAATTATAGAAGGTTGATTGTGAACAAAAACAAACTTGATTTATTCACGAATGAAATCGCGCGGCGCACGGGTTCCGCGCCGATGGCGATCAGCCCGCAGTCTTATAATATACTGACGCGGATGGGGCTGGAAGATTTGGTGAAAGAGCAGTCGGATACGAACAAGGTTTGTGAACTTTGTCCGAACCGCAGCCCTGAAAATTGCGGCGGCTGTAATGTGAATAGTTATAAATGTATTTTGGATGAAGTCGTGGAATATGCCAAGGCTCGGTTTGATAACGAGCAGGGATTGGGTCTTGACCCAGAGCAAATGAAAAAAGTCAGAGCCGATGGGTTTTATGAAATGTGTCAGAAGTTGCATGATTGGCAGCAAAGTATGCTGGTTGAAAATCGCCAGGTTTTGGATGTTTCATTGGCGGTTCGGATTGATATGTTGTGTAATATGGCACCATTGCCTGTGAAGCAGTCTAGACCTCGGGTGCGGAGGATTGTGAACGGCTTAAAGGCGAAACATATTCAGGCGAATAATGAAGTTAAGGCGCGGAATATAAATATGATCCGCCAGCGGATAAGTTCAGTCTTTTCCGGCTGCCGTTAAAGTAGAAAAATAATTTCCACTTGATTTTTGGGGCGGGGTATAGTATAAAATCGTCTACACATTCTATCAAATCAAAGGAACCCCTATGAACCATCCTTATATGCCCAGTTCCACTGCAAAATGGCTTATCGAAAACACCGCGCTCACATTTGAGCAAATCGCAGAATTCTGCGGACTTCACGAACTTGAAGTAAAGTCTATCGCCGATTCCGAATTCTCCAAGGTTCAGGGACTTGACCCAGTCCACACCTGCCAACTCGCCAAGGAAGACATAGAAAACTGCGAAAAAGACCCTGCGCTGCGCCTGACCCTTCTCAAAGGCATCACAGACGAACAGAAAGCCGCGGGCAAAAAATTCAAATACACGCCCATTATGCACCGCCAAAATCGCGGCGGCGGAATCCTGTGGTTGCTGAAAAATTACCCAGAACTGTCGGACACCAACATCGCCAAACTTATGCGTTCCACAAAAACAACCGTATCATTAATGCGCTCTAAAACCCACAAGTCATATGCCGAAACCGAAATTACAAACCCGGTCGTTTTGGGTCTTGTGTCTGGCTCAGTGCTGCAAGAGATGGTCGCCAAGGCGCGGAAAAAAGCAGGCATTGTTGTCGCGGAAGCAGAGTAAAAATTCCCCTCCAATGGAGGAGAACTTAATGAGAGAATAAATTGAGCAAAGATATAAATTCAACTACAAAATTTCTAATAGAGACATTGCCGTCCAGTTTGCAGCAACTCGCGCTCCGTGCCGCAGGCGAGGGTTTTGTCGCGCTTGATGAACTTCGCCTCGCCATCGCAAGCGATGAAGATCCCGAAATCAACCCGGAAGAAATTATTGAATTTTTCAAGAACGATTTGGAAATTGAAATATCCGAAGAATCCGTTTTGATCGCTCCGAAAATGTCCGCATCATTCGCCGAAGAAGACGAAGATTCTAACGATAAATCCACCAAGGAACTTGATAACGACCAATCGCAAGTCGAAGACGACGATTACGAATTTTACGCGCAACAATTAATCCGTTCCAACATCGGCGCAATCAACATCAGCCAGGATTCCGTGCAGTCGTATCTGCGTCAAATCGGGCAGGTGCAACTCCTTTCATCCGCTGGCGAAATTGCCATCGCGCAACGAATTGAAGTTGCGAACAATCTTGTCATATACGGCCTCTGCGAAAATCCGATGACCATTCATTCAATGCTGGGTTGGTATCAGCAACTGAAAGACGGATTGCTTCGTCTGCGCAACATCGTCAATTTGGAAAATATGTATTCTTCCGAAGCCGAAATAAAATCCGTCCGCGAACTGGACGAGGCACTTCGCAACGGCGATGAAGAAGTTGAAAATTTAGAAGAGGCCGAAGAACAACTCGCCGCCGAAGATGAAGAAGAGGAAGAAGAAAACGAGGACGAAGAGGAAGAAGAAGGCAAACCAAAAGACGCGGATGCGAAATCTTCGTCTGGCGTTTCCATTTCCGCAATGGAAGAATCTTTGTTGCCGATGGTTATGGAACTTTTCGCCGAAATCGAAAAACAATTCAAACAATTAGAAACCTTGCAAAAACAACGAATGGAAATTATGGTCGGGTCGCGCAAAGCCGATGCCTCCATAGAAAAAAAATATGCCAAAGTCCGCAACTCCATTTTCGACAAGGTCATAAAAATCCGCCTTCACGACGATCGCGTATCGGAAATTATGGACAGCCTGACTTCCAAATCCGCGATGTTGATGGGACTCGAAGGAAAACTGATGCGGCTTGCAGTCGGGATGAAAATCAAGCGCGAAGAATTTTTGGAAAAATACACCGGGCAGGAACTGAATAAAAAATGGACAAGTAATGTGTCGCGCTTGAAAAATCAAGCGTGGGCAAAATTCGTTAAAAAATACGAAGGCGAAATCGGACGCATCCGCGCGGAAATTCTCAGTATCGCAATGGAAACAGGTCAGCCCACCGGCGAATACAAACGCGTTGTGGAAATAGTCTGCCGCGGACGCGCCGAAGTCGCGCGCGCCAAACGCGAAATGATAGAGGCCAATTTGAGACTTGTTATAAAGTCCGCGAAAAAATCCGCGAACAGAGGACTCGGATTAGAGTTGTCAGATTTGGTGCAGGACGGCAATATCGGCCTTATGAAAGCTGTGGACAAATTTGATTATCGGTTGGGTTATAAGTTTTCTACATACGCGACACACTGGATTCAGCAGGGAATTCTGCGCTCTATTGCAGATCAGGCGCGCACAATTAGAATTCCTGTGCATATGATTGATAACATTCATAAAATTCAGCGCGTGTCGCGGCAATTCGTGCATAAGCACGGACGCAATCCGACACCCGAAGAACTTTCCAAGATTATTTATATGCCGGTTGAAAAAATTCATAAGGCACTTAAAGTCAATTTGCGTCCGGTTTCATTGGAAGCCCCGCTTGGTGGCGATGAAGAAAGTTCGCGTATGGAAATTGTTGCGGACGAAAACGCGCGCGATCCATTTCAGTCAGCTGTGCAGAAAAATATGCGCCAGATGTTCACCAGTTTGCTTTCCGAACTTACACCGACCGAAGAGAATGTTATTCGTCAGCGTTATGGAATGAATACTAATAAAACGCTGACCTTGGAAGAGGTGGGTGAGCATGTGGGCGTTACGCGCGAACGCATAAGACAGATTCAGGAAAAAGCGATTCAGAAGTTGCGCCATCCGACCCGCGCCCGCAAACTCCGTAGTTTCTATGAAGAGTGATGGGGAAATAAAGAAGAAGTAGTCATCACTAAGCCGGCACGGGTCTCCCGATCCATGCCGTAGTATTTATCTGCTTTTTACGAACTTGTTCGCGTCGGCGAACATCTTCGCCCAGGCCGTCAAGTCCCGATTCTTCTTCGCGCCAAATGCCCACTGGTAATTCATAACCCCGCGTTCAGGATGCGGCATCATCGCTATATGCCGTCCCGTCCTGTCCGCAACACCAGCCAGACTATCAAACGATCCATTTGGATTTCCAGGATACTCAGAATAATGATATTGCAACACCGTCGTATAATCCCAAGTATAACTCATCCTAAACCTTCCTTCGCCGTGCGCTACCCAAATCGGTAAGGTCGCACCTGATAATCCGCCCATCATTATCGTATCATTTTCCGGCACATCAACCGACACAAATGCACTTTCGAATTTGCCCGAATCATTCCGTCCCATCGGCGCGTAAAGCCCGTTGATAATCCCATACTCCATCATAAACTGACAGCCATTACAAATGCCCAATGACAGCGTATCATCCCGGTCATAAAACTCTTGCAATGCACGGCGCACAGTTTCATTATGCTTTGCCGCCATAGCCCAACCCTTGCCCGCGTCAAACACATCCGAATTACTGAACCCGCCGCTGAACATTAACAAATCAATATCTTTCAAGCCGCGCCCGTTCATCAAATCCGTCATTGGAATATCATAAACTTCGCCGAATCCGCCAAGCTGCGCCGCATAAGCCAATTCGCGGTCGCCATTCGTTCCCTTGTCCCGCAGAATGGCAGCACGCGTGCCGCGAGCGATGATAAAGTTCGGTGCCATATCAGCAATGTCTTCAATAACCAGCGGCTGTTTCAACTGATTCTTTTTTCTATCCGTCGACTTTTTATTCTGGAATTTTTCCATTTCGACCGAAGGCTGCATCCAATCGTTCCGCAGGCTGTCTATATCCAAATTAATTCCAGTTTGCCCGGCATCAACAATTTCAAGGCCGCGTTCTTTGGTCGGACGACCAATCATATATGTCGCATCAACAATTCTGTGCCGTCCTAAAATTTCGTGGAACGCGCCAGTATCGGCATCATTAATCTGCACGACAACGGCTGGATTTTCTGCAAAAAATTCAGTGGTCAAATCTTCAACATCCGAATCTACCATCACTCCGCCACGAGTATTCGCAAATGTCATTTCCAACAAGGCCGTTGCAAGGCCGCCACTTGACACATCGTGTCCCGCCTGCAAAATTCCAGTCGCAACCATTTCCTGCACAGCATTAAACGCCCGCTTGAAATGCGCCGGGTCAACATCCGGCGCGCGACGCCCAACCGCGCTTAATGTCTGGCCAAGCGCGGAGCCGCCCAATTCCAAAGCCTTTCCAGAAAAATCAATTTTCCAAAGCGATGTATCTTTCGCTTTCGTGTTCACAACCGGCGACACATATTTATCCGCATCTTTCGCAGGCGCGGCAAGTGAAATTATAACCGTGCCCGGTGCCATAACTTTTTTCCCATTCGGATATTTCTGCGTCATTGAAAGACTATCTTTACCAGTCGGAATGTTGACGCCAAGTGCCTCTGCAAATTCGCCTGCCGCCTGAACCGCTGCGTAAAGCCGCGCGTCTTCGCCTGGATTTTTACACGGCCACATCCAATTCGCCGACAATGAAACGCCGCCCAATCCGCCCTGAATCGGCGCGCAAACCGCGTTCGTTAACGCCCTTGCAATCGCAAGGCGTGAACCTGCCGCCGCGTCAATCAAGGCCGCAACCGGCGCGTGGCCGTTGGACATAATAACGCCCGCATCCCGGTCAAAGTCCGCGCGAACAATTCCATAATCTGACAGCGGCAACTGCAATTCGCCGACATTCTGTTGCTGAGAAACACGACCCGTAACGCTGCGATCAACTTTATTCGTCAGCCAGTCTTTACATCCGACACCCGGCAAGCGCAAAACATTCCGCAGATTTTTTTCGAAATCATCATCGTCATATTCCAGTTCATCAAATGACGGACGAATGGATTCATCACGGACAATCGTCTTTGGCGGATTGCCCAGCAAGTCGTTAACCGCCATATCAATCGGGCGAGAATTGTATTCCTTGGACTCAAACACAATACGCAAATCGCCAGTGATTTCGCCAATGTCATAAGCCGGACATTGTTCGCGCGCCGCAATTTTCATAACGCGCGCGACATCTTTTGCATCCACCAATATCGCCATTCTTTCCTGGCTTTCATTGCCGATTATTTCGCGCAATGATAAAGTCTTGTCGCCGACGGGCAGGGCGTCCATATCAATTTTTCCGCCAAGCGTTTCCAACAATTCAAGCAAGCAATTAAAGTGTCCGCCCGCGCCGTGATCGTGCACGGAAACAATCGGATTGTTAGTTGATTCAACCAAATTGCGAATAACATCGAACACGCGTTTTTGCATTTCTGGATTTGACCGCTGCACAGCATTCAATTCCACCGCGCTTACCGAACTTCCCGTATCAAGCGAACTTACCGCGCCGCCGCCCATTCCGATGCGCTGATTATCGCCGCCCAACAAAATTACGCGCTGACCTTTTGCGATATTTTTTTCGTCTTTCAACGCATAGCGTTTATCAACATAACCGACACCGCCAGCCATCATAATTGTCTTGTCGTATCCGTAATCATCGCCGTGTTCAAATGTGAGTAACGATCCGTTGATTAACGGCTGACCGAATTTATTTCCAAAGTCCGATGCGCCGTCAGATGCCTTGGTCAAAATCTGCCGCGGCGATTGATAAAGCCATTTGCGCTCGGTGCCTTCCCAAAATTTTTTCGCGCCAGCCCGCGGATAACTGGTCATATACACCGCGCTTCCCGCCAATGGAACAGATCCGCGTCCCACCGCCATGCGATCGCGGATTTCGCCGCCGCTGCCTGTGCCCGCGCCGTTAAATGGTTCAACGGTTGTCGGAAAATTATGTGTTTCCGCTTTTTCTGTCCAGCCGATTTCAATCGGGGTCAATTCCATTTTTCCATTTTCATTCGCGTGCCATTGCATAATAGTTCCGCCCTTTATAACGGCGGCGTTATCCTTATACGCAGACAAGACCAAGCCCGGATTTTTCTTGGTCGTGCTTTTAATCATATCAAACAAAGTATCCGGCATTTCCTTGCCGTCAATTATAAATTTCGCATTGAAGATTTTATGGCGGCAATGTTCCGAATTTGCCTGCGCGAAACCAAACAATTCGCTGTCCGTTAATGTGCGACCAAGTTTTTTCGCCAAATCATTCAAATAAGTAATTTCATCTTTGGATAATGCAAGACCTTCGGCTGCATTATATTTTTCCAAGTCGAAAATATGGCGGATCGGTTCTGGACAATTATGCTCCAGATCAAATAAATTCTGACCAAGCGCAGGATATTGGCGTTGCAACATCCTGTCCAATGCGGGATCAACTTTGCTCAATTCAAATTGTTCTATGCGATCAACGCCGTCAACACCAGCATTCTTTATAATTTCGACCGCGTTTGTTGACCAAGGGGTTGTCCGTTCCGCTTTGGGTCCGACAAATGGACCAAACATCATACCGATATAATCCGTGTCCATATATTCGCCGCAGGCTTCGGATAAAACCCTTATTTTCTCTTGCCCAAGCGCGCCGTCGTGCTGAACGGCAGTAATGATTTTATCTTTTCTAAAAAAATGAATTTTGCGGGAATCGGACATAATACTAACCTTTGGTTATATTTTCTCTTCTCCATCCCGGGGTAATTATAGATGTAATTTCGGGATTGTAAAGGATTATCTTCCGCGGCCTGAATGTTCGCGCCGCAGATTCGCCGCATAATCGCAATATATTTTTGCCAGGATAAATCCATTGCAATTTTCATCAACTTCCAGCGGATTGACATTGCGAAGTTGGATATTCGCTTTTTCCAATGCGTCCGACCGATGCATAAAGTTTTTGCCCGGCTTTTCCATATTCTGCAAATCAACCGAGATGATTTTTCCGTCCTTGGTTTCCACAACTTGGCGGCCGCCGACTTTCAGACTGGTGTTCAAATCCGGGCTAAGGGCGATGCTGGGCTTGCCGGTTTGAATTTCATCCTGCAACGCATCAACCAGTCCGTCTTCAATGCTGGAATCAATCGTCCGAACGATTTTTTCTTTCTGGTCATAAATGAAATAATCCATAAGGATATACCGCCCCGGATCAATGTCGGATATTTTCCCATTAAAGCAATGAAATCCATCGCCATAATAAATTCCGTTAATTTCGTAATTGTATTTGACGATGCGGTCGCTTACCAAAATAAATCCTTCGGGAACACTGACTTTTGGGGAAGCAAAGTCAACATTCAAATACGACCGAAGGGCGGCCGACAATCCATGAATGATATTGTCAGGATTGCTGTTAAAAGTATTGTCAGGATTTTCAACCGCGTGATTATATCTGTTGGTTATGCAGATGAATCCGCCGCTTTTCAATATGTGTATGGATATAACCGATGTGCCGTATTCGTCATTGCGCATCGGCATATGAAAATCATCGCGGTTTAATTTCGCCGCGCCGAATTTCACGCAGTTGATTATGTAATAACTATTTTGGCGGAATCCGTCATCCAAAAAACATACCTTTTCTTTCGGCATATAATATTTGGTAATTGCATTGTGCTGTGCGGCAGTTTCTGCCAAATAAGCGTCATATCCCGCCTGTTTTAACAATTCAAACGGGTCTTTGGGTATTTCGCCGTAATCATCAATTGTTATCCGCTTTAATGAATTAAGATACCTGAACAAAGGCGCGGCATTGCGCCCCGCATATTTCAATATGTCCGGCAAATTTGGAATGTCAAACAAGCCGCTGTCGCGCACCCGAAGCGCGTTTGCGAATTCCAACCCGTTTTGTTTTTTGATAATGTCATAAGTCGTTTTCATTATCTTTGCCTTGTGTTCGGAACGGCGCGTATTGCGCGCTGCGCTACGCCGCACCCATTATCTTTGTCGTAGCCGACGATATTAATTTCAGTCGAATCTTTGGAGATATTCAGATGCATCGCACGCCCCGCGACATAACTGAACGGAGTGTTTTCTTCCTGCCGCGCCATAATTCTCGCCGCATCGCATTCCTTCATCGGAATGCCCATATATTGCAGGAATCCCTGACCTTGCGGCCAGGCGTAATTATAAAGGGATGCGAACACCGCCGCCGGTTTTTTTTGCGAAATATCTATCAGATCCGGTTTTAATTCCGGTGCGCCAAAATCGCCCTTTGGTTCAACCGGTTCTAGCAAGCCCAAAACTGACGCGCCATATTCACAGCGGAATTCCCACGCGAATTCTTCCGAAATATCTGGGCTTTTGGATAATATAACCGGCACTTCCTTATGCTGCATAATGCTAAATTGGTGCTGCACGACATAAATGCGGAACAACAAAATCAATTCGGATAATGATGCGTTTTCAGGACAAGCAACCGCCACCTGGCGAAATAATTTTTTCAGTTCATCCCATTCTTCGCTTAAACCCAAATTGTCCGTTGCGATTTTTACCAGTTTGCCTGGTGCATCCATTAAAACAGAAGGATCTTTGGCAGGGAACTGCGCGGATAAATGCTTTTTAATTGTTCTGGATTGTTTCGGATGTTTTGTCGCAGCCAACATACACATCAGACTTTCCAAACGCTCATCGGACGCGCCGCCCATAAGCCATCTGTGCTTTTTGCCGAATTCAATCAGGCGGTGCTTGAAGTTGTCGCTTTGCGAAAGGCGAAGCAGGGCTAGTTCAATTATGTCATCGCAATCGGAATCCGAAATGTCCGCCTGGCGGCTGAGGATTTCGAAATCCAGTTTATTCAGCGGGACGGAATCTAGGCCGAATAGGGGGTCGCTTGCTTGTTTCGCATCCGGCAGTGCTTCGCGCAAAACTTCTCGCGCTTCGTCCGTGGTTGAATGCCAAAGCGCGTCAAAATGCTCCGAATTCGGATCAATGGCAAATGGACGAACATTAAACGCCAACTGGCAGGCGGTGGCTTGTTTATCAGCGGGCAGGGCGATAATTAAAAATTCTATGATGCTGCGAATGGTTTTTGCGTGCCATTCAATGATTTCCAAAATGTCCCTGGGTTGAAGCGTTTCGGCGATTAGTTCCGGCCAAATGAAATCCGGGATGTCGCTGAATCTTTTCAGAAAATCCGATTCCGGTTGAGGATAATTGCCCGATGATAGCATTTTCAGATAAAGCGCGGCAGGTTGAATGGCGGCGTGGTCAACGCATTCCCAGTGTTTCAGGCGGATAAACAGGGAATTTTGGGCGAAAAAGGCTGCGCCGTCCGAGAACTTATTTTCAAGAAAAACATTGTTTGCGCGCTGAGTCGGCAGCAAACAAGTCTTTGCATAAAGATTATTCAGATCGAATATCATACTCAAATAATACCCCATCCTACTATTTTGTCAAGATAATAATTGACAAATAAAAATTCCCCTCCAAGGGGGAGGGGAGTCGCTAAAATAGCCAAAAGCAATGAGTTGGTTGATGCTAGTCCACCAATGAAACCCGGCCGGTTTCTATATTATGCAAGGCACCAACAATTTTCAATCTTCCGTCCTTGACCGCCGCCGCCAAAACTTCGTTCTTTTTCAATTCGGCGACCGCCATTTCTATGTTGATATTCGTTCCGTCATAAACGCGATCTTCTTCCGGCAATTTATCCGTCCGTTTGACCAACGCCGTCAGGCTGTTCAGGAATTTTCCCAATTTGCCCGGGGCTTTGGTATGCTCTACCGCCGCAACCACCGCGCCGCAATGCGTATGACCCATTACCATAATCAGCGGAACATTCAATGCGCTGACCGCAAATTCCAAACTGGCCTGCTGATCCGCGCCCGCAGTATTTCCCGCCGTGCGAACAACGAAAATATCGCCAACCGATGCATTGAAAATTTCTTCAACCGGTGAACGCGAGTCGCTGCATCCCAAGACCGCCGCATACGGAGCCTGTCCATCAGCAACATTCCTGGCGCGGGTCGCCTCGGCCTTGGCCTTGGTCATTTTGCGAAAGTCGCCGTTAATATAGGCCTCGTTGCCGTCAATCAATTTCCTAAGCGCGGCATCCGGGGTAATCGCATAGCCCGGTGTCGCAAAAGTCCATCCGATTAATGCAAGTAGTATAAGTTTTTTCATTTTGAATCCCTCCTTGGATTTGTATAAAGGGATTCTATATTTTCACTTGGCGAAATAAAACAAGAACCTATTCCTTAGACATTTTTCAACTGATCAATCCATTTATCCATAATCGGATCATAGACTTCATTGCGATCGTGGTGATTAAAATATTCTGGATGATACCGCTGCTTGCGCTTGCCAGACCGGGCTGAACCGCGGGTTTGCCGCAGGGTATATTCTTCAAATGATTTTACGGCATAATGATGCACGCGGATTTGATCTTTTTTCGCAGGATTCATTTTCGCGCTCATACGAAGCATCGGTTCGCCCAATTCATCAATCGTTTGCCCGAATACAACATGGCCGTGAACCCCGGCGGCATAAGTGCGCCGCGGATTTACAATCGCCTTATACCGGGGATGGCTTTCCGGCGCGCGATTTTTATAACTTTCCAGCACGCCGCCTGCGGGCATTGTTTTATGCCCGCTTGATCCGAACAACAACCAACTGATCAGCAACTGCGAAGTTCCGTGCGGCATAGTTTTCAGAAATTCTGGAATCGTTTTCGTAGAAACTGGAACGATGAATTCATCAAGATCAAAAATTCCCAGCCATTTGGATTCCAAATGATATTTTTTTAGGCAATCGTTATAAGCCTTGCGCTGCATAGCGTCCCCGGGATAATAAATATATTCCACAACGCCCGATTTGATATAAGGCGCGAGAACATCTTTCGTATTATCCGTGCTTTCATTATCATAAAGATAAAATTTTTCGACTCCGACCAGACGATGATATTCAATCCATTCTTTCAAGTATGGGGCTTCGTTTTTTATAATCGCAACAGCACTCAGGAAGTGCGGATACTTTATGTGATTTTCCTGCCACAGATTTTTAATCCGCAGCCAAGGACGCCTGAAAAAATGAAGAAACGCACGCACGCGAAATTTGACGAACCCGCCGAACACATCATAAAATTTCGTTCGTTTAAGCCGTTTGATAAGAGTCATAAGATTTCTCCCGTGGTTAAATTGATTCTAAAAATTCCGATTCAGTCATTATGCGAACGCCCAGGCGTTCTGCATCCGCCAATTTTGATCCGGCCTCCGCGCCAGCAATTACTATGTCCGTTTTGACCGATACACTGCCCTGAACTTTTGCGCCAAGGTTTTCCAAAATTTCGCGCGCTTCGTCCCGGCTGAATTTGGAAAGGGTGCCTGTAAGGACGATTTTTTTATCTAACCACCCCGCCGCCTGCGGCGGCACCCCGCCACCATTGGCAGGGAATTTTATGGTTATATATTGCAATAAATTATCCAGTGCAGCAATGGAATGTGCATCGTTGAAGAATTTAACAATGCCTTCTGCCATAATTTCGCCGATGCCGTCAATCGCTATCAATCGTTTAAGCGATGCCGTGCGAAGCGCGTCAAGATTGCCAAATTCACGCGCGAGCAATTTTGCAGTGGTTTCACCAATTTCAGGAATTCCAATCGCATAAATCAAACGATGCAAATCAATGCTGCTTCGGGCAAGAATTGATGCGTCCAATCTATCCACCGACTTGTCCCCATAGCCGTCCATAGCGCGCAACTCCGCCCCGTGTTCGGGAATCAATTTCCAAATGTCCGCCGGTTCTTTCAACCACCCAAGAGTCAAAAATTTTTCTATTTGCGCTTCGCCAAGTCCATCAATATCAAAACCCTTGCGCGAAACAAAATGTTCCAGACTGCCCGCAATCATCGCAGGACACGCCAACGCATTCACGCATCTATGCGCGACTTTATCCGCATCGCGCACAACTTCCGCACCGCAAGCAGGGCAGGTGTTCGGGAATTGGAACAGCGTGGAATTTTCCGCGTGGCTTAGACTTTCCACCAGTTGCGGAATAACATCGCCCGCGCGCTGCACAATGACTTGGTCGCCAATACGAAAACCCTTGCGCTCTATTTCATCCGCGTTATGAAGTGTCGCCCGCGCAACAATTACACCTCCGACATTTATTGGCTCTAACTCTGCCACTGGTGTCAGCACGCCAGTCCGACCAACCTGAATTGTGATTCCATTCAATGTCGTAATCGCCCGCTCGGCCGGGAACTTATACGCCGCCGCCCAACGCGGTGAATTCGCCGTGAACCCAAGGCGAGTTTGTTCGTCCAAGTCATTCACCTTGACCACTAGGCCGTCTATATCAAACGGAATCTCGCTACGAATCCCATATATATAGTTATAGTGCGATTGAATTTCGGCGATATTTGCGGCGGATTTGCACCACTGCCGCGTAGTCTTGAATCCCCAACTTTCCACGCGCGACATAAATTCATCTTGCGTGTTCCATTGGCGGTCGGATACTTCGCCGAATGCGTAAGCAAACGCACTAAGGCGGCGCGATGCAGTAATCTGCGGATCAAGTTGGCGCAATGATCCCGCCGCTGCATTACGCGGATTTGCAAAGACCTTGCCGCCCGATGCATTCAATGCAAAAAAGTCCGCGCGGGACATATAAACCTCGCCGCGGATTTCAATCGCGCCCGTATAAGAAATCGTCTGCGGAATATCCGAAATCGTTTTTATGTTCTCGGTTATATCTTCGCCATTCGCGCCGTCCCCGCGCGTCAATGCGCGGATAAGTTGTCCGTTTTCATAGCGGGCGGAAAATGCAAGGCCGTCTACTTTCGGTTCTATGAAAAGTGAAGATGCGGATGATACCCTATTAAACCAATCTGAAAGTTCGGATTCGAAAAATATATCGCTGATTGACCGCATTGGAACGGCGTGCGGGAAATTCTTGAAATCCCGGCTGGGTGCTGCGCCCACTGAAACAGATGCGGTTTGCCCAATTCCCGGATAGCGCGATTCCAATTCCCGCGCGCGCCGTTTTGCCGCGTCATAAGTCGCATCATCCACCAGTGGCGCGTCATTCGTATGATATGCCGCATCCCAAGTTTTTAATTTGGAAATTAAATCATCATATTCGGACTTTATAAATATATCAATTTGCTTTGTCGCCATTCAAAATCATATCCTGCACTTCGGTCGTCAGCAACGCAGTCGCATTATATCCGCAATCCACATGGTGAACTTCGCCTGTAACGCCGCTGGACAAATCGCTGAACATATAAAGCGCAGTGCCGGCAACATCTTCCATCGTCATATTTCGGCGCATCGGCGTCAGCATCGCATTCACATCCAATAATGACTTGAACCCGCCAATTCCACTAGACGCCAATGTCTTAATGGGTCCCGCAGAAATCGCATTCACGCGGATATTCTGTCCGCCCAAGTCCGCCGCCAAATAACGCACCGAACTATCCAATGCGGATTTCGCAACGCCCATTACATTATAATTCGGAATCGCGCGTTCGCCACCCAAATATGTCAGGGTCGCAATGCTGCCGCCGTTCTTCATCAACGGCATAGACCGGCGCGTAATGTCAACCAACGAATAGACCGAAATGTCCATAGTGTTCTTGAAATTTTCGCGGGTCGTATTCGCATACATTCCGTTCAATTCATTTTTATCCGAAAACGCAACCGCGTGAAGCACGAAATCCAAATGCCCCCATTCTTTGGTTATAGCGGCAAACAGGTCGTCCATTTGCGCGTCATTCTGCACATTCATTTCCTGCACGAATTTCGCGCCAATCTGTTCGGCCAGCGGTTTTACGCGCTTTTCCAATGCCGGAATGCCGTATGGCATTGCGATTTCCGCGCCGTGTTCGTGGCACAATTTCGCTATGCCCCAAGCCATTGACAAGTCGTTCGCAACCCCGATTATCAAGCCTTTTTTACCTTTTAATAACATAATGTTTTCCTTTTGTTTTTATTCTAACCACCCCGTCCGCCAAAGGCGGACACCCCGCCACCATTGGCGGGGAATGGGCGGATTACCAAGTTTTTTTATCTTTGCTTGTCAGTTTGGTTATGACTTCTTTGGAACTCCAAATTTCCAGACCCGTATTCAAGTCCGTGATAGCAAGCGAAAATGTATATTCAATTTTCTTCTTGCCGCCAACTATGAAATCGCGCTGTGCAATTCGCCCGAACAAACTGGTATTCGGCGCAACAACCTTGCCGCTTTTCATCGCCGTCGACTTATCAATCGCCGCATTTTTTGCCAACTCGCGCGAGCCCAAAACCGATGCGTTTTCACCGATATTAGTCAGTTGAACGCGGCCGCCGCGGCGCAAGACTTTACGCATATAATCTGTTAATTCGGCAGTATTGATTTTCTGCATCGTATCGTTTTTGACTTCGGCAACTTCCATTATATATTTCTTGTTGCCGGACAATTCGTTGGATAACGCGTCATCAAGCATCAATTTCGCGGCCTTTTCGAAATCTTTGTCCGCCAATTCCGCCGTTATATAATGTTCGGATTGCTCTTTATCCAATTCATATGTTTCCGCACATCCCGCAAGTAGCGCAATCGCGCAAAGCGACATTGTTATTTTTTTCATTTTGTTCTCCTTTGTTAATTTAGTTTGCCGACTATGACGCCGGGTTTCGCATCCCTTGTCGGGATTCGGACGAATATAACCGCATTGGTTATGTCATCCGAAATTTCTATTTCCTGTTCCGCAATCGTTAGTTTGCGGCTTTTTGGCATTTCAATTCGCGCAACCGAAATCGTGTTCGGCAATGCGCCCCAATTTCGCGTTTCCCAATCCAAGTCCGCGCTCATAACCGCAGCCGCCGTAATTCGTCCGGCTAAACTTAGCAGAATCGCCGCGCCGGGCTCGTTCTTGCCCGCCTTGTTCCAGGCCGCCATTTCGCCGCCGATTAGGGCAGTCCCTGCGACCGCAACTTTTCCAATCTCGAACGAAACCGATGCAATTATATCCCGCCGCCGCGTCTTTGACAAGTCCGTTTTTGCAATCCGCGTCATATCGGCCAAAAGCAGGGTTTCCGCGCCCTTGACCTGAATTTTCTTTACGCCAGCCCGACCGGGCGCGACATCCGGCACCGAAACATTGATATTCCATTTGCGTAATGACGATGGCGCAAGGTTTCGGATAGTGCGTTTGCCAATCATCCCGTCTTCCAGCACAATCCATATATGGTTTTTATCGGATTTTATCGCCGACAGGTCGGATGAAACCCATTTGTTATCCGGCGCGAAAATTTTTACTCGGTTCAGATAATTTTCCGCATTCGTTGTATCGCCATTTAGCCCGGTATAAATCGCGCTCAGCCAAGTCGTGTATGGATTAACAAAATCGGCATATGCTTTGACGGCCGAAATTTTATCAAAATCCCGCTCTACATCCGCCACGATTTTGGACAGCGGCGGCATACCCTTGACTTTTTTTGCCGATTTCTTGAATTCCTTTTCCAGTTCGTCTATTTGTTTAGAAGCCTCGTCCACACTTTGCTGCTGCAACGCATAAGCCTGATTAAATGACTGGCGCGCAAAGGCGTCGCCGGATGCCAAATAAGCCTCGCCCTCGGACGACTTTAACATTATCCGTTCGTATGCAAGCGGTTTATACCCGCCCTTTTCGCTGTCGGCCGCCGCGAAACACATTTGCGCGGATTCTTGTTTGTCCGCCCAGAAATACGCCGCGCCGCATTGTAATCCATAAAGGTAATCTTCTTTGCCCGGTTGTTCGGTTAATCCGGCTTTCATAATTTGTGCCGCGGATGAGTATTCACCCTTTTTGAATTGGGTCATAAAATCGGTGTTGCGGCTTTCATAATTAGTCGTGCAAGCCGCAAGAAAAAAAAGTAAAAAGCCCGCGGCAAGGCCGCGGGATGACATTTCCGACATCATTATTTTTGCACAAGTCCTGTTGCAAGGCCAAGACCCGCCGCGCCGATGATTATCTGCGCTACTTGAACCCAAATCGCGCCGGCGTATTGATAAACATAGCCCAGCAAGTCCAAATGGAATATCCCAATCAGGCCATAATTAATCGCCCCGAATAGAACGAGCGGCATACAGATGACCGTTATAACTTTCTTCAACATTTTTCACTCCTTTTATTTGGTCAAAAAATCCTGGCGGCATTTTTCATCCCGCCGGGCTAAATCGCCCACTACACTTCGGAAAACCGATATGTCGCGGACTTAATTGTCCAGTCGCCAATCGGTTTTCCTTGGTATTGGACGATTTCCCCTCGGCGTTGCGATGTCGCCGGATTTTTTGAGCGTTATTATGTTTTGATTCTAAAACTAAAAACACTCGGTGTCTAGAATAAAAATGTAGTTGCAATTATGCTAGAAAAAGGTTTATTCTGTGGGGGTCTGGTATTCTTAATTGTAAAAGTCGAACCACCCCGGCGGCAAAGCCGCCACCCCGCCACCCTTGGCGGGGAATATATAAAGGAAATCAAATGATACAAAATATATACAAAATGATTGAGGAAGTTTGTGAGAAAAATGCAAACAATACTTTCTTCGTCCGCACAGGTGAAACATATGGCGACCTTATCCGCCGCATCAAAATCCGCGCAGTCAAACTTAAAAAACAACTCGGCGTTAAACGCGGCGATGTGGTCGCTCTGCTATCCGGCACTTGCCCGGAATTTATAATTTCATATTTCGCAATCCTGTCCCAAGGGGCGCGCGCGCTGATGCTTGACACCGGGCTATCCAAGGGCGAACACGCAAGTATGATAAAAATCGCCGACTGCAAACTTGCCCTCGCGCAGAAATCACACTTTCTGGAAGACTCCGTTCAAATGGTTGATATAGAGGAAATCGATGATGCAGATGCATCCGAATTTGTCGCGGTGGATTCCGTGCGCGAAGACATCGCACAAATTTCATTCACATCCGGCACAACCGGCGTTCCGAAAATTGTCCCCTTAACCCACGGCAATTTGGTTGCGCTCGGCGAAGGCGCATTATTCTATGGCCAGGTCGTCAAACCCGGCTATATGTTCTATGGCTTTTTGCCCCTCTATCATATATATGGAGTCGTCATTAATATAGTTGCGCCGATTGTGCTGCGATGCTCGCTGCTGATTCAACCCGTGCTGAATCCAAAAGAATTCTTAAAAGACTTTGCCGAATACCGCCCGCATGTCATCCCGGCTGTCCCGCGTATTTGGGAAGGTTTTTACAAGAAAATCGTCCAAGGCGCGAAAGAAAAACACAAATATACCCTTATGCGCGTAGTCCTTGCATTACAGGGCGTGCTGACCGCAATCGGGCTTGGCGCAATCGTTCGCAAAGTCAAACAACAAGTGCAAGATATTTTCGGCGGCCGCGTAACGGTTCTGATTTCCGCAGGCGCGACACTCAAACCATCCATTCGGAAATTCTTCGAACGGCTGGGATTCGCTGTTGGCGATTGCTATGGCCTTACCGAAACCACAGGCCCTGGAAACTTCAACTTTGCATTCAGAATGGACAATGGAAAAATGCACTATGCTGGACCGCTCCTCGGGAACAAAATAAAAATCCACAACCCGGACAAAGATGGCGTAGGCGAAATTTGGGTGCAGGGCAGTTTGGTTATGTCCGGCTATCTTAATAACCCGGCCGCCAACGCAGAAAGTTTTGAAGACGGATGGTTCAAAACCGGCGACATCGGAATGTTGGACAGCAAAAACCGCCTTATCGTCAAAGGTCGGCGCAAGCAAGTCATCGTCCTAGACAGCGGCAAAAATGTCTACCCGGACGAGTTGGAAGACCTTTATTTACAGAATGACGACATTCTCGCCGCCGCAGTTTTGGAACGCGTGATTAATGGCAAGGTCGTGGCATACGGCGTTTTCCAAGTCGCGCCGGGCACGACACTCTTAAAGGTCAGTATGCTGATCAAAGCATCCAATCTGATGATTGCTCCGTATAAATGGGTGCGGCATTTTGCAATAACCGAAGAAGAATTGCCGCAGACCAGTGCCAAGAAAATCAAGCATCACGAAATAGCCAAGATGCTGGACAAAGGCGAGTTTCCCACCAGAGAAGAATAATATGGAAAACGGAAAAATAACTTTGCACAACACGATGAGCAAGCGGCTGGAAGAATTCAAGCCGCTTGTTCCCGGTCAGGTCGGCATCTATTCTTGCGGCCCTACGGTTTATAGTCGCCCGCACATTGGCAACCTTCGCCCCTATATTCACGCCGACATAATGAAGCGGATGTTCCGCGCAAACAACTATATCGTCAACCACACAATCAACATAACCGATGTCGGGCACCTTGTGTCCGATGAAGATACCGGCGAAGACAAAATGGAAAAAGGCGCGCGGCGCGAAGGCAAAACCGCTTGGGATGTCGCCAAATTCTACACTGATATATTTATTGAAAGCCTTAATGCGCTTGGCATTGAACTGCCGACAAATATGCCCCGCGCAACAGACTATATTCAGCAGCAGATAGACTGGGTGCGGAAATTGGAAGACCTAGGATACACATACGAAATCCCCGGGGACGGCATATATTTTGACACTTCCAAATTCCCGGATTACGGCGCGTTGGGGCATCAGAATTTGGACGAATTAAAGGCCGGCGCGCGCATTGATGTAGAGGGCAAGAAAAACCATACCGACTTTGCCCTTTGGAAATTCTCTCCCGCCGGGGTCAAGCGCGATATGGAATGGGACAGCCCTTGGGGCAAGGGATTCCCCGGCTGGCACATAGAATGCAGCGTGATGAGCGCGGAAACCCTTGGCGCGCATTTTGATATTCACACGGGCGGGCCTGAGCATATAAAAGTCCACCATACAAATGAAATCGCGCAATCCGAACCCTTGGTCGGCAAGCCTTGGGTAAATTACTGGGTGCATTTCGCGTGGCTGATGTCGGCCGAAGGCAAAATGAGCAAGTCGGCCGGGGACGACCTGACCATCGGCGGTCTGGTGGACAAGGGTTATAACCCGATGGCTTTCAGATATTTGATATTGCTTGGGCATTATTCCAGTCAAATAGAATTTTCATATGCTGCGCTTGATGCCGCCACCGCGGGATATAAAAACATAGTCCGCAAGGTTGCATCGCTTATGGAAGAGGGTGGAACCGCAAATCAAGAATTGGTGGATAATTATAAAAACAAATTAACCGGCATAATATCAAATAATCTTGATACGGCGGGCGTGTTGGTGGCAGTGCAGGAACTGCTGAAATCATCTGAATCCGCAGCAGTAAAATTACAGGTCATAAAATTCGCGGACGAATTGCTGGGGCTTCAATTAATTGAAGCGGCCGAAAAATCCCGCGCCCAAATAACCCCGGAAATCCAGGCGATAATTAATGAGCGCATCGCCGCCCGCGCCGCGAAAGACTGGGCGAAATCCGATGAACTTAGGGACAAACTCGCCGCGATGGGCATAGAAGTCAATGACCAAAAATTATGATGTGATAATTATTGGGGCAGGTGCGGCGGGACTATGTGCAGCACGCGCCGCGCTTCGATTGGGACGCAAAGTTCTAATTCTGGATATGGGCGCGGTCGCCGCGCGCAAGGTCGCAGTAAGTGGCGGTGGGCGATGCAATTTTACAAACCTTGCCGCCATAGATTCCCTCCGATATTTTGGCGAAAATACTGATTTTGCAAAATCCATTTTGGCGCGGGTGAAACCGCAGGATATTCTTGATTGGGCGGCATCGCACGGCATTGTTGCGGAAGAAAAATCCCCCGGGCAATTTTTCAGCGCGGATGGGGCAGGGGCGATTGTGGACGCGCTGATGAAAGACGCGAAAGGGGCAGATTTCATTTTTAATGTGAAAGTTAAGAATGTTGATAAAGAGAGTGGAAAGTGGAGTGTGCAGAGTGGAAATAATGAATATAGTAGTCAATCACTTATAATCGCAACAGGCGGAGTATCTTATCCGACCCTTGGGGTGTCGGATTTTGGGATGAAAATTGCCAAGAAATTTGGGCATAAAATTGTGCCGCCCCGGCCGGGGCTATGCGTCCTTAAAACCGATGCGTTCCCGCCCGAACTTGCTGGAATTTCGCTGCCAGTCGTTATAAACGGCATCGCGGATTCGCTGCTTTTTACTCATTCCGGCATTGGGGGACCCGCCGCATATCGCGCGTCCCTTGGGGACATATCAAATATCGTAATTGACTTTATTCCTGGCGCGTCAGCCGCAGAATTGCTTAGAAAAACGAAAAAGGAAAATGGAAGATGTGCTCCTGCGGCCGTTTTTGCATTGCCGCAAAAATTCGCAAAATGGGTTGTAATGGGCGCGGATAAAAACTTGGCGGATTATAAAGATTCCGAACTGACCGAACTGGGGGACAAAATCAATAATTTTCGGATCGAGTCGGCGGAACGGGTTGGTTTTGCAAATGCCGAGGTAATGGCTGGCGGCGTTTCCACCGATCAGATTTCATCCAAAACACTTGAATCCAAACTTTGTCCGGGGCTATATTTCGCAGGCGAAGTGTTGGACATTACAGGAGATTTAGGCGGATTCAACCTCCACTTCGCCTTTGCCTCCGGCTTGATTGCAGGTGATGGAATTATTACAATTAACTGGAACGAATAAAAAAAGCCCCAAATAAAAACTATTTGTCGGGAATGGGCATATGAATTCCGCCTAGCAATGGCATTATGCAAGGAATTCGAAATCGTCTATGGCGCGGCGAAGGGCGGAAACGAGTTTGTCCTGATGCGATCCACTAGTCAACAACTTCTCTTCTTCCTTATTTGATAAATGCCCAAGTTCCACCAACGCAGATGGAATGCTTGACTTCAACACCGCAAACGGCGCATATCGCAATGGTCGATCCTGCTGCTTTATTCCGCACTGCTTTGTCGCCGAAACCACACCATTACCGAACTTTGCCGAATACTCTTGCACAGCCTGCTGCTGCAACGAAGACAATGTATTCCGCACATCCGCCTCGAACCGCTTGAACCCGTCAACAGCAATCAAATCCGCCGCGTTTTCCGCGTCCGCCATTTTTGCCGCTTCGGCATCACTCGCATTTTTCGACAGATAATACACCGAAAATCCCTGCATCTTTTTAGACGGATTCGCATTCGCGTGAAGCGATATAAACAAGTCCGCATTCTTACTGACCGCAATGCCCGAGCGCGTATCTAAATTCAAGAAATAATCTTTATCCCGCGTTAGCACCACATCGTATTTTCCCTTCAAATTATCACGAAGTTTTTTCGCCATCGTCAGCACAACATCTTTCTCGCGCGTGCCCGCCTGACCAATACATCCCGGATCCTTGCCGCCGTGTCCCGCATCAATCACAATCCGAAATTTATTACCCTTTTTCGGCGAAGATTGAGTTGTCGATGTCGTGGCAGTCGCCGACCGAGCTGCATCGGACTTATCCGATTTTGACGATTCCAAATCAAGCACCAGTCGGTAATTTTTATTACTTCCGCCCGGTTCCAAAATCATTATATTCTTTTTCGGAATTTCAGAAATTGCGTTTTTAAGATTTATAGAAAGCACAATCGCGCCGCCCGCCTCGCTGGCCGCAATCGCCGATACCAACGAATTTTTCGCCAATTCGGGTTTCGCTTTGCCCACCGCATCGTTCAATGTGATTTTCAGTTGCTTGTCCGGGTATTTCAATGAATACGAAGGCTTTTTATCCGTCTCAATAACAATCCGCGTTTTATTCCCGGGCTGAATTCCCGTCCGCACCGCGCGCAGATTATTCTTTGCCGCCGCAAGCGCAATACGAGGCAGCAAGGCCACAACAACCGCCGCCCCAAAAGTTATCTTTATAAAATCTCTTCTTGAAACTGCGCCTTTCATATTTAGGATTTTATCACATAGGGAAGCAGAAAATCAAGGATTATCAGCCCTTGCGGGGTAAGGGTAAGGGTGGCAGACGGAATATGGCAAAAGTAAGATGGATTGGCATTTATATAATCAAAATTTAGGATTTCGCGGACATCGTTCGTCAGTTCCACGCCGCGGATGGTGCGAAGACCGGTTATGACCTTTTCAATCGCGCGAGCGCGGGTTGAAAGCGGGGTTAGAACACCTGATAATTGCTCTGACCATTGATTGCCGTCGAACAGGCGGCCGGCGGCGTATGCTCCCAAGCCAATATAAGGCTCGCCCGCCCAAATTCCGCTGTTATGTTGGCATTCAAAGCCGGGTTCCGCATAGTTGGATACTTCGTATCGGCGCAAGTGTTTTCCGATTTCGGTGAAAAAGTCTGTTCTGTTGTCAGGATCGAACCACCCCGCCCCCTGCGCCCCCCCACCCTTGGGGGGGAATTTAGTTGCAAAAGGAGTGCCGGGTTCAATGGTTAATTCGTATAAAGATGCGTGTTTTAGACCAATTTTTTTGATTTCGGCGCATAAATCGGCAATGTCGGTCAATGTCTGTCCCGGCAGGGCATATATAAAGTCAGCGGAAACCTTGAAATCCAAGTTTTGGGCGGCCTCAATGGTTTGGCGGGCTTCGGCGGCTGTATGAATTCGCCCCAAAAATTGCAGGTCGCGGTCGTTGAAACTTTGTGCGCCAATTGAAACCCGGTTTATACCCAGTGCCTTGTAATCGGTCAATTTACCACTACCCCGTCCGGCTACGCCGTCCACCCCTTCGCCAGCGAAGGGGACTTTAAGAGTGCCGGGATTTATTTCTATGGTTATTTCGGCGTTCGGGTCAACATTGAAATGCTTATGAATTGCGCTTAAAATTCGCTCTAAAACCATAGGCGGCATTAAACTTGGCGTTCCCCCGCCAAAAAATATGGTTGGAACGGCACATTTCGGCTGTTCGCCAATCGCTTTGATTATCCCGGCGGCATATTCATCCCAGTCTGGCTTGGTCGCAACCGAATAAAACGCGCAATAAGGGCATTTCTTCGCGCAAAATGGCGTATGAATATATAAATGGTGGCTTGGGAATTTCGTCATAATTAAGTTGACTATGATAAATTTAGTGATAAAGTTCAAGGTCAAACTAATCCTAGGAATAAAATGAAGAAAATCGCGCTGTTTTTAGCATTTATATGTTTCGCCGGACAGGTCAATGCCGCGCAAGTCCGCCTTGACCTGGAAGACGCCGTTGAAAAGATTCTGTCCGAATCCCACGACATCAAAAAAGCCGAATTTAACATTCGCAAAATGCAGGCCGTTTTGGATTCCACCCACGCACGCCGTCTGCCCAAGATTGACGCGTCTGGAATGTATATGAACAATATCAATGTCAAAAATCCGGGCGAGCCAGTAATCATATCAATCCCCCAAATGGGCGGCGCGCCCATTGAAATGCCCGACAATATCGGATTGGTCAGCGTTGAAGCCAGTATGCCCATATACACTTTCGGAAAACTTGGCTTTGGAATTGATGCCGCCAGATCCGCCGTCAAAATCGCCAAATCATCCGCGGAACTCGCACGGCGCGAAATGCGGGTCGCCGCAGTCCAAATATATTTCGGCGCGAAAATGTCCGACCATATATATTCCGTTATGGAAAAATCACTTGAAAACACACGCAAGAATCAACGCGCCCTGAACGCAGGCGGCGGACGCGCGAACAAAGCAAACCTGCTGAAAATTTCCACAGATCTGGCCGTCAAGGAAGCGCAATTAGGGGACGCAAAATTTAACCGGGACGCCGCTTACCGAATGTTTCGCATAATGTCCGGGTTGGACGAAGATGATAAAATCATCCTGACAACCGACATCCCTTCCGAGTTCCGCAAACAGCGTCCGCAGGAAATGGACAACTATCCCGAATGGGATATTTATCAGGAACAATATAATGCTTCGCGTTCTTCTATGAAGTCCAAATACGCGCAATGGATGCCGACAATCGCCGCCACCGCGCAATACAATAAATTTATGCTGCATACCGAACCGAAAGTTTGGGAAGGACAAAAACACGATGCCGCGTCTGTCGGGCTTGCATTATCGTTGCCTATTTTTGACGGCGGACTTGCGCGCCACCAAGCAACCCAAGATGCCCGCGATGCAGATCGCGCAATGCAGGACTTGGACAAGGCTAAAAAAATGCGGCGCGGCGATTTGACCGAAGCATATCAGAAACACAGCCACCTGATCGACAATATGAAAACACAGACCCGTGCGCTGGACTTGGCGCAGCGAACTTACAAAATGTCCGCAGACAGATTCGCAGTCGGGCAGACAAGCGCAGTTGAACTTTCCGATGTTGAAAATTCACTTGTGCAACTTGAAATTGCATTGATGAATACGAAAATGCAAATTGCGATAACCGAAGAAACTATTAAGAAATTATCGGGTGAAAAATGAAAAAACTTTTGATGCGGAATTTATACACCCTTTGCGCCGCATTCATCGCAGCCATAATCATCTATCGCATCGCCGCACTTGTCCGCGAGGCAAATCGTCCAGTCTACAACATCGCCAGAATCCAAGTATCGCAAGGCACGCCAGTTGAAACCTTGGAACTGCAACCGGGCGGCGAACTTAAATTTTCATTATCATTCCGCAATGGACGCGCCTTTGTCGCAAACGACATTCGCCTGAAACTTCGCAAAAATATGAAAGTGGAAAGCGAAGAATGGAATGCAGAAATAATCAATGTATCCAACAATATAGATTTCGACACAGGATTATACGAAATTCGCATTGATAAAAAAATCAATGGCGAAGGATATGCAATAGAAAAAGTCGACGGCATATTAATTCCGCGCCTGGCACTTAGCGGGAACCAAGTCTGGATTAACGAAGACGGAATTGCCCGCGTGAAAAAAATCCGCATAGCAAACCACGACGCTGAACAAATACTTGTCCAAACCGGGCTTGAAGCCGGCGACCAATTAATCGTGTCTTCCACAGCAAACCTAATCGACGGAGTTAAAGTGAAATGATAAAGTTCTTCGTCGACAGACCCGTTACAACAATTATGTTCGTTTTGGTTTGGGTTTTATTAGGCGCGGTCAGTCTGCCAAAAATGGGCATTGAACGCACCCCGCCAATGGATTTTCCAATGGTAACCACAACCCTTATCTATCCCGGCGCGAACCCCGCCGAAGTCGAAGAACAAGTAATAAAACCCATAGAAAACGCCATCAGTGAAGTCGCACAAATCAAACGCCTGTCAGCGCAAGCATTCGAAAGTGGCGGCTTTGTTATGGCTGAATTTGCCCTGGGCACCGACATCAATCACAAATTATTGGAAGTCAAAGACAAGGTGGAAGCAATCGTCCAAACCCTGCCAAAAGATCTGAAAAGGCCGCGCATTGAAAAATTAAATATAATGCAGGAACCCGTCTTGGACATCGCGCTTTACACCGATGAAGACGATCCCGACTTTGCCCGCCGCGCACGCGTATGGGTCAGCGAATCCTTGTCCCAAAAAATTACATCAATCGCCGGAGTCGCATCAGTCAAAGTTTCCGGCGGATTGGAACGCGCCGTCCGCGTTGATCTGAACCCGACACTTATGATGTCGCGCGGTGTCGCAATTTCCGATATAACCGGCGCGTTGGGCAGCCAAAACCTTAACTTCCCCGGCGGACGCATAGAGCAAGGCAACGCATCTATGCAAATCCGCTTTGTCGGCGAATTCGAAAAAGTAGACGACATAGCAAACCTGCTGATCACCACTGCCGAAGGCGGCAGATTTCGCCTGCGCGACATTGCGTCAGTATCCGAATCCGCACGCAAACGCGACAACGGCGCACGACTTGACGGAGCCGACATCGTTATGATTTCAGTCGTCAAGGCAACAGACGGCAACGCAATAAACATCGCCAAGGCAATAAACAAAAAAATGCCGTCATATATAGATTCCGCCAATGACGCATTGGGCAATGGAGCGCAACTTAAAATCGTCAGCGATACATCCATTTCCATTATGTCCGAAACCAATTCCACTATGAATGGAATAATGATCGGATTGGTGCTGACCATTCTAACCTTGCTGGCATTCACGCGGAACTGGCGCACGACAATCATCGCCGCGGTCGTTATTCCCGCTTCACTTGTATCTGGATTTTTATTTATGCAGGCAAGCGGATTTTCCATAAACTTTTTAACGCAACTGGCAATCGCAACCGCAATGGGATCGCTGATCTTCAACGCAATCTTAATCATTGAAAGCGCATTGCTATTAATGCATCAAGGCGCATCGCCGCAGGATGCCGCCATCAACGGCACCAAACGGGTCGCGGTCGCAGTCTTGGCCGGAGCAGGCACAAATATGGCGGTGTTTTTGCCCATCGCGCTGATGGGCGGAATCGCAGGATTATTTATGAAGCAATTCGGATTATCAGTCGTCTATTTAACAATCCTTTCAATCTTGTTTTCATTCTCACTGACGCCGATGATGATTGCCTTGATGCTACGCATTAACAAAGGACACAAAGAAAAAGTAAAAGTTGAAAATAAATTGTTCAGAAAGATATTTGAGTATCAATTCAAGAAACCTTTCGTCGTAATCGGCGTATCGTTCGGCGCGCTTATTTTATCCGGCGGACTGCTCAGTTTCGTCGGCAATGAATTTCAACCAGCAACCGATGTGTCCGAAATATCCATAATCGCACGCGCGCCACGCGGGGCAACTTATCAACGATCCGAAGAAATCGCAAGCGATATAGAACGCCGCCTTAAAACATTCCCGGAAGTCCGACACACTATAACCGACATCGGTGAACGCGGCGTGGAAAATATCCGCATCATCGCCCAACTTGTCCCTATATCCAAACGCAGTCTATCCGATAAACAAATCGTTCAGAAAATCGTCCCGTTGGTCAGCGATATGGCCGATGCCGACATCTCCGTCAAGGCCGGAAAAATTATGACCGGCAATGCCAGCGACTTGGTCCTGAATATAACCGGCGATGACAACAAAATACGCGAAGAATACGCCGCGCGCGCAGTTGATATTCTGAACGGCATTTCAGAAATCCAATCCGCAAAACTATCCGCGCAAAATCCCGGATATGAATACCGCTTTATCCCGGATAACAATAAAATGAAACTTTATGGCGTGTCAAATATCGCCGCCGCAATGGCACTTCGCGCCGCTTTGGACAGCAACGATGACGCCAAGTTCCGCCAAAACGGCGAGGAAATCCCAATCATAGTCGGTATCGCAGAAGAATTTATCAACCCGGATATGTTCGATAATATAATGGCTAAATCAATCAAAGGACTGGTGCCGATTTCAGAATTGGGACAGATACAACGCGCCCCGGCATCCCCAAATATCAATCGACGCGATAAAGCCCGCACAACCGAAATCCAAATAATTCTTGGAAAATCCACCATAGGTCCAATGCAAACAAAAATCAAACGCGAACTTAATCGGGCAATGGAATGGAAGACCGGATACGGATTCTACTTCGCCGGAATGGGCGAAATCCAGGCAGAAACCAGCAGCGAAATGGGGAGCGCGTTTATGCTTGCCGTATTACTGACCTTTATGCTGCTTGCCGCCATACTTAATTCTTTCGCGCATCCGTTCACGATTGCGACTGGAATTGCGATATGCTTTTCCGGCGTGTTCGTAATGCTGTTTTTGGTCGGCGCGGGAATCAATATCGCGGCGATGCTTGCGATAATTATGCTTGTTGGATTATCCGTGAATAATAACATTATTGTGTTGGAACCCGCGCTGATAGAAATTCGCAAGGGCGGGGACGCGAAGAAAATCCTGTGGGATATTTATGCCGACAGAACTAGAATGATGGTGATGACTTCGGTCGCGGTTATGTCTGGAATGCTGCCGCAATTATGGTCGTCAGAATCAGTCAAGGTTTCAATGGGCGCAGTCATAATCGGCGGAATGCTTGCCTCTCTCGCGTTCACATATTTGCTGACGCCCGCGCTGTTCGTGGCGATGGAGCGGCTTAGGAATTTTATTATTAAAAAGGTTAACAGATGAAAAAATTAGTGCTGTTTGATTATGATGGGACATTGTCGGCGGGCGATGCAAATAATGACTTTTACAGATACACTTTGCGGCGCGAACCGCTGAGGCAAAGTTTTCATATTCCGCTGCTGCTGATTGTGAAAGTCGGACAACTGCTTAATTGCAAGGGCATTTGGTGGCGGCATTTATTGCGGATTCATATTACAAAAGAAATAGTCAAAAAATACGCGCCGGGATTTATAAAGGAACAAAAACTGAAACAATTCGGTTGGGCAAAGGAACAAATCGCCGCGGAAAAAAAGAAGGGCGCGATTTGCATTTTGCTGTCCGCCAGTCCCGATTATTTGATTAAAGGGCTGACGAAAGATTTAGGATTGGACAAGATTATATGTTCACGAATGGATACGGCAAGGCCTTGGAAAATCAAGGAATTGTGCTATGGACAGAATAAAGTGAATATGTTGGAAGCGGTGATTCAGCCGCCTTATGAAGTGGTGCGTGCGTATTCTGATTCGCGGTCGGATATGCCGATGATGAATATCGCCGAAGAGCAAGTCTGGATAAATCCCCGAACTGGTATTCGGAGATAAAGGACAAAAAATCTAAGGTCAATTTTTCGTTTGCGGTCTAAATCAATGATTATCGGCGGGAAGCCTGCGGCGTGTATGTCCAATACACTTCGTCCTCGGCTTCCCTTGATTCTGATTGATTTATCCTCGCAAACGCGATTGCACTAAGATTTTTTGCACGATATTATTTGCTGACGCGGGCTTAATACAAATATCCCGGTCTGGCGCATCGCTCAGACAAAGTTGGATTTATTAGATTATTTATATTCGGAAATAAAAAAGGGAGTCGGAAGACTCCCTTTTAATAACCTAGCAATCAATTATTTCTTCCAGAAACTGAAAGGGGAACTGCGGCGGTCGCCACCATCCCTGTCTCCACGATCGCGGCGCGGACCTCTGTCCCCACCATCGCGGTCGCCAAACGAAGATCTGCGTTCACGGAACTTTTTCGCCGATTCTTCATCGCGTTGAATCATTTTCAATGTCTTCACCGACAACTTGCCATTGCGATTTTCAGTATCGAATTCCACCACATCTCCCTCGTTCAGAAAGCGGATGTCCGCGTCCTTTAACGCGGAAGAGTGCACGAATACATCTTCCGACCCGTCAACCGGGGAAATAAACCCATAGCATTTTTTGCCATTATACCATTTTACCTTGCCTTGAATCATCTATTTAGTCCTTAGTTAAGATTCCAAACCCGCCAACATTTTGCGGATTCTGCCAGCATTATGGGGCATAGTTTTCAGAATGTAAAGGAGTATTTTTCGCTTTACCCGCATCCCGAGATTTTGCTAAACTTTGCCCTATGAGGAAGGCAACCCTATCTTTATTGTTCGGGCTGTGTCTGTTCGCCATTGGAAATTCGGCGGAAGAACGCGCCACGCGCCCAATTCCCGCCGCAAATGTGTCCCGGTCGGCACCCAACTCATCGCGCTCGCAAACCACCGAGCCGCAAAACAATAAACAACGAAGTGCCGTAAATACCAAGGAACGCGCCAATGTCGGCGCGTCTAGGTCTGCTGTCAATAATCGGGAAACGGCGACAGTTTCGCGCACAAATGCTGACGCGGAAAATACTGCCAATCGCAGCCGCGCGGCAACGATTCAATCAAGGTCGGCTGTAAGCCGCGTCCCGGCCGCCGCAACCCGACAGATTCAACCGATGGTTGGCGGAACGGAATTCAGCGGCGCGCTTCGCGGAAGGTCTGCTGTTAATTCGGCCGGGATTGCCCGGTCAAGCCGGGCAATGACTGATAATAACAGAACGGCAACCGCGCGAAGTGCAGTTGCGGCGCGGAGTGCGACTTCCAACACACAAATCGACACTAGCACTCCATACGGAAAATGCCGGGCGTCTTACTATTCCTGTATGGATGAATTTTGTCAGAACCGGGACGCGCAATTAAAGCGATGCGCTTGCTCGCCGCGCGTAGACGCGCTTAAAAAATTCCAGAAAGATGTTGCGGCTGCACAGGGAAAATTAAAGGACTTTAACGAGACCCTCGTTTTGGTTGGCGCGTCCAAGGAACAGGCGACCGCCGCCCTGAAAGCATCCGTCGGTGAAGAGGTTTTTGGACACGGCGATGAATCCGCAAACAAACAAATCCTGGATGAAATTTTAGAGGCGACCAAGGCGTCCAAACCCACAAAACCAAAAATATCCGAAGCCGTTTCAATCCAAATGGGACAGAATGATTGGGAAGACGATTGGGGCGCAGAGGCCAATAACGCGCAACGGCTGATGGGCGCAGACCTTCACTCATTCACGGATGATTCCTGCAAAAAGATTGTGGGCGCGGACTGCACATCCGCTGACTTGTCCACTGCACAGGGCGCGTATCAAATGGAGATTGAAAAGGACTGCGTGGCAATAGAGAAAAACTATAATCGCGTTGCGGAAAATATGGTATCAAAGGTCAATGATTCCGGCGCGATGTTGGATGATGCGCGCCTTACTGCGGACTTTGAGAAGAATTCCGACACCCCTGCGGAATGCAAAGAAAAGTTATTGGAACAGATGCGGCTGCCCGCCGTATGCGGCGCGAATTACGAACTTTGTTTGGACACGACCGGATTATATGTGAACAAGAATTCGGGCAAGCCGATTTTAACGCCGAATTTGGTGCAACTTAAAAAACAGATTTCATCGCCGACCGGCACTCAGCGGTGGTCGGAAATTCACGACAACTTTAAGTATGTGCAACTGCTGAATGCGAAAAGGCCGTTGGCGGAAGACGCGCTTAAAAACTGCCAACGCGATGCGAATGCTGTATGGGGCGAATTTATGAATGAAATGATCGGCAATATATATGTAGAGCAAAGCCGGATGATTGACAATGTGCGCCTTGATTGCACCAAGTTATTGAATGCGTGTTTATCTACGGCGAAATCGGAATTGGAAAATCTGTCGGAATTTGCATTGCAAAGTTTAGTGGTGGATAGTTTCCGCACTCAGCAGTTGGTCTGCACTGATATTATAGAGTCTTGCCAAGCGGTGCTGGGGACGGGCACTGGCAGCGAGGATTTGGGACAGATTTATGTCAGCCAGGAAAAGGAGTTGATGTATAAGAAATGCCTCGCCTTGGGCAAGGAATGTATATATAAGGATTGCACGAATATGTCCGGCACGCCTTGGGCGGATTGCGCCATCGGAACGCCGAAAAGGCTGAGAATGATTGGGGCATATACTGCTGGAATCGGCAACCAAACACAATGTGCAAAGGGTGCGAACTTTTTGCCGTATCGTGAAAGCGAATGTTTATATCGCGTTTATGAATGTGCATCTGATTCCGATGGTAATGTGGATTATGATTTAGTGTATAAACGGATTTGGGGCGATTGGTATAACGATTGCGAGATGACCGATGACCCCTCCAAACCCATCATCAGCCGTTGCGACACGACAAAGGGACCAATTGAAATCAACAAACCGCGCATACTTAATGTTGATCAAGAAAGTGTTCTCAGTTATTTCTATCGTGAATCACCAAAGCCAACACAAAATGTATCATCATATAATTTAAGCACAATACCTTGGACGGCGGCGAATAAGATTCCCTCGGGCGATATGTGCTGTAATAGAAATGACTGCTATGCTGATCGCGTCAAGGATGCAGTTATGAAACAAACCAAAAAATACTTTAATGATCAAAAGTCCGTATTTTATTTTAGTAATGTGAGTCTTGGAACCGATAATCCCACTACAATCCTATCCGATTGTGCAATCGGATCGGTGGAGTTCAATGGCGATGTTATAATTAGCACCAATCCAAACCAACCACGCGGACAATGTAGCACAATCCCGTTGTATCAATACTTTACTGAACTGCTTCGGACTAAGGGTTTGATTGGCAAGGCTGATAATTATTGGGGGGGTGGATTCAACTGGTTCAATCTATGCTTAGAAAACGGGAAAACATTTACTAATGCAATTGTTGATAGAAACGCAAAAGTAGCAATAGACAGCCTTAATACAATAATTGAATTAATCCGAAACTATGATGTTGATAATAAAGAATGTCAGATATTAGCTGAGCATATTGAAAACAATAAATCATTGGCAACGCTTGCGGCAGAATTAACGAGCACACCACTTGCAAATCTACAAAAAGTTAAAGAAATAATTGACTTTGTTGGGACTATATCGGGGAATAATTTTAGCCCAAAACAAATAAAAGATTCCTCCACGGGTGCAGTAAGAGTGGATTATAAAAATTGTCCAAATACTCAAATAATCGGTGATGCATTTGTAAAAAACATAAATTGTTTTGCCAATACTACGAACACAACTCCAACGACTAGTTGTTTTAATGGAAGTTCATTTAAGACTGGCATAACATTCTTCAAACAATGGGAACGACCTGTTTATGAAAATGGAATAGTAAGTATATGCGAAAAATCATCTGGATTTACTCCAAATTCTAATGCCTCGCAATCATTTCTTTATTGGCTGGCAAACTGCCCAATAAATCTATCTGCTGACTGCGACGATTAATTTTATCGGGGCGAGGTTATTTATTTGACTTTCTGACAGGATGGTCTACAATTCCTAAATCACATGGGAGAGAGGGAGAAAATAAAAAAGGAATAATTATGCCCAGAATTAAACGATCCTCTTTCCAATTCCCAACAGACATCAGAAAAGTTATAATCAGCGACAGAAATATGGCGCAGGCCGCAAAGCCCGGACAATTCGTTTCCATACTTGGCACTTCCGACCTGGTCAAACGCCCCTTCACAATTTCTGATGTAGTCGATGACGAAGTCATCGTCCGCTATCGCGTTATCGGTCGCGGAACCACAGCCATTTCCGACCTCCCCCCGTTTTCCGAAGTTGATGTAATCGGACCCTTGGGCAATGGATACACCACAGACATTCCCGAAACTTCGCGCGTATTAATAGTCGGCGGCGGAACCGGCGCGGCCAATATCCCATTCTTGGCCAAAACCCTAAAATGCAGAAAGGACATAGTCATCGGCGGCAAAACCGAAGCCGACATCGTTATTTGGCAAAAAATCTTGGACGGCATAATCCCGTCCGCGCGACTTCATATGACTACCGAAGACGGATCTATCGGGACAAAGGGCAATGTCTGCGATGCAATCGGATACCTTATGTCCGGCGGCGCGAAGTATGACAGAATCTATGCTTGCGGCCCTTTACCGATGATGAAGGCCGTCGCCGCAATTGCAGGCGCGGGACAAATTCCGTGTGAAGTCGCGTTGGAATCCGAAATGGGTTGTTCGGTTGGCGTATGCAAATCTTGCACTTGCCTGTCCGCATCCGGCACTGCGAAATCCGTCTGCAAAGACGGCCCCGTATTTGACGCCGCTGAATTGGACTGGGAATATCTGGTCAACAAAGAATCAATGAAAAAGCGCGCGCCGGAAACCGAAGCCGCCGTCATCAACCACAAATTTGACCTGAACAAATTCTTGGGCGGCAATATATATATGCCCGCTTCGGGTTGCTGCGGATTTGGCTTTGAACAAATGAAGTGGGTTGATATGACAAAGTTCGGCGCGATTTGTATGAAAGGCGTTACGAAGTTGCCGCGCGTTGGAAACCCCGGAACGCGCATTTACGAAATGGACATCGGAATGATGAACAGCATCGGACTTGAAAATCCCGGTATTGAAAAATTCCTGTCGGACACGATGCCCCAGGTGCGTGATGCGTTTGCGGGCGCGAAGACCAAAATCATCGCTAACTTTTCCAGCAACACAGCCGAGGGCTATGGCGAAATGGCGGGATTGCTTAGCGTTCCCGGGATTGACGCTTTGGAAGTCAATGTGTCCTGCCCGAACATAACAGGCAAGTTCATCATCGGCACAAATGCCGCACAAACGCACGAGGTTGTAAAGGCTGTTCGCGCAAGCACCAATCTGCCGGTAATCGTAAAACTGACCCCGAATGTGTCCAACATTTCAGAAATTGCACTCGCCGCCGAAGAAGCAGGCGCGGATGCGATTTCGCTGATCAACACCCTTATCGGCACGAAGATTGACGCGAAGACCGGGCGGCATAAATTCTTTAACGCAAGCGCGGGAATGTCCGGGTCGGACGCCGTCAAAAATGTCGCCATTCGTATGATTGAAGATGTCGCAAAAACTTCGTCCTTGCCCATCATCGGCGTTGGCGGAATTCGCTGTGCCGAAGATGTTGCGGAATTTTTAATGGCGGGCGCGAATGCCGTGCAGATTGGAACCCAGTTCTTGAAAACACCAAACAGAATCGCCGATGATTTGCCGGGTGAAGTTGAGGCATTTATTGCCAAGCATCACACGGGCAAAACCGCGGCAGACTTGGTCGGGACGGCGTATTTGGATGCGGATGGATGCACCATAGCGCAGAAGAGGGCGCAGAACTTGGCTGCGCGGACGCGTTAAAAACCGATTGCAATTTGGATGGGAAGTGGTATATTTTTTTCTAGACGGACAGATGGCCGAGCGGTTGAAGGCAGCGGTCTTGAAAACCGCCAAGGGTGAAAGCCCTTCGTGGGTTCGAATCCCACTCTGTCCGCCACATAAATCGTGCTATATGTGCTGCCTAGGTGCATATCTCTTAGCAAGTCTATCTTTCCCACAACATACAAAAACAAGAAAAATAATTTTGGAAGCAGTATTCAGCTTAATTTATTTCAACTTGCTTTTTGTCCGTCCCGGTTTATAATGGGCGAACGCTGCGGATATGGCGGAATTGGTAGACGCGCTAGTTTCAGGTACTAGTGAATGCAAGTTCATGGAGGTTCGAGTCCTCTTATCCGCACCAAATCGTGCTATGCGCGCCGTCTGTCTTTTGATTATAAATGTGGCCCCATCGTCTAGCGGTTAGGACGCCAGATTCTCATTCTGGAAACACGGGTTCGATTCCCGTTGGGGCTGCCAAAATCCTGTGCAGACCATCCATCGGTCATTTTGGATGCACACATCTGTTCGATCGCTAATAACGCTCCTCGCAGTGTGTTTATACAAAAATGGTCGATTCCCGTTGGGGCTGCCAACAAATCGCGCTATACGCATTATATGATGCTGGTTTGACTGCTAATAAATTCATTGCCATATGCAAATCCACGCGCTATAATTCATAAAAATTAAAAGCAAAAACAATGTCTAATGCAATTCAGACTTATATTGATGAAGTAATCCGCCAATACAAAACTGGCGCAGCCGGAGAACACGCCTATCGCCCCGCGCTAGCCAACCTTCTTGAATCCATCGCCCAAAACATAACAGCCACCAATGAAACCACGCTTTCAGGCTTGGGAATCATTGACTTTTCCATTCGGCGCAAAGATGTGATTTTGGGGTATGTTGAAGCCAAAGATATCGGCATAAACCGGCTTGACCATTTAGATGACCGCGAGAAAAAGCAATTTGAAAAATATCTGCCGCTTGGGAATTTGTGCTACACAGATTATTTGGAATTTCGTTTTTATATGGACAACAATCCAAAGCCATATCAAACAATACGCATCGCAGATTTTGACGGGCAAACTATAACTCCGCGTCTAGATCAATTCCGAATTCTGGAAAGTGCGCTTGAAAACTTTTATCAAAATTCCGCAGCAACTATAAAGTCGTCCAAGACATTAGCCGAAATTATGGCAGGCAAAGCACGAATGATTGCAGACATTGTAGAAACAGCATTGATGGATAATGCAAGCCCGGGCTCTACATTACACGAACTTTTAGAGGCATTTAAGAAACTGCTGATAAAGGACACGGATGAACGAAAATTCGCGGACTTTTTCGCACAGACCATAACATACGGAATGTTTGTGGCGCGGCTGAATGACAAAACAACAGAGAATTTTACCCGTGCAGAGGCTGCTACACTGATCCCGCGCACGATGCCTTTTTTGCGCCGAATGTTTGACTATGTCGCGGGCAATGAGATAGACCAAAGCATAGTTGTTATTGTAGATAACCTTGCGGATGCATTTGCCCATACGAACATCACAGACATTATGAAAAACTTCGGGAGGGCGACTCAGACAACCGACCCGATTCTTCACTTTTACGAAACATTTCTTACAAAATTCGATCCTAAGACCCGGAGGGCGATGGGCGTTTTTTATACGCCGCAGCCTGTGGTGGACTATATAATTCGCGCAGTGGATTCAATTTTGAAAACGGATTTTGGTTTGCCGGACGGCCTTGCGGACAAATCCAAAATGGAAATAAAAAGTGAAGTTCAGGGTGCGGGTAAAATAAAGCAATCGGTGCACAAAGTTCAGATTCTTGACCCAGCGACTGGAACAGGAACATTCCTTGCACAGGTTATTCGGCACATCGCGGAATCAAAGGCAAAAAATGCCGGAATGTGGGGCAATTATGTTGAAAACGATTTGTTGCCGCGCGTTCACGGGTTTGAGATTCTTATGGCAAGTTATGCAATGGCGCATTTGAAATTAGACTTGGTGTTGAGAGAGACAGGATATGTGCAAACTGATGCGCCGATTAATGAAAAGATGGCACGAAGAGATAATCTGCTTGATAATTATGGAGAGCGGGTTGCACAGGCAAAAGTGCAGAATTCAGAAAATCGCATAGGTATTTATCTGACGAATAGTTTGGAAGAAGCCGACCCGGACACACCGAATTTGTTCGGAGCGCAATGGCTGACGGCAGAGGCACGGGAAGCAAATAGAATTAAGAAAGACTTGCCCATAATGTGCGTTATCGGTAACCCGCCGTATTCTGGAATTTCTCAAAACAATGGGGAATGGATTAAAAACCTGTTAGAACCATATAAAAAAGAGCCCGACGGACAAAAATTACAGGAAAGAAAACATTGGCTTAATGACGATTATGTGAAATTTATGCGTTTGGCAGAAAATTTTATAGAGAGGAATAAAACTGGGATTGTTGGATTCATAAATAATAATGGATTTTTAGATAATCCGACATTTCGTGGAATGCGTTGGAATCTATTAAATACATTTGATGATATTTACATTGTTAATCTGCATGGCAGTGCGAACAAAAAAGAAACCGCTCCCAATGGCGATGATGATAAAAATGTTTTTGACATACAAGTCGGCGTGTCGTTAAATATATTTGTAAAATCCGGTAAAAAGAAAAAGGGCGCGCTTGCGAAAGTGTATTATTGTGATTTGTTCGGAGTACGACAAAGCAAATATGACTGGCTGGATAAACATAATTTAGAAAACACAAAATGGGAAAAGATAAAACTTTGCAATCCGTATTATTTTTTCGTGCCAAAGGATACAAACGCACAGACTGAATATGATAAAGGCTTTTCTGTGAATGATTTGTTCCCGTTGTCGTCAACCGGCATTGTATCCGCACGCGATAGCCTTGTGATTGATATTGATAAAAATGTCTTATTAAAAAGAATGGGCGATTTCTTTGATGCCACTAAAACAGATGACCAAATTCGCAACAAGTTTTTCCAAAATAAAAAAATAGGAAAATATATGTCCGGGGATTCTCGCGGTTGGAAGTTGACGGATGCGCGTAAAAAACTGGTCAATGCTGATCACAATAAGTTTATTAAAGAAATTGCATATCGTCCATTTGATAAAAACTTCATTTATTATAGTCCCAATATGGTTGATTGGGGGCGCGAACAGGTAATGTCGCAGATCATTGAACAAGATAATTTGGTGCTTAATTTAACGCGGCAAAATAAAGCGTTCCCAGAATGGCATCATATTTTTATCTGCAATGAACTTTTTGATTCATGTCTTGTTTCAATGCAGACTGGCGAAACAAGTTATGGATTTCCTCTTTACACATACAGCGGGTTGGAAGGTAAACAACCAAACCTTAATCAAAACATAGTTGCGGAAATTGAAAAAATAACGAGCAAAACTACTCCGGAACAAATTTTCAATTATATTTATGCAGTTCTTCATTTGCCCGCATACCGCAATAAATACCGCGAGTTTCTGAAAATAGATTTTCCCCGCATTCCATATCCAACTGATAAAAAAGAGTTTATGAACCTGTCAACTATTGGTGAAAAATTAGTGAATCTGCACCTTATGCGCGAATTTCCAAAATCCGCAGTATCGTTCCCAAAACAAGGTGCAGACGAAATTGTAAAACCATATTTTCAATCAACCAATCCACCAACTAACGACATCGGACGCGTCTATATAAATGATTCACAATATTTTGATAATGTTCCGAGTATTGCGTGGGAATTTTTTATTGGCGGATACCAGCCTGCACAGAAATATCTGAAAGACCGCCGCGGGAGAAAACTTACCAGCGAAGAATGCGAACATTACGAAAATATAATTGCCGTTTTGCTTGAAACCGATCGGCTCATGAAAGAAATTGATAAGGCATAAAAATGAAATTTCAGGATTATGCAAAGATTTTTGTAAAGGCAGGGAACGGAGGTAAAGGCTCCGCCCATATGCGCCACGAAAAATTTATCGAATATGGCGGGCCTGACGGTGGCGACGGCGGCCGCGGCGGCGATGTAATCATCCGTAGCGTCGCCAATGCAAACACCCTTGTCGACTATCGCTATCAAAAGAACTTTACCGCCGACAATGGCCGACCGGGCGGGCAAAAACAGCAAACCGGCGCGTCCGGTGATGACCTTATATTATCCGTCCCGGTCGGAACGGTTGTGTTGTCGGGAAATTCGCAGATTGAATATGCCGATTTGGACACCGCCGGCGCGGAATATCGCGCGGCAAAGGGTGGCAACGGCGGGTGGGGAAATTTACACTTCAAGTCGCCAACCAACCGCGCCCCGCGCCAGGCAAACTCAGGACTGCCGGGCGAAGAACGCGAAATCGTTTTACAATTAAAACTTATCGCGGACATTGGATTGGTTGGATTTCCGAATGCGGGAAAATCAACACTCCTCGCCGCCATAACTGGCGCGCGGCCGAAAATCGCGGATTATCCATTTACCACCCTTGCGCCGCAACTTGGCGTTATGTATTCGCACGGGCGCGAATTCGTCTTGGTGGATTTGCCCGGTTTGATTGAAGGCGCGGCCGAAGGCGTTGGCCTCGGTCATAAATTTTTGGCGCACGCAGAACGGACTCGCCTTGTGCTGCATCTGATTGACGGGACGGAGCCCGATTGGGCGGCGCGATACAAAGCAATTCGCTTTGAAATGGATTCATACGGATTCAACCTGATTGACAAGCCGGAAATAATTGTTGTGAATAAAATTGATGCAGTGGATGCCGCGGATTGGAAAGATCGTATGGCGAAATTAAAACGCGCGGCAAAGGGCAGAGAGATTCTGGCGATTTCCGCGGCAGGGTTGTTAGGGTTGGATGAATTGAAAAAAGCAATTGAAATGGAAGATGTAAGAAGGAAGATGGAAGATGGATCTGAATCTGGAATTTAATGGAATTAATGAAGCGGTGGAAACACTTCGGGGGTATCTTTGACCCCGTTAAACTAACCGCGGAATTAAATGAAATAACTGAACAATCTAATGACCCGGATTTGTGGAACGATGCGGCGTCAGCAAAATCCGTTTTACAAAAAAAATCCGCTTTGGAAAAAAAACTTGCCGACTTTCGCGCGCTTGAATCGGATATGAAATCACTCCGCGAACTTTATGCGTTGGATGAAAATGATTCTGATGTTATTGCCGCCGTCCGTGATTTAGCGCGCCGCGCCGAATCTGCAAAAGACATAATGTTATTTTCTGGCGAAGCAGACGGATCGTCTGCTTACCTTTTTGTGCAAGCGGGCGCGGGCGGAACAGAGGCGCAAGACTGGGCAAATATGTTAGCGCGAATGTATCTTCGTTGGGCGGAACGCAAAGGGTTCGCAGTTGAAACGATTGAAGAGCATTTGGGCGAAGAAGCGGGCTTGAAATCCGCCACTTTCCGCATCATCGGCGAACGCGCATATGGCTGGCTGAAAAACGAAATCGGCGTGCATCGGTTAGTGCGAATTTCGCCGTTTGATTCCAACGCGCGGCGACATACTTCGTTTGCATCGGTTGATGCGTGGCCGGATGTGCCGGATGACATTAACATTGAAATTAATGAAAAAGATTTGCGCGTTGATACTTATCGTTCAAGCGGCGCAGGCGGTCAGCATGTGAACAAGACTGACAGCGCGGTGCGTTTAACTCACATTCCGACCGGCGCGGTTGTCGCGTGTCAGAACGAGCGGTCGCAAATTCAGAATAAAGAAACCGCAATGAAAATGTTGAAAGCAAAACTTTACGAATTGGAACTGAGAAAACGGCAAGAAGCGCAGAATGCGGAATTGGCACAACAGAAAAAAATAGAATGGGGCAGCCAGATTCGATCTTATGTTTTACAGCCGTATCAGTTGGTAAAGGATTTGCGGACGGATGTGGAGCGCACCGATCCGAATAATGTTTTAGACGGCGATATTGATGGATTTATGCTTGCGATGTTGAAGAGGTAAGGTCAAAAAATCCTAACGACATTTTTCATCCCGGCGTGCCATTTCAGTCCACTACACTTCGGAAACCCGACACGCCGCAGGCAGCCAGCCTAGACGGGCGGTCGGGTTTCCTTGGTATTGGACGGCCTGTCGCGCCGTTGCGATGTCGTTGGATTTTTTGCACGACATTATTTATTGTCGTCATTCCCGCGAAGGCGGGAATCTCAAATTGTTAATTTCCGCTTTATCTAATTGGAATTTGATAGCCGCACATTTGATGTGTAATCGGCACATCTTGACTTCGGCCTTGGCAAGCCTGTTCAGTCGCTGCAACATTTCCCAAACTGAAACACGCAGGGCTGCCGTCCGCTAGCGTTTGTATAATGCACTCGTTCCAATTACACGCGCAATTCGCCCAAGTATTCAACGGCGGCAAGCACTGCCCCGCCACAGCATTCGGGAACATCGCACCAGTAAAGCCCGCCGTCTTGCACGAAGTAAATGGCAGAACAACAGGCGCAATACAACTATTCGTCTGTGCGTCATAATGCGGCGTTGACCCTCCGCATCCCGGACTGGTCGTCGTGCAGGCAGTTGTATTATTAATCGGACAAAGCGAACAAACCGCACCCTGTCCGCCCACACTAAATGTCCCGGTCGTGCAGGTAACAGGGCAGGTCGAAGTGCTGACCCCGTCCCAACCCTTGCCCGCCGCGCAAATCGGTTTCGCCGCGCAATATGCAGTCGTCCCGTGCGTCCCGGTGAAAAACGCGCGCGTCATACAGACCGGCTCATACATACCCGCCGTATTACAATGATCCATTAAACCCCCAGAACCCGTTCCGCCCGACCGATTTTGCACATCCAAACAACTATATGACTTGCCGTCCCCGGGACAATACACCCACCAATTCGGGCAATCGGAACAAGTCGACGAGCCACTGGTCGCTTGGTATTGACCTAATGGACAAGGCCCGGTCGAAGTCCTTATATAATAATAATCGCCGACCGAATTCACAAAGCGCAATGAACTTGCCGGAATGGATTGCAATGTAATCGCCTTTATCGCCTGGACATAATATAACGCGCCGGATGAATTGGACATCCGCAATGAATTCGCAGGAATCGCGCCCGCAGTCGCCGCAGTCTTCGCCGGAATCTCTACACTGCCGAGGCGAATGCTGACCGCGTGCGATTCACGCAGAGTGGAGAGTGAAAAGTGAAGAGTTAAAATAATGAATAATGTTTTATTTACTGAAACCATATGAACACCCGTCCGGCAGGCGCACTCCCCGCAGGTTGTGTTGTAGAAATCGATTCAAACCGCGCATCGTTTCCAAGCGCAATCGTTGTCGCAGTCGCGCCAGTCGGCAACTGAGCAATCGGAACCTTGGTCGTTGAATCCAAACTTGCAACTCCACTCGCCGCCGCTTTTTGCGTCGTGGGAATAAATCCAGTAATTGTTGGCAACTGATTTGCCGTCAACACGCCATTTGCATCCAATGTCGCCAAGCCATTTGCAACAGCCTTGCCATATCCAGTCGGTAATTGTGCAACCGGCAAGCGCGTATCCGAATCGAGTGATGCAACTCCGTTTGCAATTCCACGCGGAATTTGTGCAACAGGAACACGACCTGCCGAATCGAGCGAAGCCACTCCGTTCACTGCACCCTTTTGCGCCAAAGGCACGAAATTCGCCAGTTCCGCCACAATCGTATTCACCGCGCTGTTCACATAAGTTGTCGACGCAAGACTGGCCGGAAGTTGCGAAACAGGAACCACACCAGTCGAATCGAGTGATGCCACACCGCCCGCCGAACCCTTTTCAGTCTTAGGAACATAATTCTGCAAAGCCGCCAAAATGCTGGCTACAGCCTCGTTCACATAATTCGTCGAAGCAATTTCCGCACGCGCAGGTTCAACGGACACAAATCCTAAACACAATGCAAAAATAACCGCACGCGCAAAATGCGGCGGAAATCCGATGTCTTTAATCTGTAAAAAACGGCACAATTCAGCCATTTCCCTCTCTTTCAGGCCTTTGATTTGTTCAATTATAGAAAATTCCCTCACTCCCAATCAATTGTTATTTTTAGCCGATTTTTCGTCTTTAATGATTTTGTAAATGTAGGTCAAGAACTATTTTCATTTCACCTAAAAATGTGATATAATGTAATCACAAGAGGGTGTTTTAGGAATGTCGCCAGTATATAAATCTTTGCTTTACGGACTTGCAGTCGCATTTATGGCAGGCGAAGCAGGCGCAGCCACCATCGGTGGAAATGTCGCCGCGCGATCCGCTCAAACCAGTGCGGCCGCCCGGCAACATGCAGTATCTGCCGCCGCGGCAAATCGGCGCGCAATCGTTTCTCCTAGTCAGGCGCGTTCGGGAACGATCGCCCCGGCAAATACCGCCCGCGCAGTCTTCAAGGGCAATGCCGCGATGACCAAACCCGGTGGATCCGGCGGAAACACATCCGTTGATATGGATGAGTTGGATGCGAGATATGTTCCGCAAGTGAATTCTTTTAATAAATCCGATTTGTCCCGCGATGTTTATAAGAAATCCGAAACTTACAGCCAAACTGAAATAGACGGAATGATTAAAGACAGCACAGGCATAAAGATGCGCGCCAACAATGACGAAGTGGTCGCCGCAGACGGGTCGGACGATACAAAATTGAAAAGCACAGGAATTAAAGTAAGCGAAATTGCAACGCAAAGCAACATTACAAATCTTCAAGGTCAAATCAACAACATAAACGCCCAAGGGGTGGGTGTGAAAATAATCGGTGCCGCCGACAGCAATGATATTATTGTTGCGACTGGCGATGGCAACATTCAAAGCGGCGGGAAAATTACCGACCTGGCTAAGAAAAGTGATTTGAATGACTTGGCAAAGAAAAGCGATCTTGAAGGGCTTGCAAAAAGTTCTGATGTTTATAACAAGACCGAAGTCTATACCAAAGCCGAAACAAATACCGAAATTACCAATCGCATCGCGGATATAGAACCCGGTGATAAATTTCCCGCAATGCCGAATGACGGCAAAGAATATGTCTTGTTCGCCACATCAGCAGGCGGCAGGGTTTGGATGCCAGTTGAAAACGAATATAAAAAGACCTGGTAAAATTAATTCATATATATAATGTGTATTAACTGCTTTTTGTTGGGGCATCGCACAAAAGTCCCCTTCGCTGGCGAAGGGGTGGATTGCGGCAAAGCCGCAAGACGGGGTAGTGGTAAATGAAACTACAAAAACCAAATAATCTTTTTAAGAATAGAGCCAGGGAACTTCGCAAAAACGGCACTTTGTCCGAAGCCTTGCTTTGGAATCAACTGAAAAACAGACAACTCGCAGGCTTGGACTTTGACAGGCAGAAAGTCATAAATAATCGCTATATCGCTGACTTTTATTGCGCCGCGCATAATTTGATTATTGAAATTGATGGATGCTCGCACGAGGTTAAATACGAACACGATTTAGAGAGGCAGGATTATTTGATAGGATTGGGATTTAAGGTTTTGCATATTGATGATTTAGATATAAAGACGAATTTGGAAGGGGTGTTGAGTTATATTAAGGAAGAGATAAACAAAGTCTGACCACTACCCCGTCAGCCTTTGGCTGCCACCCCTTCGCCAGCGAAGGGGGCTTTGGTGCGAACTGCACGGGGATGACGACACTTCGTGTCGTTTTAGTTTTTACCTGTGGCTATTACCTTATATACACTTCACAAGCCACAGATCATAATTTTCATCTTCCAGCGGATTTGCGCCAGGAGAACTTTGCAACATCCAACCTGAAAAAATCCTTACCGGCTCGCTCGCCGCGCCCGCTTTATTAATTTGGAAAAACGCCGAATAATCCTCGGGCGAATACTCTGCCGCCGCAAGACAAACCTTGGTATCAATAACTAACTTTTCGAATTGCGATGTTTGACCCACAGACAATTTCAACTGACGCGTTTTGCCCGAAGCCTTGTCCAGCACCTGAACAAGCGCAGTCTTTTTTTCCACCATATCCGCCGCATCGTCATTTTCAGGCGCAGCCGAAAATGACGATAAAGGCAGAATGCAACAAGCAAAAAGCATCGGTAATAGTTTTTGCATTATGATTTTTGTTCTTCGGATTTTTCTTCTGATTTGGTCGTCAACCGCTCCGCAATGCGCGACTTCTTGCCAGTCAATTTACGCAAGAAATAAAGTTTTGCACGGCGAATCTGTCCTGAACGAACCTTTTCAATTTTATCAATCGCAGGCGAATAAAGCGGGAACTTTCTTTCCACACCAACGCCATAAGATTCTTTACGCACTGTGAACGAAGCATTGCTGCCCGAACCGCCGCGTGCAATTACCAGCCCTTCGAACAACTGATTGCGGGTTTTATCGCCGTCTTTGATTTTTACATATACTTTAATGGTGTCGCCAATCGCAAATTCCGGGGCTTTCTTGCCGCCTAATAATTTTTCGATTTCTTTTTTCTCTATCTTATTAATGATGTTCATCGTTTGTTTCCTTTTTATCATTTGCGGAACTTTTCGCTTTCGCACTTTCCGACATTAAATCCGGCCGCCGTTCCATCGTGATTTTTTGCGCTTGCTCGCGCCGCCAATCAGCGATGTTTTTATGGTTGCCGTTCAGCAGGACTTCCGGGACATCTCGTCCACGCCACGCTGCCGGGCGCGTGAATAACGGGTATTCAAGCAGCCCTATCTCAAAACTCTCTTCGTTTATACTCTCGGTCTTACCCACCACATTATCAAGCAGGCGCGTGCAAGTGTCAATCAAAATTTGCGCCGCCAAATCCCCGCCTGACAATATATAATCGCCAACCGAAACTTCCTCCATTTCATACTCGTCAATCGCCCGCTGATCAAGGCCTTCATACCGCCCACAGACAAGAGTCAGATTTTGTTCCCGCGATAATTCGCGCGCCATTTTTTGGGTCAAAGGCTTGCCCCGGGGCGAGAAATATATAATCCGCCCGCGGGTTTCCCGCGGAATTGAATCAATCGCATCGGCCATAACATCCGGGCGAATTACCATCCCCGCGCCGCCGCCAAAGGGGCTGTCGTCTACCGAACCATAATCATTAATCGCAAAGTCGCGCAGGTTGATTGTCTTATATGACCATATGTTTTTTTCCAACGCCTTGCCGGACAAGGCAAGACCATTTATGCCCGGAAACATTTCTGGAAAAAGCGTTATGATATTAAAGTTCAATTTTTTTGTTTTCCATATCCACTTTCGCGCCAGCAAAAGATAGCATTTCTGTATCAGGTGCGCCGGGGATTTCAATTTCCAAAATATCACCTGCGCCAAAGTTATGAACCGCGACCACGCGACCCACACCCGCAACTTCCATTCCAATCAAGTCGGATACATAATATTCGTTCGCGCCGGCGGCGGGCAGGGCTGTGCGGTCGGAAAAAATTTCTGTTCCGATCATTTGCTCTGCCGTTGTGCGATCGGATGCGGCCTGTGCAATAAATGTGTCATTGCCGGACTGGCGGATATTCTTTAATGTATCTGGGACAAGTTTTATAAAACTATCAAAATTATCTGTGAAAAACTGACCGCGCATTTCGCCTTTTAATCCGTGCGGCGCGGTCAATTTTGCAATTAAGATTTGATCGTTATTCTGCAACTGGTTCAGACGAAGTTTCCGGGGCGGGTTCTGCAACAGGTTCCGCAACCGGCTCTGCCACTGGTTCTTCAACCGGTGCTTCTACGGGTTTTGCCGCCTCGGCTGCTGCCGCTTTTGCCTCTGCATCGGCCGCCTTGGCCTTTGCTACTTTTTCCGCCTTGTCTTTAATTTTCTGCAAGGTTTTTTCGCTTTGCAAATGCGCCTTGGTCTGCACCGGTGCGGCGCGTTTTGCCAACACACCAGCATCGCTTAGAAACTTATATACGCGGTCAGAGGGTTTTGCACCCTTGGACATCCAATCTTTGATGCGTTCCAAATTCAACTTCACGCGATTTTCAGATCCGCGCGGTTGTTTTGGGTCGTAAGAACCAACGCGTTCCAATATGTTGCCGGAATTGCGCGCATTGCGCTTGTCCGTAACAACTATGTGATAATACGGATTTTTCTTTGCGCCGTATAACGCCATACGAATTACAACTGCCATTTTAATTTATCCTTTTTTATTTAATAAAGAAACCGCCACCAAGAGCGTATTCGCCAGTTGGTGTTCCGAGTGCTGAACCGCGCCCAGAGTTTCCGTTATAGCCAATCTTTGGGGATTTGCAAGGGCATTATATCCCGGGGTTTTCTAAAAATCAAGCAATTATTATCCGTCCCGCAAACGGATGATTTCCTTGCGCCAAGACTTTATCGCCGCCGCCGAATTTCCCAATGTGATAAACGAACGGAACAACGACATATATGCGCCAGTTATCGTGAACAAAACTATGCCCAATGCGTCCGATAGCAGCCACGCATACCAGCCCTCTATTTTTTTCCTTAGCATAAATAATTTTCCGGACATAGACAGGTAAAATATCGCAACATCCATAATTGCAATCGCGCCCCGTTCAAACCAAGCAGCAATCAGGGCGAAAAATCCGAATATAATTGTGCCAACAATCCATTGCTTGGTTATGCTTGGACGCAATTTTTTGTTGGAATCTTTGGTTGGTTTCAGCCACATATATATGCTGGCCGCATTTATGCCGATGTAAATTATTCTAAGGACGCTTTGCGCCGGAAGCCCCAAACTGAAATAATATGCTGCCATAAATACATTGGAAACCGAAACGATGACCAGCCCCCATAAATTTTCTTTACGCATCATTGAATAAGACATAACCAATAATAAAATTCCGATGAATTCTATGGTGGATACGGGAAGTCCGATGATGTATTTCAGCACGATAAAATATATGGTTGTTGCCGCGCCCATAGACAAAGTGTCCAAATGCGTCCGTAAAAATGTAGTGGTTTTTGACATGATTACTCCAATAGGTTCAGTTCGGCGGTCGTCATTAATAGGCGACCGATGCGACACTCAAATTTCGTTATCGGCAAAGCCGATAACGAAATTTGGTGGGTGGGCGAAGCGTTATCGTGATATAAACCTCGTTATCAAGCAAGGCTGATAACGAAATTGGGTGGTGCGGGTGAAGGGAATCGAACCCTCGTCTCAAGCTTGGGAAGCTCGCATTCTACCATTGGACTACACCCGCAATGCGCGTCATTATAATATGCTGGGATTGCCCGGTCAAGCCGGGCGAGGGGGAAAATGCTTGACAAAATGTCAATTCCTCCTATAATTGTAGTATGTCAAAAAGAGAATCTTTAATTAGAACCCTTATATCCCCCGGATTTTGGCTGGAACAAGCCGCCCGGGTCGGGTCAGCCGTTTTAGACATTTATGAACGCGCCAAGGACTTTTTGGGCGCAGCAAAGGACTATATTTGGGGCTTTTTAGGGCCAATCGTTGCAAAAATTACCGACTTCGTAGTCCCTATATTCGCATCGCCTGCGCCCGCACCAGCACAGATTCCAGAACCTGAACCTGTCAAACCGCCCGAAGAACCAGTTAAAAAGGAAGAACACCATCACGCGCCAAAAACAACCCTTGAATCCGTTGTTAAAATTCCAACAGCAGAGAAAAAGGCTACCGGCGTCTACGACAAGCACAGAGCGTCCAACGAGAGAAAACAAAAAGCATGGAAAAACGCATTTGATTATAACTTGGATTCCACAGCCGACACATCGCCAAAATTTCGTTATGCTTATGGACAACACAAGACCGAGACAAGCAAGCCATTCGGCAGTGTTGATGTTGAAAATAACGCTGCGTATGGTGCTATACGATGTTTTTACCCGTGTATATTCTATCCCCGCGAAGTATTAGATCGATTGCGCGGACGCTAAATCACAATAATTTATCTGCGAATTCCATATGGCCTTTATGAGGAATACTCCGCCACAAAATCACACCTAAAAATGCAGAGGCAAACGATCCCGCCACCAAACCAAACACAAATAAAGTGATGCACCAAACATCAAATGCAAATGTGTTCACCGCCCGCGCCTCGGCATAGGGCTGATGTCCGCCAGACACCATCGCATACGGAATCGCACTCGCCGCCAATATCAAAAATGTAACGATTGATTCCGTAATGAAAAACAAAATCGCGCACAACAAAACAATCAATCGCATCAGCCACATAACGCGTCCGTGCGCGACTTCGCCCAAAAATCCACGAGCGCGCTTGACCCGCGCCATCATCGTCAGAACCGCCGCCATCGGCGCAGATACCGCCACAAAGCCCAACCCCATCAACTGCGAAGCATCCAAATTTCCCAACTGCCCAAAACGAAATAATTCAGGCTGCATCAATATACACGATGCGGACAACAACATAACCACACCCGAACTTATAATCGGATAACCTTGTGTGAATGACTTTAACGCGCCCGAATATCTTGCCGAATAAAAGCCGCCAATAAATCCGCCTGCGATTCCTGCAATCGGTAAAAACATTCCAGATAAATTCCGCGCGCCCGCAAATCCAACCAGCAACAAAATCCCTGCTATCAAAGCGACTCGCTGCGCCCGCCCAAGCCTAGTCGCTGGAACACTTCCCAGTTGAACCGCCGAATGCGCCGCGCCCCAAGCAGATAAAAACAGCACAGCCGGAACCAAGACTTCGACCATTGATGCAGGTTCGCGCAATGCCGCGAAATTACCAACACCGAATGCCGCCCATAAAACGAAAGATATGAATATCCAAACCTTGGATGACAGCGGCCGCTTTTTTGCGTCCGGCATTATGCGCCCGATGATCGCATCGCTGGCCAGCCACACGGCAATGAAAACCGGAATGGCAAGCGCGGCAGACTGCAAAAACCAAGGCGAGGCCAAGGCGGAATTGTTGAATGTGCTTGCGGCCGTTCCGAGGACTGATTGCACTAACGGCACTGATTGCGGTTCCATTTTATGGTTGCCTTTTTATTAATTTCAGCCATTATAAATAGGAAATGACCAAAATCCAAGAGAAAATTTATACAATTCTAGGCGGGCGCGTGAAAATGGCGGACGCGGGGTATAAGGCGACTTCGGACGCGCTGCTGCTGGCCGCCGCGGTGGATGCCCGGCGCGCAAAAACTATACTTGATGCAGGGGTTGGAACCGGCGCGGTTTTGCTGTCCGTGTTGGATGGAACGCCGCGAATTTGCGCCACAGGATTGGATATTTCGGCGGAATCATTAGAATTATGCGCCAAAAATGCCGAATTAAACGGGCGAGATGTGAAATTGATAGCGGCGGATATAACGAAGTGGCGGACAAATCGGCAGTTTGATTTGGTGGTGTCGAACCCTCCGTTTTTCAAGGGGGCAGGGCGGGCGGAGCATCACTGCGCGGATTTGTCAGATTGGACGAAAGGATGCGCGAAACGCGTTGCGCCGCACGGAAGAATTTATATGATTGTAGAGCCCGGACGATTGCCAGAGGTTATAAAGGCAATGCCCGCGGCATTTGGGGATATAACGATAAAGCCGATTTTTACTAATAAAGACGCGGCGGAACGGGTAATAATTTCCGCCCGTTTGGGCACCCGCGACCCCTGCCGAATTATAAAATAAAATTTGCGAACTGGCACAAAATCTGATATAATTCAAGCATAACAAAAACAGGCGCGGCAATGAAAAAATGGCGGAAACCTACACACACACACACACACACACCTATAAACTCTATAAGTTAATTTTCGCAGCCTTTGTTTTTAGCACTCTAATTTCCCCAAGTTTTTGCCAGAATTTTGAGTTTCCAATACAAGATTTTAAAATAAGTCGGTATAATGATTGTCAACAAGAAAAATACAAACAAATTCAAGAAAACATAGATTCGGGGACATTAAAGATAGATATTGAAAAATTTAAGAACAACATAATTTCTGAATTTATGGATAAACCAAGAGATGTAAATGTTCGTGAGATTGAGGGGAAGTTTCGCATATATGCTAACATTGTTATTAACAGAGTTGCTCTTGGTGGAGTTGCTATTGCTCCGACCTGTTCCGAACTCAATAAAGAGTTAGTGGCGTCTGGTTCTATTAATATGAAATTAAGCAGTTGTAAAAATGCAAAAGAAATTAAGCAAGCCCTTAACGAAAATAAATACAGGCATATGTCAGAAGATATATGGTTGAGAAATTTTATCCTTGGGGAAGCGAATAAGCTTTGTAAAGCGGAGCCAGCTAAGACAGAGGCAAAGGTAGAGGCTAGGCCCAAGGAAAAATCCGAATGTGATGAAGATTTGGCGCAGAAAATAAAGAATCATTACGCAGCAACTAATCCGTATGAAATGCCAGATTTATGCAAAGCTTGTGGACAAAATAAACTGAATGATTTTTTTACAAATGTGCTTCCAAAGATTAAAGCAAAATATAAAATTGAGCCAACTCTGGCAGGTCTGTTTTGCCTAGAAGGCTTGACAGCACTTAAATCCAGTGGGTATTTGGAAGAGCCTGCAATGCCGGAAGCCAAAGTAGAAGTCGCGGCCAAACCTGAACCCGCCACAAAACCTGATGTCGTGGAAAAATCTGTCGCGCCAAAAATATCAGACAATGTCGAAGTTCAAGAATTTTTTAACGAATTTTACAAACTGCTGAATTGAGAATAATTATGCAAAAAACTTTAATAATTTTCGCTGTTTTGATTGCAAGCGTAATGCCAGCAATGGGTGCACTGAAATCCGTAGAGGAAATTAAAAGCGGGCTTGATCCGGCAGGGCAAGAAAAGGCTAAAAAAATAAAAACTGAAAATGATTTGCGCGATGTCCTTGCGTTAACTTTGCCCTGCAAGCCAAATGAAATTATCATACAAACAAATCCCGCGATGGCTGGTTGTCCAGAGCCCGCACCATCTGCACCTTGCGCGGGTAAAATTACAATTCAATTATCTGAAGAAGAGAGAACATATTTTAATAGTTTGTCTGATGAGGAGGATGTGCGAAGAAAGAGGGCGGAGATTCAAATCGTTCCAAGGTATTGTAGTAGCGGCGGATATTATTATACTGCCAAGAATCAGATTGATTGTCCTTGTGGAAATAAAATTGCCAATCCATATCCAATACCGATTGACCCGGTTCCAACTCCGCCTGTGCCGCCGATTCCGCCATCGCCGCCGGATCCACCAGTGCCAGTTGCTACGCTTGCGGATTTATCTGCGTTTCAATTAGACAAGGCCAGTTGGCTTAAAAAAACTGATGGCGAGACCAACTGGAAACGCATCGGATTTGATGCAGGCGCAGCCGTGGCAGTCGGAGCTTTGGGCGGTTTTTTGACCAATCATTTGGTTAAGGCAAATCAAGTGGACAAAGGATTTGACCAAGTGCAATGCAGTGTCGGCGGTATAAGTGTTGCAGGATGGGGAGATCAGTTAAGTGTCGGAGCGGCAAAATAAAAAATCTCCTCCGTTGGAAGAGAATTTAAATTTGCAATTCTCGCCTTCGCGGGAATGACAGATAGAAACAAAAAACAAAGGAGAAAAAATGATGAAAACTTTAACAATATCCGCCGCCGTTATAGGTGCGCTCAGCATCATCGGTGCCGCAAATGCACAGATGAACAATGACAAGGCATCGGCTGCCTGCGAAGCCGCAGGTGGGTATTTGACGCCAGATGATAACATCGGTGTGATGGAATGCCGTTTGCGCGATGTTTCAGTTGATGAAGCAATAAACAAATGCAAACAGGTTTATAAAATATCCGGGGCGGAAAATGCTTCGTTGGGACAGACGAAAACTTTCTTGGCCATATCTGGCGAAGACGAGCGGCAGGACGCGCAGGAGTCGGATTTAGTGTGCAGTATATTTGATCGCAGGTTTTAATTAAAAGCGAGAATGACGATAAAAAACCCTCCATTTTGGAGGGGATTTTTTAATTAATCGGTTGTGCCGCCGGATTGAATAACACTCCAATCCTTGACCTTGTCTTTATTAAATCGCACAAACAAATTCGTTTCTTCAAATGTGAAATCGTCCTGGAATATAGAAATTATCGGTCCAATAACAGGTATCAACCAATGAAGGCGACCACGACCATCAACGCGCTTATACTCGTATGTCTCCGCCCCGCCTTTCTGAAACACAAGGTCTGGATCGCCAAAAGTTTCACGAACCTCCGCCTTGGTTTTTAGCGGCTGCATCTGCTCGTTAATGCCAGATTCCGACCTGTTCATAACAGGATTGCCCATCTTTGCATGGCATCCGGCAGTAAGCGCACCTAAAATCAAAATGTAATATAGTTTCATTGCTTTGACCTTTTTTTATTTGGCGAGATCCCGGTGTCAAGCACCGGGATGACTTTTTATTTTTACTTTGTTGAAGTCATCAGGCGCACGATGAATTTGCCGCCCAACTCTTTCTCGAACTCTTCCCGATCGTCCGGCTCAATCTCTGCCGATTTGTCCGCAATCTTGAATGTATTCGAAATCTTCGCGCCTTCGTCATCAACCTTATTATCGCCCTTTATCAATTCCAGATTTCCTATATATGTAATCTCGCCCGGCTTGACATCAAATGTGATTTTGGAATTGCCCTCGAAATGTTCGTGCTTTTCAATAATCGTTTCCGTTATCTGAACATTGCCCTGACGATAAGTGCGGGTCGTTACAAACTGCAAAAATAAATTCGTCATTTGATATTTGCCAATCGGCAACATTGCAGCATCCAATCCGCCCTGTTTGCTGGTGGTAAGATAATGCGCTTCGCCAGTCTGAACATTCTTGAACGCGGCGTATTTTTTATATTTCTTGCCGAAAATTCCACCCTTGGACGCAGTATCCGAAAGTTGAATTATAACCTGTCCGCGCGCGCCGGAATTAAACAATTCCGGGCGATATTGGCGCGTGCCGTTCATCAGACTGCCTTCGCCAGGCGTCTTGGGAAACGAACAAGCAGCAAGCATTGCAACCACAACAAAAATCAGAAAATTTTTCATATTTAAATTCCTTTTTCGGGATTTTAATCCGTATAGAAAAATTAATCAAGGAATTTTTACCGCCCGCCGTGCACAAGTGTACTGGCGCGGCACGGAATTTTGCAACCAATCAAAGATTGGGCAAAATTCGTGGTGCGGATAAGAGGACTTGAACCTCCACGGGTTGCCCCACTGGAACCTAAATCCAGCGCGTCTGCCAATTTCGCCATATCCGCATATCTGAATAGTTTAACCGAAACTTTTATAGTTTCAAGCGAAATCAATTACCGGCCGGTTTGGGCAGTGGTAAGAACCCGCATTATCTGTTCTTGCGTCCTTCGCATCGACCCCAGCATACAATATTCATAAGCACTCGGATTATCCGCAAAGAGTCGCAGCGTAGCCATATAAAACTTCCGATCGTTCTGACAATTAAATATAATCGGCGTAAATCCATTCTGCAACAACACCCAATTCATTATCATCCGCGCAGTCCGCTTGTTATAATCGCAAAACGGCTGCAACGCGATAATGTCATAATGCGCCTGCAAGGCCTTGGAAATCGGGTCAAGTTTCGCGTCCTGCAAATAATAATACACATTTTCCATTTTATACAGAATCTTCTGCGCGCTTGGGGGAAATATGTTCAGCGCGCCCAAATCGCAATCCGCCGTTCGCAATGCTCCGCCCGGAGTGTCCGTATTTTCACACAAACGACTATGAATATCATAAACTTCAAACCGACCGATGGGCTTGTGATTGCGCGAGATATATTCCACCACATTCCGCTGATTTTCCATATATGTGTAATTGATGGACGCGAACATTTTAAGGCGGCGGGCCTCGGGGCTGCGCGGAATTAGGGCTTCGTTTTCGTTATAAATTTCGTGTTTCGTCCAACCCCAAAAGCCGCGTTTCCGCATTGGCTGGTTTTTCAGCATCGCGTTTATGACGCGCTTGTTCTTCATAATGTTTGAACGAAGGTCTGATTTTTTCATTATTTCCTTTGGTCAAAAAATCCTAGGACGATTTTTTGCACTACTATAATTGTATAGACAATGGGCGGTTTGTCAAGGATATGAAAAAGGGATTGTGTTTTTTGTTTGATAATTGGCTTAGAATTTTGCTATAAATCTAATAAAATAGATTGAAAGAGAAGAAAATATGAGAAAATTATATTTGCTGCTTCGTTATCCGGGTGGCAAAATTCAACGAGTTAGTGGCGGTATGTGCCCAAACACTTGACTTTCTTGTTATAACTGGTTATACTTTGCTTTTGTAATTGCCGACCAGTAGAGACTGGCGGCGCAAGATAATTAAAACAAAGGGAAAAGGATGTCAAATACATTCGAAGAAATGAAGAAAGTTATCGTGGATAAACTTGGAGTAAAGCCGGAACAAGTGTCCGAAGATAAAAAGTTTC
>JAITCH010000005.1 GCA_031283185.1 Rickettsiales bacterium | reverse complement strand
GAACGCCTAGTAGCGGTGAAAACGCGACAACGGAGTATATAGATATACTTCTAGGAGCGTTTTCGCCGCTAATCGGCGTTATAGACCGGCGGGATGAAAAATGCCGCCAGGATTTTTTGTCCTTTTAACCTATTTCCCCTATGCTCAGCGACAACGCGTATTTCTTCACCAGCACATCGTATTTCGCATATATCGCTTGCCTCTCCGCACTCGCCAATTCCGATTGGGCAGTCAACCAGTCCAGCATTGTTGCCCGTCCGGCTTTATACATTCCCGCAACCACGCGCTCCGATTCCTTCGCCGACTTTAATAGTGTCTTGGTAGATTCTAGCACGGCCACGGCCGTGTTGTAATTATGAAAAGCATCCCAAACTTCGCGTTCCACGCTGATACCCTTGGCTTTCTCGCGGAACTCGGCTTGATCGCGTTGCGCGGCGGCTTGACGCGCGGCGTTTAGATTCGCAAAGCCCGCGAACAGCGGCATAGAAACCCGCACCGAAATTGTTGAAAACGAAGTATCCGCATAAAGGTCCCAATCTTTGTTTGCGTTAAGCGAAACGGACGGCAGATTTCGCAAATACGAAGAATAAAGTTTGTATTCCGCCGACTTCAAGTTTTCTTTCGCCGCCTTGTAGTCGGGTCGCAAATTTTTCGCTTGGTCGATTAAAGACTCGACATCTTGTTCGGCCAAAACGGCCTCACCCGCCGTGTCATCCAGCGATAATTTCTGCGAAGTATCAAACGCCAGCATCGCCAAAAGTTTTGCATTTGCAATTTTCACATTCACTTCGGATTTTTGCCAGTCGACTTTCTTCTGCGCTAATTGCGTTTCCGCACGCAGCACATCGGCCTTCGGGACAGAACCCGCTTTGAACTTTGTGGACGCGGCATTGAACGCCGTCTCTGCAACCTTAACCAATTCGGAATTCGCGCGTTCATCCGCTTGCACCATCAAACAATTATAATACGCGCTTATAAGGTCATACACGAAAGTCTGAATGACGGAGTTATAATCAAAGCCTGCGGCATTCCAAGTTGCGACTGCGGAAGACAAATCTGATTCACGCCGCCCAAAATCAAACAATAACCAACTTGCGGATAGACCCGCACCCGAACCCGGGATAAATTCCTGACCAGAACTTCCATATCGCCAGTTGCGGGTGGTTGTTCCGCTCACCGATGGCAAGTATCCCGAATAAGCCTGATACTTTTGGAATTTTGCCGCTTGAACATTTTCGTATGCGGCCTTCGTGTCAAGATTGCGGCACAACCCAATTTCCATCGCCTCACTAAGGGTCATTTTCCCCTTTGGCAATTGGCAGTTATTCCCCTTCGCTGGCGAAACCATCTGTCCGCCTTCGGCGGCCGGGGTAGTGGTCAATAAAACCAAAACGGCACAAAGTGCCGTCATCCCGGCGCAGGCCGGGATATTTGCATAAAATCCCTTAAAAACTTTTGAATAAACCCCCATCCTAAACTCCTAATATGAACTATAACCTATTTATTTGATAAATCAAAGCAAAAATCCCCACACACTCGTCATCCCGGCGCAGGCCGGGATATTTTGTAAGAGTCCCGCGCCAGCGGGTAATACCCCTCAAAAAATCTTAGTGCAATCGCGTTTGCGAGGATAGAACGCCCAATATCAAGGAAAGCCGGGGGCGATGTTGGTGTCTACCAATAAGGGTTCCCTCGGTTTCCGAAGATAGTGGGCGTTATAGACCGCAAACGAAAAATTGCACTTAGATTTTTTGACATTATATGATAAAATACATTAATGACTATAAAGAACACACGCTTTTTATTACTAATTGGCGCACTTGCTTTCGCACTGCCTGTATCGGCAGAGCCTTTGATGCAATACTATTACGAAGACGAAGAAATCTACGAAGACGCCCCCGAATTCATAGAGGAACCGGGCTCAATAGTCCCCTTCGCTGGCGGCGAGGCGAGCGATAAAGTCCCCTTCGCTGGCGAAGGGGTGCCCGGCTCTGCCGGGCGGGGTAGTGGCAATAGATCATCATCTCGTAGTGGGATAATGCAACCTGGCGTCATTCCAAAGAATCCGATTGCGGCGCGCACACCGACCACCCGCGCGGCAGTCCAGCGCACGGCACCAGTAATGGCGCACCAGCCGACTGCGACCCGTTCCCGCACCGCGATCCAGCGATCAGGCGCAGTTAATAATCAACCGATAACGCCGCGCGCTCGCGCGGCACGCGGCACGGGGCAACCGACGCAGCGCGCGATTGGCACAAGGTCGGCGTCTGGACGGACGATGACGCAGCCTGCGACAAATATACCACCGGCGAATGCGAGGGCGGCTGTCAGCGCGGCGGATGCTCAGCGCAGTGCAAGCGAAACGCAGGCTCGTGCGTCTATTTCTGGCAGTCCGATGCCGGCTGTTCAGGTCGGCGGGACAAGCGGGACTGCGCGCAATTCCGTAACGCGGCATTCGCTTTATAATTCGACTTCGTCATCGACGGATCCGAACTTAGCGAAACAGGCTCAAATGCGCCAGGACTTAGAGAATCTGAAAGTTGAAATAGAGCTTGATAATGAAAAGACGGAATTAGCGGCGCAAGTTCACGATAGTTGCGAGATTCAGTTTTTTGGCTGTATGGATAATATCTGCGCTGTGGTCAGCGATGAGTTGGGCAGGTGCGCGTGCAGCCCGAATGCGGATGTGTATAAAAGCAACCAGGAATCGCTGAAAACCGCGTTGCTAGAATTGCAAGATACCGTTCAGAACATTCAGTATATCGGCTTGACTGCGGAAGAAGTTGCAAGTCTGTTCAAACAGACCGAGGCGGAAATTACATTAAGTAGCCAGCCTGGCTGGTATGAAGGCAAGGACGGCACAGATCTGAAAAACATGATTTTGAGCAAATATGCGAATATAGAGGCGTTAAAGATAGGCGAAACCAAGACTCAGACCAGTGGCGTGCTTACTGGCGATTCTTGGGGTTTTGGCATTGATCTAAATTTATTTGATGCGGATGTGGTCAGTTCGGGATTATTTGGCACGGCGAAGAATGCGTTTAATGACATTTCTGGTATGACAGGCGGGGACATTTATAAAAGTGCGAAGAATACTTGTATGTCGATTTTGACGCAGTGTAAGAATCGCAAGATAGATTCGGATTCCAGTTTTGTTAAAACTCAATTGGTTGATACGGATGTCATACAGGCGAGATATGATGTAGAGGTTGGCAAGGCGTGCTTTGAGTATAAGGATTATTTGATAGAGCAGACGAATAGTTTGAAGACGATGAATAGGAATGCGCGGATGATGTTGGAACGCGCAAGGTTCCAGGTCGCGCAGAGCAAGAACGCGTTTGATTTAAAGGGATGTGTGAATGAGATAGATAAATGTATGCAGGATGATTTTGTCTGCGGCAAAAACTACAAACGCTGCCTTGATCCAACATCACAATATATTTCAGTGGATAGCAAGGTTGTGCCGGGCGCGGATTTACCCGCGGGTCAGTATATACTTTGGGGCTCATCCAAGGACAAGGTAAATTATAGTGCGCTTTCTGGTCTGGCTGAATCGTCCAGTAATCCTAAAATCAATAAAAAGAATCCGATGGTAGCGATGTTGTTAGAGAGAGTGGGCAAAATTGGAGAGAGCGGGAACGCGACAAGTGGCTATTGTGCGGAACCGATGAAGCAGTGCCAAAGATATTCCTATACGGCCGATACGACCGACGGCAAAAAGTTTAATGAAGATAATGATGTCATTAAAAATTATTTATATACGGCGTTGCCCAAGATTATGGCGGAGCAGAATGCATTTGTAGCGAACTTCCAAACGCAGTGCACGACGGACTTGAAGCAATGCTATCAGCAGCAACTTAATGCGCTTAATATAAATTCTTGGGGCGGCCAGATTCCGGGCAGTTCACTTACTTGGTCAAACCTCTCATCCGCATTATACGCTTGCGATTCTATTGGACAGGCTTGTGCTTATTCGGTATTTAGTGGAGAAGATAATATAAGGTTTGGCGTAGACGCGCCGGATGATGCGAACGCCCCTTGTGCAAGAAGTGTAAAGTTAAATGAAGAAGGCACACCTACTTATACATTTGCTACTTCTAAGTCTGCCTTAACTTGTTCCAAGGGTATGGCTATGACATTGGTTCGCGGCTTAGTTCAGTGTTCAGACAATAATTATCCGGACAAATTTAGCACTTCTTCTCCGACTAGCGTAGCCCCCTATCTCTGCAAATAACCCCCCTCAATTAATTCCCCTCCGTTGGCGTGTGCCGAAATGGTTGCGCTTGCCTTTCGGGGGATGTTCGTCTAGAACTTGTAAGATTTCTGCGTTGCCACTTGAAATCCAACTCGTTCTACGACTCAATTCCCCTCCAAGGTGGAGGGGTGTCGCGCCGTAGCGAAGCGTAGGCGGACGGGGTAGTTGAGTTTTTGCTAATCGCACAAATTCCCCTTCGTCTAATATAGTCGCACAAAAGTCCCCTTCGCTGGCGAAGGGGTGTCGCGCCGTAGCAAAGCGAAGGCGGACGGGGTAGTGGTCAATAAAGCGGGGTGGGGTCTCCCGACCCCACCCCGAACATTTTATCACTTTATTATTGCCGCACCCACCTACCCCCACTCGTCATCCCGGCGCAGGCCGGGATATATTGTATAATCCATAATGCGTGCGGGAAAGCGGAGCGAACCGCCGCTAATAATCGCTCAAAAAATCTTAGTGCAATCGCAATGCCGAGGATAGAATCCCGAGTAGTCGTGAAAAAACGACGACGGAGTATGTGTGGATACTTCTAGGAGTTTTTTCACGGCTAATCGGGGTTATAGACCGGCAGGATGAAAAATTGCACTTAGATTTTTTGTCCTTTAATAACTCTTCGCAACAAATACAAATTTATCATCCGCGTCGTCAAGACACCGCCAACTGATTTTATATTCTTCCATCAATCTCGCAAACTCCTCGCACTTGGTCTCCGCATACGGCAATCTGAAAAATCCAATCTTGCCCATCATTAACGCAGACTCCAATTCCGCAAAATCTTTTACATTATGAATCAGCGTCCCATTCCTCTCCGCCGCCGCGCTTAATAAATCTTTCTGCATCTGCTGTAATAAATCCATAACGGATTTAGTCAGGTCGGCAATCGCAATCGTCTTTTGCGAAGCCTTGCCAATATCGCGCCGGGTAATTGACACCGCGCCTGCCGCTTGCTCTTTCGCGCCGACTTCCACGCGAAGCGGCACGCCCTTTTTAATCCACTTCCACATCTTGTCCGAACTGCGCGCATCGGAATCGTCAACGAACACACGCAAGCCATCTAACTTTGCGGCGACCTCGCGCGCATATTCATTCTGTTCCGGCATAATCGGAATTATAACAACTTGATACGGGGCAATCGCCGGTGGCAGCACCAATCCATCATCATCGGAATGCGACATAATTATCCCGCCCATCATTCGGGTGGAAACGCCCCAACTGGTCGTATGCGCCAAATGCAATTCGCCATCCGCGCCGAGATATTTGATATTCATCGCGTTGGAAAAATGCTGCCCCAAATAATGCGAAGTCCCAGCCTGCAACGCCTTGCCATCCTGCATAATGCATTCCAGCGAATAAGAATTATCCGCGCCGGCGAATCTTTCCTCGGGCACTTTTTCGCCCATCACTGGTTCCAACGCCAAAATTTCGCGGAAGAATTTCTGATACATCGCGTGCATTTTCCGCGCGTCCGAACGCGCTTCGTCAGCCGATGCAAACGCATTATGCCCCTCTTGCCAATAGAATTCGGAAGTGCGTAAAAACATCCGCGTCCGCATTTCCCAACGCATAACATTGACCCATTGATTGAGTTTCATCGGCAGGTCTCGGTAAGACTGCACCCAGCGCGACATCGCCTCGCCAATGATTGTTTCAGATGTGGGACGAATGACATAAGTGTCGGTCAGCAAGGCATCCGGGTCGGGCTGCAATTTGCCGTCGATCATTTTAAGGCGATGATGGGTTACGACCGCGCATTCTTTGGCAAAGCCGTCTACATGCTCTGCCTCGCGGCTCAAAAACTCGGTAGGAATCAGCAGCGGGAAGCAAGCATTTTGCACGCCTTCGGCTTTGATGCGTTTATCCATTTCGTTGCGGATCAGTTCCCAGATTGCCCAGCCATATGGCATAAAGGTCATACAACCGCGGACGGGCGAATTTTCTGCCAGCCCTGCGGCGACTATTACATTCTGATACCAATCGGAAAAATTTTCTTCCCGTGTGGGAGTTATCGCAGTTTTAGACATTTTATTTCTCTTTCACTAATAACGGGAATCGAATGTTTTTGTATAAGCACCCCGCGAGCGGCGTTATTAGCCGCGAACGGCAGGTGCGCCCAAAAAACATCCGATGGATGGCAGTCGCAATCCCTCTATAACCATTTCTATTTTTATATCCCACAGGGATATAAAAATAGAAATGGTCGGAGTGACAGGAATCGAACCTACGACCTCTGCGACCCGAACGCAGCGCTCTACCAGGCTGAGCTACACTCCGAATGAACACATTTTATATATTTATTTTATTTTGTAAAGACAATAATACTCGTGCAAAAAATCTTAGATGGGTCGCAACGGCGCGGCAGGCCGTCCAATACCAAGGAACTGCGGGGCGATGTTGGTTTGATACCAATGAGTTACCCCGCAGTTCCGCCGCGTAGTGGACGGAAATGCCACGCCGGGATGAAACACCCATCTTAGATTTTTTGTCCGCTTAGGATTTTTTGACCGCTTAATAAGCGCAGGTGAATCCATATTCGCGTATGTTGACTGCGCGATCATCTACTTTATGATCATAATACGGCGAAGGCTTTATGGAGTCGAATGACGGCTGATCGTAGACTATGTTGACTTGTAGGACGCCTTTGCCGCAAACGCGCTTGGAAGAAAATTCTGCGACTCGTTCAAGGATGTCGGCAGTTTTCCCGCCGGAATGCGCGCCATCGGTGGCTGGCATCAGGCGCAGACGCATTTCGTGCAGATCGCTGTCGTTGAGTAAGACTTGGACACGCACTACGCGGCCGCGATATTCTTCATATCTGGTGTCGATTTTGTTTCCGCTCCACTTGGCTTCGATGAGGGCGGCGATATTGCTGTCCGGGGTGATTACGCCGGTATCGGATGAAGAACCCGGGACGGAACCGATGAATTGTGGGTTATCCCAGTTGTCGTATGTTGGGTCTTCTTGGTTATTACCAGCGCAAGCTGCGAGAGCCATAATTCCGATCAATGCAAAAACTTTTTTCATAATATATTCCTTGTATGCCTTGCCCCTATTTTTTGTCATTCCCGCGAAGGCGGGAATAGGGCTAAGGAAGGATGGGGGCTTTATCGTAATATAATTACGCAATGGCACCCCCACCATTTTACCTAACACCACACGATCATTTTACCATAAAACTCTCTTCATTCCAAATCGTTCTCTCCTCGTTTCAATCGTCATCCCCGCGCCCGGGGTCCCCACGAACTTGTTCGTGGGGTGGGGATGGCGGGGATCGCAAATTGTAAAAATCCCGCAAAAAATCTTAGATGGGTCGCAACGGCGCGCTAGGCCGTCCAATACCAAGGAACGGCGGGGCGCGGTGGGCTGGATGCCCATAAGTTTCCCCGCCGTTCCGAAGTGTAGTGGACGGAAATAGCGCGGCGGGATGAAATACCCATCTAAGATTTTTTGACCTTATATTTTTGTCATTATTATGATACAATTTCATAAGAGAGAACGAATGAACATAGTCCTAGACACTTTATTGGCTACATTACGCGAATTCTATACGCCGGAATTTGTCGAAGAGATTGCTGTGAACGATACGGGGCGCGTGTGGATGAGATTGCACGAGGCCAAGTCGACTTGGGTAGCGTATCATTCGGACAAGATAACAAGGGAGTATTTGCTCAGTTTAATTCGGGCTGTTGCGAATGTGTATGACCGGCCGTTTAGTCCATCGCAAGGGATTCCTGTGGTTTATGCTACATTGCCTGGGAATCATAGGTTTACGGCGATCGCGGGTCAAAATGTTATGTATGACGAAACTGATCTGACTGGCGGCGCGGCATTGTGTATCAGGGGCCCGGCGGCGAGTGATACAAGTTTGGAAAAATATCATCTTGCGCCCGGCAAGACGCTGAAAAAGATAAATAAAAGGGGGGCGGAACTGCCGGAAGACCCGCACGCGAGATTGTTGCAGATAGTGCAGTCTGGCGCGCCGATGATAATTTCCGGGGCGACTGCGACGGGCAAGACGACACTTCTGAATCATATACTCACGCTTCTTGATAAGAATCTCAGAGTTATAACGATAGAGGATTCGCGCGAAGTAAATGTTCCGATGGAGAATCGGGTTCATTTGATGCTGAGCCGCACCGAGCAGAATAACGATTTTGATTATGCGAAGTTGTTGGATTTAGTGGTTCGGCTTTCGCCGGATATGGTAATTGGCGGCGAGATTTCGACAAGTAATGCGAGCGCATTGTGGGAGATATTGGGCACGGGGCATAACCACTTCTATACAACGATTCACGCAGAAAGTTCGGATGCCGCATACGAAGCCTTTGCGGACAGGATTTTGCATACTCAACCGGCTTATAATCGAACGGATATTATTGCTGAGATGCGAAGGAAGATTCATGTAGTTCAGGTTGCGCGGGATGGCTCTCTCCGCGCCATCACCGAAGTTATATAATAGCGGACAAATTCCCCTTCGCTGGCGAAGGGGTGTCGCGCCGTAGCGAAGCGTAGGCGGACGGGGTAGTGGTTTAACAAGTCATCCCGGGGCTTGACCCCGGGATCTCGCCGAAAAAATTCCCCGCCAATGGTGGCGGGGTGTCGCGCCGTAGCGAAGCGTAGGCGGACGGGGTGGTGGTTTAACAAGTCATCCCGGTGCTTGACACCGGGATCTCGCCGAAAAAATTCCCCGCCAATGGTGGCGGGGTGTCGCGCCGTAGCAAGGCGTAGGCGGACGGGGTGGTTAGACCCCTTCTCCATTTTTCTTTTACTTTTTCTTGACTTTTTCTGAAAAGCCGTGTATTTTATCAAAACACGAAATTAAGGACGAAAATTATGACATTCGCTATATTCCAAACTGGCGGCAAGCAGTATCGCGTTAAAGCGGGCGACATTGTGAAGATTGAAAAGATTGCGGCGGAGGGTTCTGTTGAATTTTCCGAAGTTCTGATGGTTGGGGACAAGGTTGGCAATCCGTTGGTGTCTGGGGCAAAGGTTACGGCGGACATTATTGCCCAGGATCGGGCTGATAAAGTGCTGGTATTCAAGAAAAAGCGCAGACAGAATTATCGCCGGACGCGCGGCCATCGCCAACTGATAACGGTTTGCAAAATCAAAGAAATACAGGCCTAGGCTCAAAAGTCCCCTTCGCTGGCGAAGGGGTGTCGCGCCGTAGCGAAGCGTAGGCGGACGGGGTAGTGGTAATATAAAAGGAAAACAAAATGGCACATAAGAAAGCTGGTGGATCATCTAGTAACGGACGCGACTCTGCTGGGCGCAGATTGGGCGTTAAAAAGGGCGGTATGCAAAAGGTCATTGCAGGCAACATCATTGTTCGCCAGCGCGGAACCAAAGCGCATCCAGGACTGAATGTCGGGATGGGACGCGACCACACCATATTCGCAACTACTGACGGCCATGTTCAGTTTAAAAAGGGTGTTGGCGGCCGCACGACTGTATCTGTTATTGCCGCCTAAAAAGAATAATAAGTCATTACCCGGCTTGACCGGGTAATCTCGGCCATATAAAAAATTGCACCCGTAGCTCAATTGGATAGAGCGTCTGACTACGGATCAGAAGGTTGAGGGTTCGACTCCTTCCGGGTGCGCCAAAATTTCCAAATTTGCCTTCCGGCGCATCCTTGCGATGCACACATCAATTCGCCGCTAACAACGCGGTTCATTGTGTGTTTATACGCTCGGATTCGACTCCTTCCGGGTGCGCCAATAGGATTGTAAAAGATGCAGGCATTACGCCCGCATCTTTCATACATATTTTAGCCGGGCGGGATCTCCGAATCCCGCCCGGAACCATTTTATCACTTTATTATTACCGCACCCACCTACCCTCACCCGTCATCCCGGCGGAGGCCGGGATATTTGTAAGAGAACCAAAACGGCACCCAAGGGTGCCGTCATCCCCGCGAAGGCGGGGATCTCAAATTGTAGAAAAGCCTCGGCGGCTTTGCCGCCATAGGATTTCGGTGAAGGCATAATCTCGTGCAAAAAATCTTAGTGCAATCGCGTTTACGCGAAACAATAATAAATATCTCAAAAAATCCAACTTTGTCGCAACGGCGCGCCAAGCACAATAGTCCCCTTCGCTGGCGAAGGGGTGTCGCCGAAGGCGACGGGGTAGTGGTAATCTCGTGCAAAAAATCTTAGTGCAATCGCGTTTGTTAGGATAGAACGATCAATACCGCGGAAAGCCGGGGGCGAAGTTGGCTGTATGCCAATGAGTGTGCCCCCGGTTTCCGAAGGTAGTGGTCGTTATAGACAACAAACGAAAAATTGCACTTAGATTTTTTGACTAAACAACTCTTCCGCATTGACGGCTTTGTCTTTTTTCTCCGTGCGGGCCACCATCTCGCTAAGAACTTTTTGCTCATATAGCGCACCGCGAATCATTGCCAACGCATCTGGGTTTTTGGAATAGTATTCAATAACGGATTGAGGGTTTGCGCCGGAACGATAAGCCTCTTGGAAGATTGCTTGTTGCACTTCGGCTTGCGGCACTTCGACTTTTTGTGCCGCTCCCCATTCGGCCAAAATGAGACCGAGTTTCACGCGCCGTTCGGAATTTTTGCGTGCTGCGCGTTCGTCGAATTTTTCTGCGTGTTGCTCGGCATCGCGGCGGGCGAATGCGATTTCTTTTTCGATCAAGACTTCGGGCAGATCGAGTTTTACCTTTTCGGATAAGACATCCAACAATTCTTCACGCATAAATTTTGCCGCGCCTTGTTCGTATTGTTCGGCGAGGATTTTTTTAATGTGATCGCGGAGGGATGACAAAGATTCCTGACCGATTTCTTTTGCGAGCGCATCGTCAATTGTAACAGGCTGAGGCGCGCGGATTTCGTGAACTAACACTTCAAACAAAGCGGGTTTACCAGCGAGGTTTTCCGCGCCATAGTTGTCCGGGAATTTAACATTTACATTAAATTTATCACCGACTTTATGACCAATGATTTGGTCTTCAAAGCCCGCGATAAATTGACCAGAGCCAAGTTCTAGGTGATGCTTGGATGCCTCGCCGCCAGCGAATGCCTCGCCACCGACAAAGCCCTTAAAGTCGATGACGCAGATGTCGCCGTTTGCGGCGGCGCGACCATCTTCGCATTTGTTATATTGCGCGCGGGCTTTGGCGATGTTGGCGAGGGCCTTGTCGATTTCGGAATCGGCGACCTCGGCTGTCTTTCGGACTAATGTAATTTTTTCAAGATTAATTTCTGGCAGTTCTGGCAGAACATCAAATTCGACCGAGTATTCGACATCTTTTCCGGCGATGATTTCCGGCATATTGAATTTCGGATGATCGGCTAGACGCAATTTTTTCTCCGCGGCGAAGGCGTTCAGGTCTTTTTCAATCAAGTCGTTGACCGCATCACGGAGCGCGCCATCTCCGACTCGGGCTTTAAGAACATTGAGAGGGATGTGGCCCGGGCGAAAGCCGTCCATTTTCACTTTTTCGCCGTATTTAGTCAGGATGACTGATTCTGCTGCGGCTAGTTCTGCGGAGGCCAAAGCACCTTCTATGGTGTAGTGAAGCCCTCTAATTTTATCTCTTTTAATCATCTTTTTCTCCTCGTCATCCCCGCACGCTCTATATTCCCCTTCGCTGGCGAAGGGGTGCCTGCAAAGCAGGCGGGGTAGTGGTCATAATCCCGCGTCAGCGGGTAATATCTCAAAAAACACTTAGGGGTGTCGCAACGCCGAGGATAGAACGGCGAGTAGTGGTGAAAAAACGACGACGGAGTATGTGTGGATACTTCTAGGAGTTTTTTCGCCACTAATCGGCGTTATAGACCGGCGGGATGAAAAACACCCCTTGTGTTTTTTGTCCTTTTATTATCTCTTCGAGAACTGAGTCGATCTGCGCGCCTTATGGTGTCCATAATGCTTGCGTTCCACCACACGCGAATCGCGTGTCAAGAACCCTGCCTTTTTCAGCGAGCCGCGTTTATCCGGGTCAATCAAAGCGATGGCTTTGGATATGCCGTGTTTAACTGCGCCTGCTTGACCTGATAGTCCGCCGCCGGATACGAAGGCGACTATGTCATAAGAGCCGTTTGCGTTTGCGACTTCGAACGGCTGCCCGAGAACCATCTGCATAACGGATCGTTTAAAGTATTGCGCCATTGGTTGTCCGTTGACGATTACTTGACCTTTACCTGGGGCGAGATAGACTCGCGCGACGGAAGATTTCCGTTTGCCGGTTGCATAGACTTTGTTTGGATTTTTTGTAATGTTCGCGGCATTGACACCTTTATTCCCCACCAAATTTTTCGTCATCCCGGCTCCGCTCGGGATATTTGTAGAAGTCCCCTTCGCGGCGGTTGTGCGCTCCATATTCCCCTTCGCTGGCGAAGGGGTGGCAGCCGTTTTTACGGCTGACGGGGTAGTGGTCTTTTTAGATTCCTCGCCAAGGGTGGCGTGATGCACCGGCTTAGCGGCAGTATGATGTTCCACCTTCGCCACCACTTTTTCCACGACCTTTCCTGCCCCCCCTGTTTTGTGGGGGGCGGGTGTCGGCTTTGCCGACGGGTGGGGGGCTGCTTTCGGAGCCGCCACTTTCGCAACTGGCTTTGCGACAGGTTTCGCGGCGGGTTTCGCAGCGACTTTTTTCACTTCAACTTTTTTCGCCGGGGCTTTCGGAGCCGCTTTTTTTGTTTCAACTTTTTTGGCTACCATTACGCGCTCCTTTTATTTTTTGGATTTAATGATGCGAAGTCGACGGCTACGGGGCTTTGGGCTGCGTGCTTGTGTTCCGCTCCGGTGTAGACATGAAGATGTGTCAGCCGCTTGTCCGCTAATTTAACGGAGGTGCGCCGTCCCATCATTCGTTTAACCGCATTGAATACTAATTTGACTGGCTTTTCCTCACGCATTTGTCCCAGGGTGCGCTCCTTCAAGGAACCGGTCCATCCAGTGTGCCAATAGAACTTTGTCTTATCGGCCTTGGTGCCGGTCAAAGCAACCTTGTCGGCGTTGATGATGATAACATTGTCGCCGCAGTCCATATGTGGGGTGTATGTTGGTTTATTTTTCCCGCGAAGGATTGTTGCGACATAAGAGGCGAGCCTCCCCAATACAACATCCTTTGCGTCTATAAGAATCCATTTAGATTCCAGTTCTGATTGTTTCAGACTTTTTGTCGCCATTTTTTATCCTTTTTTCTATCGTCATCCCGACTACTAAGTCCCCTTCGCTGGCGAAGGGGTGGACGCTAAGCGGACGGGGTAGTGGTAATAATGTTGTCGGCATAGCCGACTCATTACTTTTACTTTTTTAACTTCCCCCATTCTACCTTCTCTCACCAAAAAGTCAAGATTTTTCTATGTGGTATTCCACTACCACACCTAAAAGCGGGGTGGGGTCTCCTGACCCCACCCCGAACATTTTATCACCTTATTATTGCCGCACCCACCTACTCTTCCTTTCCCCGCGAAGTCCAACCCCAAGTCAACCTATCAGCAACGGCTCTCGCTTTATTTTTCAACGCGCGAATTTTCTCCGTGCGTAAAAAATCCTTGGCAGTTTCGGCCGCCAGTATATTTTCGACTCGCCCTTTCAGGTAATCGTGTTCCTTTGCGATGCGGCGGAATTCGGAGGGGAATTCCAAAAGGACAAGTCGCAATCGCGCATATGCCTGTTGGGAATATATTGCATCATCGCAAATGGAAAGGAAGTTTATGGTGTTATCCAAAAAGATTTTCCGCGCGAATTTTTCGTATTCTTTTTGACCGGCTACGGGCGCGGTGCGACACCAGTCTGCGAACATTTTAAAGCGGGTTAAAACATCGCTGTGCGCCTTGTTGTTTTTCTTTGCGATTTCACCTAGAAAGCAAGAGTTCGGATTTTCGCAATAGAAATAAATAGCCATGTTATCGCAGACTACGCGTTCGGAATATGCGGCGGCTTGAAAAGCAAAGAACCAATCTTCGCCCCACATCAGGATGTTGTTGGGATCGACCGGGAATCGTAGATTGTATTTTTTTATGAGTGCGATGGAAAAGATTCGCCCCCAGCAGACATAGCCTTTTAATTTTTCAAGTGGCTTAACGAAGACGCCATTTTTCGCTGTTATTGCTTGACCAAAGGTCTCGGTCTCGCCATCGGATTTGCATAGGATGCCGCGACCGACTGCAATGGGCGATTTAGTTTTTTTCGCTGCATTGACGAGTCGTTCTAAAAAATCTGGCGCGATAAAATCATCCGCATCCACAAACGAAATATACTTGCAATTAATTCCCCCAAGCACCCACTCAATCCCCTGATTCCTACTCGCACCTGCGCCCATATTTTTCGGATTGCGAAGAACGATAAATCGCTTATCAACGCGCGCAAATTCCCGCGCGACATCAATGGACTTATCCCTGCCGCGATCATCCACTAACACAACGATAAAATCTTTCATAGTCTGCGCTTGAATGGACAGCAGACACCTACGAAACAATTCACCCGCATTATAAAAAGGCACTACTATTGCAACTTCCGCCATATCTCCAAACCTTTTTTCTCTCGTCATCCCCTTACCAACTCGTCATCCCGGCGCAGGCCGGGATATTTTGTCATACGCGTCGCGTCCACTTATATATTCGCCGCACCCACCTACCCCAATCGTCATTCCCGCGAAGGCGGGAATCTCAAATTGTAAAATCAGCCTGCGTTAGCAGGTTAATAATCCCGCAAAAAACATTAGGCCAATCGCAACGCCGAGGATAAATCAATCAGAATCAAGGGAAGCCGAGGATAAAGTGTATTAGATATACACGCCGCAGGCTTCCCGCCGATAATCATTGATTTAGCCCGGCGGGATGAAAAATTGGCCTTATGTTTTTTGTCCATAAGGGTTCTCACTTCTCTTATACGCAATGCGAACGGGCAGCGCATCCCAACCAAGTTCGCGCGCTAGCCCATTGCGTAAATACCTCTCATAACTTTCCGGCAACTCTACAATTTCACCAACATACAGGGTAATAACCGGCGGCCTCTCACCTGTCTGCGCCGCGAATTTAATTTTCATTGGTCGTTTAAGACGCGACCGCGGGGGCGGCGATTTCTTCACCAACTTTTCCACGATGCGATTAACGAAGCTCGTGGGCAAGTGTTGCGCCGCCAAGTCCGCCAATTCCAACACGCGCTTCATAAGATTTTTGACACCCGACCCGCTCTCCGCCGAAATCGGCAGCATAACGGGCTTTACGATTTGATTGAAGGAATCCTTAAAATCGTGTTTCAGTTTCAATAATAAATCCTCGCGCAGCACTTCTTCAACTTTGTCCCATTTGTTAAGCGCGACTATTAAAACTTTTCCCGCATCGGACACGCGCGCAGCGATGTTCATATCATACCGCTCAACACCGGCAGTCGCGTCCAGAACAAGCACCACGACATCCACATCATCTATTAACGCCAAAGCCTTCAACGCCGCGAGGGTTTCAATGTCCTCAACTACTTTCGCCTTGCGCCGCAAACCGGGGGTATCCGCAAGCACCAATTCGCGCCCACCGAAAGAAAATGGAATTTGCACGACATCGCGGGTTATACCTGGCTGATCGAATGCGAGCATTCGCTTTTCACCGATAATTTTATTGATAAGGGTAGATTTGCCAACATTTGGTCTCCCCATAATCGCCACCCTTAAATTTGTCGGCGCAGCCGACCCCAATAATTCCCCGCCAAGGGTGGCGGGGTGCCCGGCTTTGCCCGCCGGGGTGGTTCGACTTTGAATCCACTCCCCAATTTCCTCAAACCCTAAATTATGTTCAGCACTAACGCGCACACCTTCACCGAGACCAAAGCGCAAAAACTCATGGGCATTCGCCGCAGTCTTTTTCACATCGGCCTTATTGATAATCAGCAAGACCGGCTTCCCAAGTCGCCGCACTTCCCGCGCGATACTCTCATCCGCGGGATGCACGCCGTGCGCTCCATCTACTACGAACAGGATAACATCGGCGGACTTAACTGCCTCAACTGCCAACCCCGAAATCGCCTCATTTAATGATTTCCCTGCCCCACCCGTCATCCCGCGCTCAAAAGTCCCCTTCGCTGGCGAAGGGGTGGCACGAAGTGCCGGGGTAGTGGTAATCTTCTCAATCCCCGCAGTATCGATCAACTCGAATTCCAACTCACCGATGCGCCCCACGCCGTTTATAACATCACGGGTAACGCCCGGCATATTATGCACCAACGCATCGCGCGACCGCGTAAGTTTGTTAAACAGCGAAGATTTCCCGACATTTGGGCGGCCTGCGATTGCGACTTTAAGCATATTGACTTTCCGATGTTTAATTGTTATATTTGGATTAATATCCGGGAGAATACCATGGCGAAAAGAAAAATTCAAGCGAAGACGAAACCGGCCGCTAAAATTGCTGCTGATGGCGGATCGGGTTTTTCGACATTGCGGATATGGGTTGGCAATGTGGCGAAATTATTGTTTCGCCCGCAGAAATTTTTCAAGTCTATTATCGTTGACGGCAGTCTAGACGCGCCTATTATCAAGGCGTTGGTCTATGGCTTGATTGGTGGCGCGCTGACATTTGCATTGCAGTTGTCGGTTGGCGGCCAGTCGATTACGCTGGGCAATTTGTTTTCGCAGTTTATCACGACGCCGCTGATTGCGTTGCTGATATTGTTTGCGTTTGCTGGGATAATGATGTTGGTGGCGGAGATAACGCATGGGGATCGGGATTTTGAAGTTTGCATAAAGGGTCTGGCGAGCATATTCTTTTTGTATCCGGTAATGTTGGTGCTGTATGCGCTTGCATTTAATTGCACCAGTATCTGGCTGGTCAGTTTCATTACGGACGCGTATATATTGTTCTTGCTTTATAACATTGGGGTTCATTGCTTAAAGGGCAAGAAACTAAGCGTCAAGTTTGTAGTTCTCAGTCTTGGCATATTGCTGATAATGATTTATGCGACGGACTATCGGCTTGCTTGGTTTTTAATGAAGAACGCCAGCGCAACCCTCAGTTGCATTTATTAATTCCTTTTTTACAAAATTTTCATAGAAAATTTTGTCATTCCCGCGAAGGCGGGAATAGGGCTAATAATCTGTCGGCTCCGCCGACACCATATCTCCACTTTACACTTCCTCTTTTTCATTCTATACTTCCTAAAAAGGAACCCAAAAATGCTAAAATCCCTATTGATTCGACTCCTTTCCCCAAAATCGACTGCGAACCTAACGGCTGGCGCGATTGCGGAGACGCTTGACTTAGAACTTCGCGGAAATCCGTTGTTGCCGGTTAAATCGCTTATGCCGATTGCTGATGCGATGCCTGGCAGCGGGACATTTTATTCAACCGAAAGGAATTCAGAGGCTGGGTTCAAGATTTTGCCGCTGGACACATTAAAGAATACGCGCGCATCAATAATACTTTTGCAGCCTGAAAATATAGAGTTCGCGCCACAAGGGGCGACGCTATTGATAACCGATAGCCCGCGGCGCGATGTTATAAAGATTATGGAGTTGATGTTTCCGGCAAGGAAAAGGACTGGTATTGATCGGACGGCTCGCGTCCGCGGGGCAGTGTTTCGGGATAAAAAATCTGTATTTATTGGACCGAATGTGGTGGTTGAGCCGGGATGTATAATTGGCGAGAATGTAGAGATTGAGAGTTGCGCGTATGTCGGCGGGCTTTCGACTATTGGAAGGGGATCAAGGATTCGCCCTAATGCATCGGTTATGCATACGACTTGCGGGTCGGATTGCGATATACAGAACGGGGCGTGCGTGGGCAAAAGCGGATTTGGCTATTCAATAGTGGCGGGTAAGAATACGCCGATTCCACATCTTGGAAGAGTGGTGCTGGGGGATCGGGTGGATGTCGGCGCGAATAGTTGTATTGATCGGGGTGTGATGGCGGATACGATAATAGGGGACGGCACCAAACTCGATAATTTGGTGCAGGTGGGTCATAATGTCAAAATTGGCAAAGAGTGTTTCTTGGCGGGGCAAAGCGGCTTTGCCGGCGGGTGCGAACTTGGCGACAGGGTAAAGATTGGCGGCCAGAGCGGGATTGTGAATAAGGCGAATATCGGGGATGGTGCGGAGGTTGCGTCATTTACGGGTGTTACGAAGAATTTCCCAGCGGGATCCAAGGCTATGGGCTTTCCGGCGGTAGAGGGCAATGACTTTCTCCGAATGCATATATTTCTCAAAAACTCCATTAAAAATTAATCGCCATATAAATTCCCCTCAAATTAATAATGTCATCCCGGGGCTTGACCCCGGGATCTCGCCAAATATAAATTCCCCGCCTTTTCTTTTTTGTCATTCCCGCGGCCGGGTTCCCGCGACCGAGCGAGCAAAGCGATGCGGAGGTCGTGGGTTTCCGGGAGGCGGGAATAGGGCTAATAGGTGGTCGCCGTAGGCGACACAAAATAAAAGTCCCCTTCGCTGGCGAAGGGGTGGCACGAAGTGCCGGGGTAGTGGTCAATAAAAATTCCCCGCCAATGATGGCGGGGTGTCGCGCCGTAGCGAAGCGTAGGCGGACGGGGTGGTTGGTGCTTGTTAATCGCACAAAGTCCCCTTCGCTGGCGAAGGGGTGCCGCGTAGCGGCGGGGTAGTGGTAATATCTGTCGGCTCTGCCGACACATTACCTTTTACCTTTTACTTACCCAAACACGATTCCAGTGCTCTACGCAAGGCGTCTTGGAAGTCCTTATCTTCGGATGCGTTAAGGACGGCGGCGCGACCGGCGGTATACGCGAAGTGGTCTGCCATTTGGGCGTTGAAACCCGAGAACACGCCGCAGTTCAGCACGAAATCGCTATTTTCGCATGGGATTACTAGCGCGCGGCAGAATTCGTATGGGGTTGAGAAGTTATATGCGCCCGGGATTGCTTCGCCAACGCACTTGGCGTAATCGTCTGCTCTGTATTTGACTGGGACGATAAGCACTTGATTTAGATGAAGGCCGTATTCTCTACCGACACTTTTGAACCCACCGAATTTATCTTGGATGATCCCGGTATCATTTTTATCGAATTTATATTTTGGGTCATAATAGTATTCATAGTTTCCATCCAATGTTTGCTGGCCTGAGTCGTTGACGACCAGGATTTGGTTATAGTTGTATGGCAACCCGAAGATTTTACAAGAATCTTCTGATATTTTATCGAATGCTTTGTTAAGTTGTTGCATTGTTTGGTCCTTTGTTAGTTTTTAGTATGCGTTAATTATCATACCCCAACCCACATTCTGTCAAGCCCTTTTTATTAATAAATTCCCCTCCAAGGTGGAGGGGTGCGCCGTAGGCGCAGGGTGGTTGGTGCTTGTTAATCGCACAAAGTCCCCTTCGCTGGCGAAACCATCTGTCGGCTTCGCCGCCGGGGTAGTGGTCAATAAAAATTCCCCGCCAATGGTGGCGGGGTGTCGCGCCGTAGCGAAGCGTAGGCGGACGGGGTGGTTAGAATACCCTGCCCCCTTGAGGGGCGGGGGAGGGGTGGGGGTTAAAAAATCCCGCGTCAGCGGGTAATAATCCCGTGCAAAAAATCCGGCGGCATCGCAACGCCGAGGATAGAACGCCGATTAGTGGTGAAAAAACGACGACGGAGTATGTGTGGATACTTCTAGGAGTTTTTTCGCCGCTAATCGGCGTTATAGCCCGGCGGGATGAAAAATGCCGCCAGGATTTTTTGTCCTTTTACTACACATAATCCTTAAATGAATTGCCTGCATATTTCTTGGTGTCTATTTCACCTTTATAACTTCTCAGCATTTCCGTTTTAAATTTCTCGTATGGCAGATTTTTTCCGATTAAATAAGCCATTTTTGCGGTTATTGATTCTATATTCATATCATACATTGGGATTGCGCCGTGAGATTCCGCGATAATTCCTGGCTCATTAACATCCATACTTGCGATACCTGTTGGGATTTGTGTAGTAATTGCGATTGGGATTTTTTTATTTTTCAGAAAATCCAGGGTGGGGATTAGGCTTTCGTGTATATCACCGACACCGACTCCGCGCACGACGAAGCCTTTTTTACCACCTTGTTCTGCCAGCAGTTTAAAATCGTTTTTGTCTGTGCCTGCGTGTTCTGTAAATGAAGCGATGATATGACTGGGGAATGCGGAAAAGACACTAAGTTCGCCGTCATAGTTTATGTTATTTTGTTGCAATCTGATTTCATCGAATTGTAATGCTGCTTTTGAGCCGAATCGCGCGAGCGCATTTTGTTGAAAACTACTAAAAGCGGCGTAATCGTTATCGTTAACTTTTTTAACACGGGTTCCGATCATAATTATAGAGCCGATGACTACGAATACGCCTTTCATTTTGGTGTGGTAATCGCGTGCGATACGGATCATATTTTCGAAGTTCTGGTTTGCATCTGCGCCTTCGATACCGAAAGGGACTTGGCTACCGGTCATATAGACTGGTTTCCCGAAAGATTCCAGTCCAAAGGAGAGTGCTGCGGAAGTCATTCCCATAGTATTTGTGCCGTGGGTAATACAGAAAGCGTCATAGTTATTGTATTGAGATTCCAGCAGTTTCAGGATTGCGTTCCAGTGGTCTGGCGTAATGTTTGTGCTGTCTATATTGAACAGATTTTTAACATCGATTAAGACATCTTTATTGTTGGGGTTATTGCGAACTGAGTCGAGGAAACCTTGTTTAGCGACTGCGCCTTGGGATATATGTTTGCCGTCTTTATCTTCTTGTGAAATTGTTCCACCTGTGGTGATAAGGAGTATTTTCATATTACAATCTTTATTGTTTTGGGAATTATAAACTGGCCTATTTTCATAATCAAACGAAAAATTTCCTCCATTTCTTTTGTCATTCCCGCGAAGGCGGGAATAGGGCTAATAAATGGTCGCCGTAGGCGACATAGCGGGTGGGGGTCTCCCGACCCCCACCCGAACATTTTATCACCTTACAAGATAGCATTTAACTCCTACCAGAATTCAAGAATCCATCTAACACATTAACCGCCTTAGAAATTCTATCAGATTCCGCCGAAATATCTTCTGCCTTAACTTTAATACGATCTACGGCATCCCTAGCCTGACTAATAAGCGCCAACATTTCTTGCTGTAATTCTTCCAAATCGTTGTAATCTTCACTACCTTTTTTTATAAATCTGCTGCCATTAATTCTTTTTGCATCATTAAAACTTTCTATATCCAATATTATTTGCCCATCGATTTTTATAATAGTTTCTCTACCGACAAAGTCATTAGCCAGTCTAATTTTCTCCTCACCATTTTTCATCACGGCGTATGCTTCACCCTGCCTAAGTTTTTCTCCCTCGACAAGATCTATTACTTCATTAGATTGCAAAATTTGGCTTATTTTATTAAAGACGACTTTATATTTTGCATATATATTTTTAATTTCATCACCTATATTCATAAAGCATGCGGGCAAGCCCGGCAAAGCCGGGCGAACCGCCGCCAGGTTTTTTGTCCTTATTACTTCGCACCATTCTTTTGGTTTATGCCAATCATCGTCAGACGAGTTTTACCTCTTTTATCGGCTCCCAAGTATTCAACAAACACCTTATCGCCCATATTCAATTTAGCATCTTCAATGGCATTCAGCCGTTCGCCGGTAATTTCGGAAATGTGCACCAGGCTTTCATTGTTGCCCGCGAATTTCACGAACAAGCCGAAATCTTTCACACCCGAAACCACGCCTTCATAAACTTTGCCGATTTCCGGTTCTGCTACGATACCTTTGATACGCGCAATGGCCGCATTTGCATCTTCAATATCATTTGCGGTAATTTTGATTAATCCGCTGTCGTCAATATCGATAGAAGTATTGGTCTCTTTGGTCAATGCTTGAATGACAGAGCCACCCTTACCGATCACCTCACGAATCTTGTCCGGGTTGATCTGCAAGCGCAAGGTCTGCGGCGCGTATTTGGACATCTCGGAACGCGGCTTAGAAATGGCTTTGCTCATAACGCCCAGGATATGCATCCGTCCGTCTTTCGCTTGCCCCAACGCCTTCTTCATAATGTCAAATGTGATACTCGTAATTTTGATATCCATTTGCAGGGCGGTAATGCCGGATTCGGTTCCCGCAACCTTAAAGTCCATGTCCCCAAGGTGATCTTCATCGCCAAGGATGTCGGTCAACACGGCATATTCTTCACCCTCTTTGACCAATCCCATTGCAATACCCGCGACCGGCCGCTTTAACGGCACGCCGCCGTCTAACAGCGCGAGTGTAGAACCACACACCGTTGCCATTGATGACGATCCATTGGATTCCAACACTTCGGAAATCAAACGAATTGTGTAATCAAAGTCCGCGCCGGCTGGCAACATCGGATGAATCGCGCGCCAGGCAAGTTTGCCGTGTCCGACTTCACGCCGTTTTGGCGCGCCGATACGGCCGACTTCACCGACCGAGAAAGGCGGAAAGTTGTAGTGGAGTAAGAACGGCTCATCGCGTTTGCCATCCATATCGTCGATTAATTTCGCATCTGTCCCGCCGCCAAGTGTCAACGAAACAAGTGCTTGCGTCTCACCGCGAGTGAACAAGGCCGATCCGTGAGAGCGCGGCAAGAGGCCAACTTCCACTTCAATCGGGCGCACCGTTTTAAGGTCGCGTCCGTCAATGCGCGGCACGCCGGCCAAGATATTTTTACGCATAATGCGGCCTGTGATGCCGTCCAAAATTTCAGCGACTTTGGCCTTCTTCATATCGTCTGCGTCGGGCATTTCGGCTAACGCCTCGCCCTTGATTGCCGCGAGCCGATCAAGCCTTTCCATCTTCTCAGAAATTTTTAACGCTTCTTCTGTGGCCGCTGCAAATTTCTCTAACGAAGATTCCAAAGCAACAAATTCCGCGTCGCGCGCAGGCACAGCCCACTTGGCTTTGCCGCATTCGGCAGCCAGGTCGTTGATTGCTTTAATCGCGGCTTGGAAATGTTCAAATCCTGCTTTCACTGCGCCAAGCATAACATCTTCGGACAACTCGGACGCTTCGGATTCCACCATTAAAACGCCGTCTTTTGTTCCGGCCACGACCAAATCCAATTCAGATTCCGCGCGTTCTTTAACGGCGGTATTCAAGATATATTTTCCATCTTTGTATCCGACTCGCGCGGCACCGACGGGACCTTGGAACGGAACACCGGACAAAGCCAAGGCGGCGGATGACGCAAGGATTGCCAAAATGTCCGGCGAATTCTTTTTATCATAAGCATAAACCGTCGCAACTATTTGCACTTCATTCTTAAAGGTTTCCGGGAACAAAGGACGAATTGGGCGGTCAATAAGACGCGCTTTCAATACTTCATCTTGCGATGGTTTCGTTTCACGGCGTTCGAATCCGCCTGGGATTTTTCCAGCAGAGGCCATTTTTTCTTGATAGTCGACGGTTAACGGGAAAAAGTCCTGACCCGGCTTTGCGTCTTTCGCCGCGACCACCGTTGCCAAAACCATCGTCTCTCCTAATGTCGCCATGACGCTACCGGTTGCTTGCTTAGCGAATCTACCTGTTTCCAGGGTTAAGGTATCATCGCCCCATTGTATTGAAACTTTTTTCGGGTGGTTTAATACTGCCATTTCATTTTTATTTCCAAATCCAAACATTTTTCCTTCCTTCTTTTTTTGTGGCTATTCCGTAGCCGTTTCTTTCTTTTTTATCTGTCATTCCCGCGAAGGCGGGAATCTCAAATTGTATAATTAAATAACACGCAAAAAATCCGGCGGCATCGCAACGCCGAGGATAGAACGCCTAGTAGCAAGAAAACGCGACAACGGAGTATGTGTAGATACTTCTAGGAGCGTTTTCGCCGCTAATCGGCGTTATAGACCGGCGGCTGAAAAATGCCGCCCGGATTTTTTGTCCTTTTACTTTCTCAATCCCAACTTCTTAATCAGCGACTCGTATTCCGCCACATTTCTCGCTTTCACATAACGCAATAACGAAGTCCTACGGCTGACAAGATTTTTCATTCCATATTTGGAATGATTATCTTTCGGCGCGGATTTGAAGTGCTCGGTCAGATTTTTAATCCGTTCAGTCAAAACGGCGATTTGCGCTTCAACTGATCCGCCATTGTCTTTTTCCGAAATTTTATAAGCTTTTATAATTTCGGTTTTTTTATTTTTTTCTATCGACATCGTGTTATCCTTTTTTATTTTGTCATTCTGATTGCCAATTCCCCTTCGCTTGATATAGTCGCACAAAGTCCCCTTCGCTGGCGAAGGGGTGCCGCGTAGCGGCGGGGTAGTGGTCAATAAGTAGTCGGCTTTGCCGACACCTTATTTTAACCTTTAATAACCTTCTTCGGCCTCAGCAGTTCGTCAATGAACTCACCGATACCGATGAAAGCATTATTATAATAAACACGGAAAAGTGATTGCTCAAAGTTTCCGACATCTATTTTCACAAAGCCTCCATTGCGGAAGCGCATTGCGGAATCGGAATTAAGATTTACGACCGGGATGCCGCCCAGCACAAAATCCATTGGTAATAATGTATTACCGACCGATTCGTCTTGATTATCCACTAAACTTTGCAACTTTTCAAGCGTAATCGCATTTTCGACCGAAAACCCATTGGATTCCACACGCCGAATGCTTGTGCAGGTTGCACAAGTCCCACAAAGCGCAGCGATATCCCGCGCCAACGAACGAACATAAGTCCCCGTCCCACATTTCACCCTAAACCCAACCTCCCCCTTATTATCGTCATCCCGGCGGAGGCCGGGATATATTGTAAGAGAACCTCGCCCGGCTTTGCCCGGGATATTTGTATAATTAAATAATCGTGCAAAAAATCTTAGCGACATCGCAATGCCGAGGGAAAATCGTCCAGCAGCAAGGAAAAACGAGGACGGAGTATAAATGATACTTCTAGGAGTTTTTCCGCCGCTAATGGACGATTTAACCCGGCGGGATGAAAAATGTTGCTTAGATTTTTTGACATCCAACTCAAAAACCTCCACTTCCCTCTCCGGCATATCCACGCACGCCCCTGCCCTCGCCAGTTCATACGCCCTCTTCCCGTTAATATGAACCGCAGAATACGCAGGCGGCCGTTGCATTATGCGCCCGATTAGTTTCGCGCACGCCGCCTCAATTTCGCACAACTCCGGCACACGCCCACCCTCCTCCAAGACGCGCCCGGTAATATCATCAGTGTCCGTCCGCATCCCGAACCGAACACTGAACTCATAAACTTTTGGATGTTCCGCCATAAAGGAAATTAATTTTGTGGCTTCACCGAGTGCCACAACCAGAACGCCGGACGCCATCGGATCCAAAGTCCCAATATGCCCAAAAGTATCCGCGCCAAATAACTTCCGCACGGCGTTTCCGACTGCGCGCGAATTGACGCCCGAATGTTTATCTAATATGACCCACCCCGATAAATTCCCCGCCAAGGGTGGCGGGGTGGCGGCGCAGCCGCCGGGGTGGTTCGACCCATTTTCCATCTTCCATCTTCCATCTTACTTAATCAAACAACCCCGGCTGTGTCCCAATCCCCTGCCCCTTTTGCTCGGCGGAATTACCCTGCCCCCTTGAGGGGCGGGGCGACGCGCTTTTATGCGCGTCGGGGGTGGGGGTTAATTCCCCGCCAAGGGTGGCGGGATGTCGCGCCGTAGCGAAGCGTAGGCGGACGGGGTGGTTCGCCCCCTTCCCTTCCAACCCACCCAAAATCTCTTCCGCCCGCCTGACGACGCTTTCCGGCATCCCGGCTAACTTCGCCACATGAATTCCATAAGACTTCCCGACGGCCTCAAAGACGACCTTATACATAAAGGCGATCTCGCCGTCCGACTCTTTCACTTGCATAGTGGAGTTTTTAACCGCGCTCAAACGCAAATCAGTCAACTCGTGATAATGCGTGGCAAACAAAGTTCGCGGCCGCACGCCATCCAAAAATTCCAGGGTTGCTTGGGCGATCGCCATACCATCCCAGGTAGCCGTTCCGCGCCCAATTTCGTCCAAAATCACAAAACTCCGTTCAGTGGCGTTGCGAAGAATATTTGCGGTTTCCGACATTTCGACCATAAATGTAGATTGCCCTTGCGCCAAATTGTCCGAAGCCCCAACCCGCGAAAAAAGTTTATCCACCAAACCTATTACTGCACTTTGCGCCGGGACAAAAGACCCAAGATGCGCCAATATAATGATGAGTGCATTCTGCCGCAGATAAGTGGATTTACCGGCCATATTCGGCCCCGTTATAATGTTTATAGCCCCCTTCGCTTGTGTCCCGCGCTCTATATTCCCCTTCGCTGGCGAAGGGGTGCCGCGTAGCGGCGGGGTAGTGGTAATATCTGTCGGCTCCGCCGACACCTTATCCCCGCTATTCCCCAACTCACAATCATTCGCCACGAACTGCAATGCTTTTGCGCGCATAATTTTTTCAACGACCGGATGCCGCCCGCCGCGAATATCTAATACGGGCTCCGCCACAACACTTGGCCGCGTCCAGTAAAATTCATCTGCCGCCTCGGCCAAACCCGCCCACACATCCAGTTCAGCGATTAAGTTTTGCGCGTCTATAATTGCTTGCGATTCCGCAGCGACTTTCGCAATAATTTCGGCGATTGTTTCTTGTTCCAGGGCATTTGCCTTATCGGTCGCCGTGCGAATTTCAGAATCAAGATTCGCCAATTGCTCGGTAGTGAACCGCAGGTAATTCGCCACCGATTGCCTGTGTATAAATCCCGATCCCGGCCGCATCAATGGGTCTGCATTTTTCGCGGTGGTCTCGACGAAGTATCCGATGACATTGTTAAATTTTACACGAAGGTTTGCGACGCCGGTTTGTTTCGCATATTCTTCTTGTAGCGACATTGCGACTTTTTTCGCGTCCCCTCCCAGCGACCGCAACCTATCCAAAGCGGCGTTATATCCGGCGCGAATTGTTCCGCCATCGCGGAAGAAAGCGGGCACTTCCTCATTAATTCCGCGCGTTAAAATATCGCCCAGTTCATAGAAATCGGAAAGCGCGACAAACTTGCTTTTCATATCATCGCCCAGACGCAAAGCAGCGGCCTTAAAGCCCGAAACAGATATTATAAAGTTCCGCGTAGCGACCAAATCGCGCGGCATCCCGCGGCCGGATACCAATCGCGTTAAACTTCGCGCTATGTCGGGTGTGCCGTTTAATAATGCTTGCACTTCACCAAGCGCGCTTTTGTTTTTAAGCAAAATTTCAATGTTATTTTGCCGCCGCGCGATTTCTTGTAAATCGGTTGACGGCTCGCGGAGTAATTGTTTCAACCTCCGCCCGCCCATCGCAGTTTTTGTCTTGTCGATTACATCTAATAAAGCCGCGCCATCCGCGCGAATGCTCTTGTCAATTTCTAGCGACTCAAATGAAGATTGATCAATGGACATTACACTGCCCGAATTAAAACTTTTCGGTGCTTGAAAAACAAGTGCCGCACCGCGTTGAGTTTGATTAAGATATACTGCAAGCAAATCCACGGCAGGGTTATGTGTTCCGCGCGCCCCAAAAACACTTTCTCTAATTTCATTAATATCACTTCGGACGGCAACATTTTTGTGGATAAAATGAAGTGGCCACGACTTCTTAATTCGCAAGGCCGTTTCATCTTCGGATAAAAATTCGGGCATAATGATTTCTGCGGGGTTGGCTTTTGCGACTGCATCTATCAAGTTAAAATTTGTTTCTCCGACTAGGAATTCACCAGTGGAAATATCGCACGCCGCCACCCACCATTCCATTTCACCATCGCGGGGTGGGGTCTCCTGACCCCACCCCGAACATTTTATCACTCTATCCGAATCTCCACTTTTAACAATCGCCATCAACAAATTCTGACTTCTCGCTTTCAATAACGATTCATCGGTAAGGGTGCCCGGCGTTACGACGCGGACGACTTCCCGGCGCATTTGTTTTGCTCCACGCGCCTTTGCTTCATCTGGCGATTCCATTTGATCAGCCAGCGCAACATGGTAGCCGAGTTTGACCAGTTTCCCCATATAACTATCAAGTGCGTGTGCGGGGATACCGCACATCGGGATACCCTTGCCGTCGGGGGTAGTGCCGCGCTTAGTCAGAACCAAATCGATTGCGCCCGAGATAATTTTTGCATCATTAAAAAAGGCTTCAAAGAAATCGCCGATACGAAAGAGCAGCAAGGCATCGGGCACTTGTTGTTTCATTCCGACATATTGTTGCATAATTGGACTCAGTTCCGCCATTTTTTGCCTTTGTCGCACCCACCTTTCCCCAATCTGTCATTCCCGCGAAGGCGGGAATCTCAAATTGTATTAACCAGTCGGGCGAAGCCCGACACCACACTTCTTACTTCCCCTCTTGAAACTCCTCCACTTCCCCCGTCTCCACCTTAATCTTTTCTATGCGTTGTTCTGCCGCACTCAGCAAAGCGACACACCGCTCTTTGAGTTTCACGCCCATTTCGTAAGCGGCGACTGATTCTTCAAGGCTGACGGCTCCGCCTTCCATTTTTTTAACGATTTCGTCGAGTTTCGCCGCCGCCTGTTCAAATGATAACCCATCAATCTTAATATCTTCCATATCCAATGCTCCTAATTAATAACCTCAAAAAATCCTAGGTCAATCGCAACGCCGAGGATAAATCAATCAGAATCAAGGGAAGCCGAGGACGAAGTGTATTGGATATACATGCCGCAGGCTTCCCGCCGACAATCATTGATTTAGCCCGGCGGGATGAAAAATTGACCTTGGATTTTTTGTCATTCATTCTTTACTTTTACCCCATCCATACCTATAATGCAAGTTATGAAAATCCTAAGCCACTATTTTTCTCGCCGCCTGACCTTGCTGTTCACGACTGCGCTGCTGATTTTAGCGGGCTTGTCGTGGATGACGCAGATTCTGGCATTAATGAAGTTCATTGTCCAGTATGGAACGGATGTAGGTTCTTTTTTGGGGATGACTATGTTGATGTTTCCGTTGATAGTATCGGTTATCTTGCCGTATGTATCGTTTATAGCTGTGTTGTTTGCGTATAACCAAATGATAGGGGACAGCGAAGTTCCAGTTATGATGGGCGCGGGGCTCAGTCCGGCGCAACTTGCGATACCTGCGTTAAGGCTGACGGCGATTATAATGGCTTTTCATTATTGTTTAACATTGTGGGCGATACCGGCGTCTCAGCAAAGGTTGTCGGATGTGCAGTGGAATATGAGGTATGGCTTGGCGAATTTGAAGATTCAGGACTCTACATTTACGCAACTGGCGAATGGCTTGGTGGCGTTTGTAGAAGAAAGTTCGGGGTCGACATTAAAGAACATGATGATTTCGGATACGCGTGGCGGGAATGAGATGGTGGTTATGGGGAAAACCGGGCAGTTGATAAAGACTGACAGGGGGATAACGCTTGCGATGCGAAGCGGTATGATGCAGTCGAAATCTGGGAATTTAGCGAACGGAACATTTGAAGAATATGATATGGATATGAATATGACTGAATCGCGCGAAGGCGCGGGGTTCCGTGCAAGGCAGATACCGACGATCAGGTTGTTTGGGATGGAAGGCTTTGACACATTGAATACGGGACAGCGAAAGAAGTTTGTTTCAGAAATTGGGAATAGATTGCTTGCTCCGCTGATGAATTTATTGCTTGCATTGATTGCGCTTAACTGCCTACTAAAAACATCGTTATTAAGACGCGCGTTTTCGATAAGTTTGCCATTGGCGATATTTGGATTAATTATCAGTCAGTCTATGTTTATGGCTGCGATGAACGAGACTGGCGGCAGCATTTCTTCGTTATATTTAACTGCTGCGATTCAGTTTGCCGCAATACTTGCATTATTTTATAACCTATCTCGGTCTCCCCACAATGCGTAATTTATTTTACACATTTTTCGATAAAAAAGTCCCCCTCAAAGGCGAAGGGGTGTCCGGCTTTGCCGGACGGGGTAGTGGTAATATCGTGCAAAAAATCCTATGCCAATCGCAACGGCGCGACAGGCCGTCCAATACCAAGGAAAACGAGGGCGCGGTGGG
>JAITCH010000004.1 GCA_031283185.1 Rickettsiales bacterium | reverse complement strand
AGATATGTATGGAAAGGGGAAGGATTGAACTCTAGAGCGTTAGCATTGCCCCACACACCATCAATAAAAATCAGTCGGCAAAGCCGACTTAATACATTTGCCATTTTAATTTTTACATCTTACTTTTTAATTAATTGCTTTGCATTTTTCACAGACTCTGCTGTGATTTTTTCGCCGGATAAAATTCGCGCAATTTCATTTTCACGCGCCGAACCTTTGATTTCACAAACATCGGTGCGCGTTAAATTTTTAGATGCGGATTTGGAAATCAAGTAATGATAGTCTCCGAATCCCGCAACCTGTGCGGAATGTGTTATGACGATGGCTTGATTCGCTGCGGCCAGTTTTGCCAATCGTTCGCCGACTGCGGCGGCGGTCGCGCCGGAAATGCCGGTATCGACTTCATCAAAGACAAATGTTTTTGCGCCCTCGCCGCGCCATAAAACGACCCGCATTGCCAGCATAAGGCGCGCCAGTTCGCCGCCGCTTGCGATTTTATGAAGCGGTGCGGCGGGCGTGCCGGGATTGGTTTTTATCATAAATACTGCGGAATCTGCGCCGCGTTCCGATGGTTCGGCGGACGCGATTTCAATGCTGATTTCGGCCGCGCCAAGTTTCAGGTCGGGCAGTTCTGCCATTATATCGCCCGCCAATGCATTTGCTCCTGCCCTTCGCATTGCGGATAATTCGGCGGCGGCCTTGTTGAATTTTTCTTGTCCTGCCGCGGTGGCTGCTTCCAACGCCGCAAGTTTTTCTTCGCCGTTTTCTATTGCATTCAACGCGTCTTCAATTTCGCTAAGTTTCGCGGGCAGTTCCATAACGGCGACCCGATGTTTCCGGGCGGCGGCGCGAAGCGCGAATAGCCGCTCTTCGGTAGATTCAAGTGTCGCAGTGTCGGGGCGAAGGGGCTGCACAGATTCCATAATTTCGGACAATTCGCTGCCGATTTCATACAACCGATCAATCTGTTTTTGATATGGATTTTCGTCCCCTTTGATGCGTTCTAATATGTGCGCCGCGCCGAATATAATTTCGTCGCTACCGCGCCCATTTGGGTTCAGGGACGCGGCTGCATCAGATAAAGTGGACGCATTTTTTTCCGAATCCATAAGGCGCGCGCGGGCGGCGGCCAATTCGTCTTCTTCGCCCTCGATTGGATTTAGAGCGCGAAGTTCATCAGCGCTATATTCCAAAAAGTCGCGTTCTGCTGCGGCTTTGGCGATTGCCTCGCGGCAGGAATCTGCTTCACACGCCGCAGTTTTCCAGGTTTGGAATAATTGCGCCGTGGCTTCGCGCCGCCCGTCAAGTCCAGCATATCTGTCCAAAGCAAAAAGGTGGGTTCCGGGATTCATCAGCGAATGGTTTTCGAATTGCCCGTGGATTTCGACAAGTGTGTCGCCGACTTCGCGGAGCGTCCCGATATTGACCGGGATGCCGTTTATCCAGGCGCGGGTTTTCCCGTCCTTGGCGATGGCGCGGCGCAGGATTAGCGATCCGTCAAATTCGATGTTGTTTTCTGACATCAAGGTGGAAATCATTGGGCTGTCTACATTCTCGAATTCAGATATGACCTGCCCCGATTCCGCGCCGGTTCTCAGCAGTCCGACATCTGACCGCGCGCCTAATGATAATGCGAGCGCGTCCATCAGGATTGATTTTCCGCTGCCGGTTTCGCCGGTCATAACATTCAGTCCGGCGTGAAATTCAACGGACAGGTCTTCTATTAAAACTATATTTTTAATTTCTATGCGTTTTAACATTTTTGTAGTTCGCCTGTTTTCAGCCAGTATATGAACCCGGAAACATTTTTTCCAGGATAAATATCGGCCAGGATTTTTTTGTATTCGCCCATCTGGGCAGAGTGGTCTTCGTCCGCGGAGCCAGTCTTAAAGTCCACGAATTTAACCTCTGATTCTGACACGACCAGGCGGTCAATTCGGCGGCTAAGGAATTTACCATTTATCTTGCCGGCGACTGGAACTTCCGCCCTGGCATTCGCGCCAAAGAATTCGGAAAGCCCCGGTGTTTTTGCGAAAATGCCGGGGTCTAATTCTCCTTTTTCGGCCAATTTATGGAACTCTACGCCAGCCTGTTTTGCAGCATCCCGTTCGGCCATTTTTGCTAGAAATTCTTTAATCATTTCAGCACCTTGACATTCGGGTCGGCCATATTAAGATGCTTTATCATTAATTCTTCGATATAGTCCGGCGAATGATTTTTGATCAGGTTTATCCGCATATTAAGATCGTTCAGGCGCGCGCGCTTATCTTCTATTTCGGACGAGACTCGTTCTTCGGCGCGGAGTTTATGTATCAGGTTCAGGACTCCGCCATCTGCGAATACGATGTGATATAGTATGTAGACGGCGAATGGGATAAGTAATATACCGACAAAGCCCTGCCATCCGCCCAGCAGTGCCAGCCGTAAAAACTCTAATAATTCCTTGATTTTTCTGTTCATAATGCGATTATGTAAAAATGTTGAAACCTTTGCAACTTAATAATTTGACGATTGGAACGCCGGTTTTCGCTGCGCCATTGGCGGGCGTTACGGACTTGCCGTTTAGAAAAATCCTGCGGGAGTTATGTTCGGACTTGCCGATTATGACAGAGATGAATTCGTGTCATAGTCTGGTGAAAAACGCCAAGGCTAAGCGCAATGAAGATGACCTGTCTGCCGAAGGCCTGATTGGGGCGCAGATTTTCGGTGCAAATCCGGGGGTTATGGCGGATGGGGCAAGGATTCTGGAATCGCGCGGCGCGAAATGGATTGATGTAAATATGGGATGTCCAGTGCCCAAGGTTGCGACACGCGCATTGGCTGGTGCGAACCTGATGCGCGATCACCAGTTGGCGGGCAAGATTGTTGCGGCGGTTCGTGCGGCTGTAAAAATTCCAATATCAATCAAGACGCGAATTGGTTGGGATGCGGAAAATCTGAATAGTGCCGATCTGGTTCGTATATGTGCTGATAATGGGGCGGACTTTGCAATGATACATGGCAGAACCCGCGCCCAAGGGTATGCCGGCAGTGCTGACTGGGCAGCGATTGCCGCGATTAAACGCGTTTCATCAATTCCGATTATTGCGAATGGCGATATAAAAAATGCGGATGACGCGCGCCGAGTTTTAGAAATTACAAATTGTGATGGTGTTATGGTTGGCCGCGCCCTATTGGGACATCCTTGGTTATTGCAATCAATCAAGTCCCCTTCGCTGGCGAAGGGGTGGACGGCGCAGCCGGACGGGGTAGTGGATAATAAAAAGTTCCCTTTCGGTGGAACCAATCTGCCCCAAAGGGGCGGGATGGTCTCGGGCGCAATCGTTGATATTATCCTCCGTCACTTGTCATATTCGCTAGATTATTACGGCACTCAAAACGGCATATATATGTTTCGCAAGCACCTTGCGTGGTATTCGGGCGGCTTGCCTAGTGGCGCGGACTTCCGCCGCACGATAAATGGGATTGATGATTTATCAACACTCCGCCTCGCCATAGAAAAGTTTTTTAATTAAAAAAGTCGTGCCTTTACCGCCCGCCGGAAAAGCAACAAGCATATTGCATTGCGTCCAATTTTTTCCCGACTTTTCGCATATTTGGGACTTCGGTTGTGGCTTGAAGTTTTAGTGCGACTACTTTTGTACTCATCAGCGGATTTTCAGTTTCGTTTGTGGGTTGCGCCGCCAAGACATAGGCTTGTTTAGTGCGGACATGGATATGTTTTGCTCCCTCGCCCCTAAAATTGTATTCAACATTTTCTCCGTCTTCATTTTGGCCAAAGACATCCAGACACGGGGTATCTTCGTTAAAGTCATAGGTATTTAATGCGGTGCCGCGTGCAACCTTTTTAACAAAGATTGGGTAAAGCCCTATTTGGTTTGATCGTGCGATTTCTTCCACTTCGGCGATTTTCTCCAACATTTCTTCGTCAGTCATCGTTGGGTATGCTTCACGGATGTCATTTGTCTTTGCATTGGGTATCGAATAGCGGGCAAATACGGCATCCAATTCATTGTCAAACCCCTCTCCCGAAAAATCGTCCTCGGGCATAATTGCTGTGGCATTAGTCATCTAAAACTCCTTTCTTCACATTCATTATTTACCTGTTTTTTTCTCATTTCAATACAAAAAAACCAAGCGGGTGGTTTAGTTTCACCCGCTTGGGTTTTTATTAAATTACCAACTTCTATATCTTGATAACTCAACCAACTTTTCGCGGCGGAGTATCATATTGATGCGTTCACCCTGATCTTTTTCAGTGTTCAGTTTTGCATCAATCAATTTGATTTCTTCTTCTGGTGTGCGCGAAGTCTTTTCCGCAATTTTATTTTCGCGTTCGCGTTCAGATTCGGTCAATTCGCGTTTTTCCCAACCGCCGCCTTTGCCGCCGTCAGGCTTATATTTATTAAAAGCGTGTTTGGTTTCCTGTGCCTTCCTACCCTTTTTGCCTTTGGGCTTTTCGATGGAATGATGTTTATAGCCTGTTATTCCCATAATTGACTCCTTTTTGTAGCCAAGGGGAATGTTAGCAGACTAAGCCATTTTGTCAATCATAAACTGAGGAAGGGCAAAACAAGCCGTATGAATGTCGGCATTGTAGTATTTAGTGATAATCGGAAAATCAAAATCCGCTCTGTCCCGCACCGGGTCGGCGGTTTTGGAAGCAAATACAAAGGCAAATAACCCACCCGGGAATGTCGGGATTGTGGCGGTATAAACCCGCGCGATTGGGAAAAAATCAGCCATATTCTTATAGATAACGGCATAATCCACATCGCCGAACTTGTAAAACGGCATATATGCGTCCGTCTGGCAGATTCCGTCCGCGCTCAGCCGATCAAAACAAGCCTTATAAAATTCAGCCACAAACAATGGGTTAGACAACCCCAACGGATCGGTCGGGGTTATAAATATGGCATCATAAATCTCATCCGTCCGGCGAAGGTATTCCAACCCGTCTTCAAATATCAGCCGGACGCGCGGGTCGCCGAATGCCGCGGTCTGCGCCGGATAGCATTTCTTACAAATATCCACAAATTCGCGGTCTATGTCTATGACATCAATGCGTTCAATGTAGGGATATTTCAATAATTCAGTTGTTGTAAAGCCCTCTCCTCCGCCAACTACCAACACGCGCTTTTTCTTCGCGCCGGTCAGCATTACTGGGTGAACAATCATTTCGTTTATTATGTGTCCGTCCCGTTCGGTTTTCATCAGCAGATTGTCCAAAAATAGCATCTGCCCCCAAGTCTCGTTTTTGATGATGTCCACTTTTTGATATTTGGTTTGCCCCTGAAAAACGATTGAGGAAGGCTTGAATACCAACGCGACATCGTCGCTATATTGCTCCCCAAAACATCCTTGTGCGATTAAAGTCCCCTTCGCTGGCGAAGGGGTGGCAGCCGCGTCCGCGGCTGACGGGGTAGTGGTTATTTTATCAGAACTCAATTTCATTATCCTTATCACTTAAAATCGCAGACTTCACAACCTTTGCTCCCAGCAGTTCGCCTGCCTTCGCGCCCATCCAATCCATTGCGGCGCAGAGGTTGCCCTCGTCCCCCAAAGCATCTTCAAATACGATGATAGCTCGTTCGGTTGTATTTGCAAGTTTGGTTATATCGGATTCACGATAATTAAAGTTGCGGCAAATTACGACATTGCCGAACTTATAAATGACTTCGCCCGGGTTGGGTTTTTCTTCGTTGCCGCCTATTGGCGTGAAACTTTCGCCGCCATCCGCGAATGTCAGTTCTATGTCGGATGAAATTGCAGACAGGTCTTCGCCCCCGGCGGGAAGTTCGAATTTAAGCGATGCGATATTGTATATGTCGACCAACGGATTGACGCGATAAAGCCCCTTGTCGTTTTTGATGCGTTTGATAAGTGCCTCTATGGACGACCGGGCTTCTTTCTCGCCGAACGATTTGTATATTTCGCGCCACCGGCGAACGACCTGGTAAGTGGACAATTCCACCCCGTCAAATTTTTGTTTAACGGAGGTGGTTATGGCGGCGTATTCCGCATTGAAAAAAGCATCTACATTCGCCGAATTATCTATATTTTCTAAAATTATGACGCCGACTTTTAGTGGCGCGAATTTGGTAAAGATTTCTGGGTTTATATTAAATTTCATAATGCCTCCTGTTCGGTTGCTATATTTGCGATTAAGTTATCCAGTTGTTTTGCATCTTCGCCATATAAATTCCCCTCCAAGGTGGAGGGGTGGACGGCGTAGCCGGACGGGGTGGTTGAGCCGTATCCGTTTTCCTCCGTTGGTGTTGTATTTGCTATGACCGTATCATCGGGGCGATAGTCGTCATCAGGGTCAAATGCGATTCGGTGGTCAAGCGGCTCTGCATTGTCCGTGCGCGCTTGAAGTGGCGGAAAGCATTCTTCATTTGCCTGTCCTGCATTTGTGCAACAGATTCCGCCGCTTTCTTCCAGATAAGTTTCCCCTTCGCCGCACATCAAAATTTCATCCGGGTTCTGCACGCCTTCTTCTAAATTCCCCGCCAAGGGTGGAGGGGTGCCGCCTTCGGCGGCGGGGTGGTTCGAATTATCCACTTCATTCAATCCGTTCCATTCCGCATTCTCATCATAATGTTCCAGGGCATTTTCGGCTTGTTCCACCGAAGGCGCATCTGTGGTCGCGCCATCATCAAATTGGAATGTATTTGGTAATGGCTCTGGAATTGTCTCCACCACATCGCCGACCACTTCTTCCGTCATCCCGGCGGAGGCCGGGATATTTTGTTCCGAAATTATCGGCGCAGCCGATTCCACATTTTCACCATCATTAAAACTCTCTATATAAGTAATCTGTTCGGTATCCAAAAACGCCTCCCCGCCCGCATCGTCATTCCCCGCCAAGGGTGGCGGGGTGGCGGCTTCGCCGCCGGGGTGGTTCGTATTATCATTTGCCGCCGACACCACATCCCCACTCTGCTCCGTCCCCTGTTCCAAATGCGGCATTATGCGGGAATTAAGTTTGTCTTGATATACATAAAGCGTTGTAACGGATAGCGCGACCAAAATCAGCAATATCAGATAATACAGCCCGCCGGGGCCATCGGATTTGGACGCTTGGGCATTGGCGTGAATTTGCGAGACGGAGTCTCGTGCGACAGCGGCAGTCGGTCGTGCGACAGGCGGCTGAACTTGAATTTCGGCGCGGGGTTCTTCGCGTTCTACTCGCGCGGAAGATTGCGATGCAAAACCCGGGACGGGTGTTGGTGCGGCGAAACTTGGCGCGGCGGAGGGACTAGAAACGGCGGCTGATTTACGGGCATCCGGTATGACGACTTGCGGACTTTGCTGTTCCTCGTCCGACTTGGAATTGCCAAACCCAAATGGCTTGAATTCTGGAATATGCATTGTTTCTCTCTCCTCTTCCTCATTCGTGGCTGTAAATTCCCCTTCGCTGGCGAAGGGGTGGTCGGCTTCGCCGACCGGGGTAGTGGTTATATCATCCGATTCATTCGCATCTAACTCCACCTGCCTGAAAGCCCTACCCTCATCAATTATGTTTGGGTCGTCCGCAAGAAGCGGAGCGATGTTAGATTCTTCAACTTCTTCCTCGTCATCCGGGATATATGAATTTTCCTCATCTGTTTCTGCGTATGAAGTTTCTTCTTCCGGCTCATCATCCTCATAATTCCCCGCCAAGGGTGGCGGGGTGGTGGCAAAGCCGCCGGGGTGGTTCGTTTCATTTCCGATTGCATCCAAATCCCCGACATCTGCGCCCAGCCCTTCCAGCATTCTCAGGCGCGCCAATGCGGATTCAATTTCAGCCTCTGCGGCGGAGATTTTCTTTAATGTTCTGCGGGTTCGCGCATTATTGCGTTTGGCTTTTTCCTCGGCGGATTCGATCATCGATTGGGTTTTCAGAATTTTGGCGGCGGCGGCTTTGGTAGGTTCGCGCCCGACCGAAGCGCGTTGGTCGATAAGGCGCGTTTTCAATTCTTTGATTCGGCCTTTGACTTTTGCCCCGGTTTCTTCGGATACATTAAGGGTTTTGGAAACCTTGGCAAGTATTGCGCGATTGTCTGCCAGGCGTTTAGAGCCGTGCTGGACGGCGGCGGCAAGCCGGATATTTTTCAAGTTAGAAACTGCGCCGGACGATGCTTTTCTGTGGCTTATAATTTCATCCACGGCGATTTGGTATTGTTCCAGTCCTTCGTAAAGGATGTCGAGTTTTTGGTATTTGTTATCGATGCGTGGGCGGACTTCTTCTGGGTCGACATCAAAGTTGCCGCGCAGGATGTCGTCCCATTTGCGGTCTGGGTTCAGCGGGTCTGGTTCCAAGACGAGCATAGAGTCAGGGATGATGTCGTCGTGGGTATCGTCGACTACGAACGCGACCTTCCCGCCTGGTAGAACCCAAGCGGAAAAATTTATACCTCCTGCCGAAAAATCTTGTTTTGTAATCACTCTCTTTTCTCTCTCAGTAGTCCTCCCAAAGGGATGACCTTCCCTCGCCGTCATTCCCGCGAAGACGGGAATCTCAAATTGCAATCAGCCTTTTAATTCCCCTCCAAGGTGGAACCACTCTGTCCGGCTTCGCCGGACGGGGTGGTTGGTGTTTTCCAACCCCGCCACCCTTTTATTTCCGCGGACTCGCCGGTGTCATAATGTAAGACGCCTTGCAGTGTTCAAAGCAATACGGCTTGCCCACAAAAACTTTCTTCCCGCAGAAATGAAAATCGTCCGAGTTCGTGTTGCCGATTGGCCACCGACATTGGTCTTGTCCCAGTTCCGCAAGCGCAAGCGCGTGGTTGACATTTCGTTCTTGAACTTTGCCCGCTACGCGTTTCGGAGTTGGTTTCGGCGCGGGTTCTGCCTTGGGCTTTGGCGCGGCTTTCGGGGCGACCTTTGCGGCACCTTTGACGGGGGCTTTTGTCGCGGGTTTTGCTGGTGTTTTGCTGACACTTTTTCCATTTTTGACTGCACCAACTTTGCCTTTTCCGTTGCTGACGCCGGCCTTTTTAGCAGGCTCAACTTTCTTAGGCGCGACCTTTGCGGGGGCTTTCTTGGGCGCGGCGGCTTTGGCGGGTGTTTTTTTAACTGCTGTGGCATTGGGTCCATTAAGTCCCAACCGGTTAATTTTCCCGACGATTTGGTTTTTAGATTTACCGAGTTTCGCGCCGATTTCTGACATTGAAAGCCCTTTTTCATAAAGTGCTTTCATCCGCGAAATTTCCTTTGCTGTCCAACCTGCGGTTTCCATTTTGCATCCTTTTAATTAAGTCATTACCCGGCTTGACCGGGTAATCGCGGCTTCTTGATTTATTATTGATAAAATTGTATCATATTTGGGTAGGTCGGGTCAATAAGCGAATTAATTCCTGGCATATTCTTTGTCAGCCCCGCGCAGGCGGGGCTAGGGCTTAAAACCGCGGGCGCAGCCCGCCAAAATCCCTGCCCCCTTGAGGGGCGGGCGACCGCTTTTTCGCGGTCGGGGTGGGGGTAAATGTTTCTAATTCTAAACATTTCTTTAATCGCGCTTGCGGCCATTTTGGGGATATTTGTTCCACATATCGCATCTAAAATAGTGGCATCAACCCCCGGCACTTGGGCAGACATTCTAATGAATTCCCCTCCATTGGAGGGGTGCGCCCAAAGGGCGCGGGGTGGTTTAGCCACATATCCACTATGTATGGCATTTGCAACGGCCATAACGATTCTAATATCACCCGCCAATCCTATTCTAATCACGGCGGCAGTTTTTCTGTTCGCCCTCGCCACTGCAATCGATCTTCGCGCGCGCCTAATCCCGGACACCCTCACCTTTCCGCTCATAATACTCGGCGCACTCCTCGCACCTAATTTGCCGTGGATAAACGGGGGCATTACCGAGGGTGCGATTGCGGCATTAATCGGCTATATCTTGGCATCGTTAATGGGTGTGGTTTATTATAAGAAAAGCCCGACAGCGATTGGCGGCGGGGACATAAAGTTGATTGCTGTTGGGGGAATGTTTCTGGGCATAACGGGCCTGTCAGTTGCATTGGTTGTGTCTGCCATATCTGCATATATTATTTCTGTCATTCCCGCGAAGGCGGGAATCTCAAATTGCAATAAGTCATTGCCCGGCTTGACCGGGCAATCTCGGCAAAATAAATTTATCCCCTTCGCTCCCTTTTTCACGATTGGAATGTTAAGTTATATAATTTATTGGAATGTATGTATCAGCGGAATAAATTTACCTTAATTGGCTTATCCGAAGTATTGGTTTATTCTAAGTGCCAAACCGGCAATCCAACAACCAACACAAACAATGGCAAGCAGACCAATTAGAAATTGTTTTCGTTTAATTTTCATCCCCCACCCTGAACATTTTATCACGCTCATATTCTCTCCACCTTTATATCCGACTCCTGATTTGCAGAACTCCATTTCCAACACTCTGGCCTTAATACATAACCCTTTACAACTGGGTTGTTATGGATATATTGCAATTTCTGTAATCCAAAATTTTCTGTTTCAATTATCTTAGGCGCATTTGTATCTTTCCAAAACTGATATTCCCCTGCCTCATCAATAAAAAGTTCCAAAGCCCGCGGTTCATTTTCCACCATATCTTGCTTTATTGCCCGGGATGTCCATTTCTTAAAGTCTCTGACGAATTCTACTGCATCGCTTGATTGAAAAATAATATGAATGTGATTAGGCATAAAGACATATCCAAAAACTATAAGGCCTTTATTTTCTTGGAAAAACTTTATGCAATCGGCCAAGATTTGGAATCTGCAATGCCTGTCAAAAATATGATACCATCCGCATATTGTAAATGTGCAGAAGTAGACTTCGCGTTCAGTATTTGAATGAATTAGCAGTTTTGGCATAGCGCATTATAACGATTTGTGGACATTAATATCAAGTTGATAAAATGTTATTAATTGCGGGCGGGAGTTAATAAAAAGCGAGTGGAGGTTAATAAAAGCGGGTGGGGGTCTCCTGACCCCCACCCGGATATTTTATCACCTTAACTCTTGCACTTGCCTTAATATGATAAAATGTTCGGGGCGGGGTCAGGAGACCCCGCCCCGCATAGTCCAGTAGCCCATGGGAACGGACAGGCCGAGCGTGGCCGAGCGCGTTAGGCGGTTTCCGAAATCCGGCACGATGGAGTGCGAGAGCGATATATTGATTTGGTCGTTTAGCCCCAGCAAATCGTCTTCCGAGAAACGAATGCCGGAACGCCATTGCCCGGTGGAATCCATACCGAAATTATCTATGGTCGCGCCGATGTTGGAACGACCAAGCGGGGCGTTCTTGATTTCAATGTTGCTGGACGCGCCGCCGGGGGCGGCTTTGATGTCCATAGTGGCTTTATTCGATCCTAGGCGGTTTATTTGATCAAGCCCTTGCTCTATATCCCGAATGTTCAGAATCGTGCCTGTAAGCAGGGGAAATGCGGTTATTTGTTCGCTTAAATCCAGCCCCTCGATGTTATTTATCGTTCCCTCTATTAGGTAAATATCTAAGATTCCCTCTCTAAGGCGTTTTTGTGGCATTTCCATATACGCGCGGCTGGTGGCATATCCTTTGTCGATATACTTGTTTGTTATCTCGTTCAGCAGTGCATTGATTTCTTCTACCTGCAAACATCGATTCTCGTATTGCCGCGTTATACGGCGCACCTGCCGGTTGGATAAAATGGTGTTCCCGCCGAATATGATGGTTTTGATTTCAACGCAACGGCCTGGCGTGGCGGGGGATGTTTTATCTTGCTGTTTGGGCTGACCGGTTATAAAAGGGGATTGTGCTTTGATATTTTTGACTTCCCGCGTGCGGATTTCGTCTTCCATCAGTTGTTGTTGCGCTCGCTGGATTGAATCTGAGATGTGGTTGGGTATCGTGCTGGCGGTGGCCGCACTACTGATACCCAGTATAAGCATTGTAAAGAAAATTTTGCGCATTGATCCTCAGCGAGCGGGTTTAGTTTAATTCTTTTTCTAAATAATACTCATGTGTTCCGTCAGTATCTATAACCTTTCCATCCGCTCCAATGGATATAATTGTGAGATAATTTTTATCCTTTATTTGATTGTTTATTGCCGTTGTTAATTCAGCACTGGATAATTTATTCCAAGCAGGGATATTCAAAGGTTTGCCATAAATATAAAATACTTTCTTGCCATTTTCATCTGGCTCCCTAACATATATGGGATTTTTTATTTTCCATTCGCCCAAACCTGTTATTTCAGAACTATATAATTCTTTTGAAATAATAACCTTATGCCGCTGGGCTATATGCTCTTGTGGGGACTTTACCACGGCGAAACAATCACTTTCAGAACATATTGTTTTATAACTACTTACCACCCATGTTCCATAATATAGTTGAATCTCAGAGTTCGCTTTATTTTGTGAACATCCAATAAATACACAAGAGCATAATATAATGCAAGTTTTCTTAATAGCATTTTTTATCATTTCACAATCCTTTTGTTATTTTTTTGTTGGCGTTGCCAATTTAACTATACCTATCGCATTTTTGGCTTCTTTGGTTGAAGAATAATCTCCACGAGTAGCAATCAAAACTTCCTTTTGTCTTCGAGTGCTGACGCTAACCTGTTCGCTTCCTTTAGCGGGGTGGGGTCTCCCGACCCCACCCCGAACATTTTGTCCCTACCTCAATCGGTTCATTTTTCTTCTAACTTCCCGTGCGTTTATGTGCCCGTCGCCCTTTAATTCCAACGCGGCCTTATACGCGTCTTTTGCCAAATTAATTTGCCCTGCTCCGGCCAAGGCATCGCCCGCCCGCGCGGCATATCCTGAATTGCCCGGATCCACTCGTCGCACGCGCTGATAAATTCGGACGGCTTCCGTCCATTCGCCTCGCGTCATCAGGATGGTTGCCATCGCGTCCCAGTTATCGGATTCGGACGGCGCAGTCTTTATCAAATCCATCGCCAAGTCATATGCCTGGTCGGCATTCTTGCCCATTGCGGCATAGACGCGGATGATGTCTGCGACCAAGCCGGAATCGTCCGGCGACAGACCGATTGCTTTGCCCAGGTCGGTTTCCGCAGCGGCGAATTCGCCTGATAAATAGTTTATATGCGCGCGCAGTTTCAATAAATAAGCGGTCGTTATATTGGTCGCATCCGACAGCGCGCCGATCGCATTGTCCGCGACTCGTAATGCCCGCTTAAAGTCGCCGTCTGCAATATGAAGCAATGACAGCCGCGCGGCGGCGGGCGCGAACGCGGGATATTTCTTGACCAGTTTTTCCAGTTCGCGGATACCTTTTGCATCATCGCTGCGGCGCACCATTACGAACGGGAAAAACGGACTGCTCTCTGGAATTTTTGCAAAGAATTTCTCGCGGGTTGAGGCATCCCTAAAACTCAGCCCCAGGTAATAGTTCAACGCATCATCATTGCCGCCCACATCCGCGCCGTCAGCAGTGCGAAGGATCAACATTCCCCACGCAGTCCCGGTCAGCATCGGGTTATGCGACACGACGGATACCAAACCGAACCTGACTTGTTTTGCGCGCGTGTCATAGTTTGACCAGTCCGGCAGAGTTTGGATGTCGGCGATAAAACTGCCACGGGGCGAGTTGCGAAATTTCGCAGATAATTTTTCGGCATCTTTTGCCATTTTATTGTGAAGATAGAATGCGCGAATGAAGAGATAGTCGCTTACATTCAGAAAGTCCGGCGATAGTTTATTGAAATGGTCGCGCGCATTTTTGGGGTTGCCGGATATGGCGTGTGCGAATCCCAGTTGAAAGTTTTTCAGGTCTTTTGTTTTTTCTTTTTCGGCGATTTTGATGGCGGCTGGTGCATCGCCTGCTGCGATTGCGGCGACTATACGGGCTGGTGTTATCAGGAAGAATTCATTAGGTTTCAGAATTCTCCAAACGATTTTCCAGTTGCCGGATTGTGCGGCGGATACTATGTCCATGCACAGGCGCGGCAGACCTTTTTCGCCAGATTCGTTTAGTTGCGGGTCAATGGGCGCGCCGGACAAAAAAGCGGCTCGTTTAGCGGCGGCGCGGACGATAGCGGGGACGGCCGGGTCGGTTGATTTGATAGAAAATTTCTTCATAGTTTCGAAGTCGTTGTGGCGAATGGCTTGAAGTCCAATCAGAAACTCCCCCCATTTATTCGGTTCTTTTTTTAAGTCCCCTTCGCTGGCGAAGGGATGGACGGCGAAGCCGGACGGGGTAGTGGTAATAAAATCGGCGGGGTGGTTGAGGGTTGTTGCAAACGCCATCATCGCCGCGCCAACTGCCGCTGCCACCCCAAAAATCTTCATATCTTTCTGATAATTATTTATATTCATTTCGTTCTCGTCATCTCGGCATAGGCCGGGATATTTGTAGTGGTTGGTGCTTGTTAATCGCACAAAAGTCCCCTTCGCTGGCGAAGGGGTGTCGCGCCGTAGCAAAGCGTAGGCGGACGGGGTAGTGGTCAATAAATTCCCCTTCTTTTTTGTCATTCCCGCGAAGGCGGGAATAGGGCTTAATAAAGCAGTCGGCACAGCCGACACTATATCTCCACTTTCCACTCTGCACTCTACACTCTGCCTACTTCCTAGTCAAGAACCCGCCGCACAACTCATCTTCCGTCAGGAACTTCCCACTCTCTTTCATCTCCAAATACATCCAGCATTTCGCGCACGGGGAATCTGGAACCTCTGCCCCCGTTCCACAAAGCATCTTCTGCGTAGCGCGAAAAACCTCGCCGTCCAGACAGGCAACAATTCCGTCCGTAATCGCATTGCCGCAAAATTCACCCCAAGTATTTTCCCCGCAGGCGACAAACCTCCCATCCCAGTTGAATTGCGGATTGTTCCAAAGCCTGGGGCAATACTTGTGCCGTTCGCCCTTTGCGGCGGGCAGCGAATGCCGTTTATAATGAATGCTGTCAAACCCGACCCCGGTTTCGCGCTCAATCGCGGACGCATCTGCCGGTATAAAATTATCCCAATCGCGCACAAAGGTCGTGGACATTCCCAGTTCTGCCGCCATTGTTTTCGCCCGCCGGATTTCATCAACGGATGCATTGGTTGGCAGGATTACATATTGCCAGTTCAGTTTCGGAATTTCCTTGCCGAATGCTGCTTTAATAGTATTCAATTTTTTGATGTTTTCAATGACCTTATTGAAGTCCCCTCCGCGCCGATAAGCACCATAAACTTCCGGGCTTGCGCCGTCTATGGCGATGTTGATATATTCAATTTCATTCAGCACTAATGCGTATAAAATTTTATCGTTCACGGCATTAAAATTCGTGCCGTGTGATATGGTGATTTTGACACCTCTGCTCCGCGCGAGTTCAATAATTGGAATGATGTCGGGGTTCATAAAGGGCTCACCCCAACTGGAAATTTCAATGTTTTTCACAAAGGGATTTTTGTTTAAGAATTTCTCAAAATTTTGGAATGAAGTATATCCTGCGCCGCGATTGCAGAAATTATTTTTCCGCATCCGGCAGGTCAGGCAATCCAGATTGCACAGGGTGCAAATATCCAGCCTAACGGATTCGGGTTTTACCTCCCCCCCCCCCGACTTATGCCGGAAGGGATCTCCGAATCTCTTCCGCAACCATTTTATTAACTTATCAAATGCGCTAATTTTCGTTATTGTTTTCCCATATGAATTCTGCACTCTATTGATATTAAAATTCAATAAGAACCCGGTAGAGTCATTGTTGATGAATATGTTATCAGTAATTCCATTCGCACATAATCTGACGAATTCCACCCCTGTTTCAGCAAGATTGGCGAACCTCAAAACCTGTAATTCTTTCTTGAAAAAAATGTCGTTTTTTCCAGGGTTAATTTGGCTGAGTGCAAGTTTATATTTTCTAAAAATCGGCTCTGCATCCGGGAATACAAGGGCATTAAACATCGGCGCGAATGTTCCTTCAACCAGTTGCCGTTCCGCCAGTTTTCGCCATTCATCATTCTTGCTCCAAACGACCGGGGCATTATTGCCCTGCCCTTCCAACACGGCGCGTTGAACGGCAAATCGGTTCAGTATTTCGTGCGCGGCATTCAGTTGTGATTCCGCCCGCGCGATTGTTTTTTGTTTCAGTTGATCGGACTCGGCGACATTCTCAATATGTTGCTGATAAAAATAAACTGCGCGGGGATCTTTGGCAGCACGCTTTGCATCATAGAATGCGCGAAACATAAATTCGGTATCCTCCCCCGAACACAAATCCAAAAAGGATTTTCCCTCCAAAGTCCCCCTCTTAAACAAACATCCCCAGCACGAAAAACTCAACAATTTTTCCGCAGGCCGCACATCATCATCCACCGCATAAACTTCACTGGTCAGCACTAACGCATATGTGGCGGATGAAAGAAACTCTTCGGTCGTTCCATCTGGCCAAACAGACACCGCCCGACCTACGGAAATATCCGCGCCAGTATTTATTTCAGTCGCAAGTATAACTTCCGCCCAATCTGGGGCGATGTAATCATCCGCATCCACGAATGCGATATAGTCGCCCTGCGCCGCCGCGATACCGACATTGCGCGACAACCCTGCCCCAATGTTCCGTTCGTTTTTAATGATGCGAACACGCGAATCCCGCACTGCCCATTTGTCGGCGATTGCCCGCGACCCGTCTGTCCCGCGGTCATCAATCAGCAGGATTTCAGTATTGCGAAGTGTCTGCCCGCCAACGCTTGCCAAACATCGGTCAAAATATCTTTCTGAATTATAAAACGGAATGATAAAGGTAATGGCTGGATTGGATTTTGCCTCGGCATTTTTAATAATAGTTTCACGCGATTCGCCGTTGGTTTCGCCGGCGAATTCTTTACAATCGATAAATCTTTCTATCTTCTCCATACCATAATATACATTGCCTAAATCCACTTTTCAACTGCTAAAAAAAGTCCCCTTCGCTGGCGAAGGGGTGGATGCCGAAGGCAGACGGGGTAGTGGTAAAAAACTATCTACCTACATACTCCCTCTATATTCTTTATTTTTGGATGCGGATTCTATTGCATTGCGGAACGCGCTTCGGAAGTAAGGTGATCCGCCTATTTCGTCCACCACGCTGCGTCCGACATGCCATACAAATTGTCCGATGTTGCGTTTATTGTCCGCGAATGCGCCACAATTAAGTGGTATATCATCTTCGCATGGGATGACCAATACATTGCAATGCTCATCCGGGCAATTAAAATTGTATTGTTGTGGGACGGCTTCACCTGCGCGTTTTCCGTCTGCATTTTCGCCATTCCACGCGGTTGGGATTATTAGAGCTTGGGTTATATTGATTTTGTATTCCTTACCAAAGTCCACGATTCGTCCGAATTTATCTTGGACATAGTCGTAATCGGTTATGCAGAACGGATATTCCGGCTTATAGTAATATTCTTCATTCCCATCCAGGGTTGAATGACCTTTGGAACTGATGGATATTATCTGGCTGGGCAGATATGAATTGCCATATATTTTTATTTCGTTATCTGAAACTTTCACGAACGAAGGCGCGTTCAGTCTAAATGTTGGGCTATTTAATTGGGCTAACACTTGGGAAATTTGCCAGTCGCTAAGGTCCAGGTAGGCATCTTCCCCGATGCGGTTGATTGCAAAGTCTTCGGATATTAAAATTCTTGTCATAGCGGAATCCTTTTGGTTTTCAGTTAAATTATAATCCCATTCCCATTTTTGTCAAGCATAAAACAATAAAGTCATCCCGGTGCTTGACACCGGGATCTCGCCGAATAAAATTCCCCTTCGTCTGATGCAGTCGCACAATAGTCCCCTTCGCTGGCGAAGGGGTGTCGCGCCGTAGCAAAGCGTAGGCGGACGGGGTAGTGGTCAATAAAATTCCCCTCCACTCTTCGTCATCCCCGCGCAGGCGGGGATATTTTGTCATAAGTGTCGCGTCCACCTATATATTCGCCACACCAGACTACCCCCACTCGTCATCCCGGCGTAGGCCGGGATATTTGTAATAAGTCATCCCCCGGCTTGACCGGGGGATCTCGGCCAAATAAAATTCCCCGCCAATGGTGGCGGGGTGTCGCGCCGTAGCAAAGCGTAGGCGGACGGGGTGGTTAGACCCACCTACCCTCTTCCACCCTTCCCAATAATCGCCGTAATCTCTTTGCCCTTTACCCCGCGCAACCTTGCATTAATCTTCGCCATCAACCCGCCCTTTTCCAACAATTTCAGAACTGCTCTTGCCTTACTCGCACGCCGCGCGTCCATCTGGTCAGATTCTGCCAGTATTTCGTCGCTCGTAATACCCATCTCAACAAGGTCTTTAACCGGCACATTATATTGCAACGCATCACGAATCATTTGCGACATACTATCGCGGCATTGCCCTTTTTTGATGCAGGTATACCAGAATTGGAAGCATTGCGTCAAAGTATATTGCCCCTTAAAATATCGCGGAGCATTACCTGACAAAAAGGACATTCTTCGTCCGATCATTTCCTGTTCTATACCGAATTCCCGCATTGCGTCAAATGGAAAATTATTGCCGTTTTCAATTAGGATGGCCGTGGGGGCTCGTTTGATAATGCTGTCCATTGCGGCCTTGAACTCTGCCGTTTGGCCATATTGTTGCATTACCAAACGCGCTTTTTTGCTGCTGTTGGTATCAAGCGCATCTGCGATATGTCGTGCGATTTTCAGCACCAACGGATTCTTAAATTCCTGCACAGGCTTGGTCAAGCCAAAGTCCAGCATAGTATCGCCCTTATTATTGTCAGAACTGCGGTCAGCCGTTAAAAGTAGTGTAGCGGCCTTTTGGAACACGCCGGAACCCGGGCGATTTTTGACATTTTCTTCATCCACAAAGTTCATAAGGATAAATCCGTCCAACCCGAATTTCCCCATAAAAAGTTTGGGCGCAGTGCGTGCGGAATCGTATTTATTGGCAAGCATGATATGTTTTAATTCTATGTTTTGATGTGCGAATGGGATGTTGTGCTGTGCTTTGCTTGTTTCAGAAATAGAATCGATATGGCGGAAGATTTTCAGCATATATTTGCGTTTGGGTGTTTGGATCAGGAATGTTCTGCCAATCTGACCCTTGCCGTAATATGTAAATTCCAGTCCGTCTATTTGGAAGGTTTCGCGCAGACGCGTTGTCATTTCTTTGGTCGCATTGATTATGGCGGCGGTAAGTTCGGATTGCTGTTCAAACCCTTCATTGAATTGCAAATCAAGTGCCTGCACCTGTTTAGAAAATTCGTAAAACATATCTTGTGCAGTGCGGGTTATGGCGGCGATATCGCCGTTTGCATTTGCGAAAAATTCCTTTGGAAGTTGTCCGACGAATTCGTTAGTCGGCCGGAACATTGGGTCATTTTTAATTTTTCGCGCAATCTTTCTCATAAGAGAATTATAGCATAAATTTACTTCCCCACCAATAAAATTTCCATCCTGGGGAGGGGTGCGCCCGCAGGGCGGGGTGGTTGGTGCTTGTTAATCGCACAAAATTCCCCTTCGCTGGCGAAGGGGCGGCACGGCTTTGCCGTGCCGGGGTAGTGGTCAATAAAAATTCCCCGCCAAGGGTGGCGGGGTGTCCGGCATCGCCGGACGGGGTGGTTCGCACCATCTACCATATTCCCTCCTCACCCCTCTATAACAATATCCTCGCCCTCCACCCTCGCACCATCAAAATTCGCCATTTCTCGTCCCAACGCCGCGAACCAACTATTTTCCGGCACGGCGTTCTTGCCGATGCATCCGAATATATGCAACTCATCTCGCGCTCGCGTCATTGCAACATAAAGCAGTCGGTAGTATTCCTCCAAATCCTTGGCCTCGGCGACATCCTTGGCGACGGCGTAAAGGGCGGAAAGTTTGCCCGCTCCGGCACTCCAAGCCCAATGATGTTCACCAACCTGGACGGCGGGGTTTGCGTCTCGTTTGCCTCGGATGGCGGTGGTATCGACCAAAAATACGACGGGGGCTTCCAGTCCCTTTGCGCCGTATATGGTCAAGATTCGCACGCCGTTGACATTGTCCATTTCGCGTTTGATTTCGGATTCGCCGCGAACAAACCAGTCTATGAATTCCATCAACCCGCCGGGCTGAGTGCGTTCAAATGACAGGGCAAGGGTAAGGAATTCTTCCAGTGGGTCGATGGAGTTTGCACCGATGCGCCGAATGATATTTTCCCGCCGCCCATTGGCATTTAGAACTTTCATCAGGAACGCATACGGCGCATTTGTTTTTGATAATGATATTATTTCCGATAAATTCCCCTCCAAGTTGGAGGGGTGTCCGCCTTCGGCGGACGGGGTGGTTGAGCATATTACATTCCACAATGTTTTCTCCCCACGCTCCCGACACAACTTAAACAACTCCTGTTCCGTGATTCCGAATAAAGGCGACCGCAACGCGCACGCCAGCGAAAAGTCATCCGTCTGATTGACGCAGAATTTCATTAACGCCAACAGGTCTTTAACAGGCAAAGATTTGGCAAGCGCAACTCGGTCGGCACCAGCGGCTGGTATTCCGATTTCGGATAAAGCGGCGATGATGTTGTCGGCGTGTGGTCGGCGTTTTTTAACCAAGACCATTATATCGGACGGCGACAGATCTGGACGCGCATCTAAAATCTTTTTAATTTCCCCCGCCACCTCTTTTGCATATTCTAAATTCCCATTCGTTGGCGGTTCGTAGCACGACAAAGTCCCCTTCGCTGGCGAAGGGGTGTCGCGCCGTAGCGAAGCGTAGGCGGACGGGGTAGTGGTAAATTCCCCGCCAATGGTGGCGGGGTGGTCGCCTTCGGCGACCGGGGTGGTTAGATCATTTCCACTCTTCCCAACCCCGTGCACTACAACCTTCCCCACTGCCCCAATTCGCCCCGAAATATGCCGAGGGCGTTCCTTCCATTTTGTGATGCAAGCTATTGAATCAATGCCGAAAAAGTAATCTACGGCATCCAGGACGATTTGTGCGGTTCTGTATGTTGTTTCCAGGTTGATTTTTTGGAATTCCAATTGGTTTTGGGTCAGGTGCGCCTGGATATCTTCACCTGCGGCAAAGAAACTGGACAGGTCGGCACCTTGGAATGAATATATGGATTGTTTTGGATCGCCGACCACGAATAATGACGGCCGCCCAGAGGCGATAAAAAAGTCGGATAGGATGCTTTTGACTATGCCCCATTGTCCGGGGCTGGTGTCTTGCGCTTCGTCTACCATCAGGTGTCGGATCTTAGAATCCAGTTGCGACATAACCCAACCGGACATTTCCTGGCGATTGAAAAGTTGCGCGGTGTAAAGGATAAGATCGTCATAATCCAATTGCCCTGCTTTCCCTTTGGCACGGCGGAAACCCTCGGCAAATTTAACTACCAGTATGTATAAAGCAGCTGTGTCGCGCAGCAGTTCATCATTCGCCTCGGCTTGCGCGGAAATATAAAGTTCGGATTGTTCCGCCATCACGAACATTGCAAGTTCCGCACCGAATTTTTTTTCTGGAATTTGCGCTGTGGTCTTTTTGTTAAAATCTGCTTTTATAAAGACGCTGCGATATTCTTCGAAACTGATTTCGCCTTTTGCAAATCTGCATATTCCATTTGCGACTTTCAAGGCATTTACAACGCCGTCTTTTCCTGTGCAGGCGTCAACTAATTTCTCTCCATATTTGGCGCGAAGTTGCATCCGTTCAGGCGATAAAAACGCATTTTTATCAAATTCGCAGCCATCAAAACTTTTCCTAATTGTTTCAATGAATTGCGCCAGATTATTAAAGTTAAAATCCAACGAGAAAAAGTCCTTATACAACCCTGCGATTAACTTTTGCAGTTCGCCGAATCCCCATTCGGATAATTTATCCATTATGTGTGAGAATGCTTCTTTCAGTTCGGCGTCTGTTTGGTCGTTCCACATATTCCGAAACACTTCTCCGATTATTCGGTTTCTGTCGGTATCTGAAATTAATGTCCACGAAGGATTGACTCCTGCCTCAATCGGAAACCTCCGCAAAATTTCCTGGCAGAATCCGTGCATCGTTTGGATTTTTAATTTATCCATATTGTCGATGTATTTATAGAATAATTCGCCCTGCCCGGCTCGCGCCATTTTTTCCAACGCGTCTGTTATGCGTTCGCGGATTTCAACCGCCGCGGCATTAGTGTATGTCAGGCAAAGGATTGATCCAAAATCCGCTCCGTTTTTCAACAGGGTCATTAATCGTTCAATCAGGATTGTTGTCTTACCCGTGCCGGCGTTTGCCTGCACCCATACATTATTTTCCGGGCTGCTTGCGGCGGCCTGTTCTGGCGATAATAATTTGTTGTTGTCTTCCATAGTTTCACATTATATAATGCTGTTTGGGAAAGGAAAGTTAAAAATGAATCCGATGTTTATATTAGTTTCGGTTGTGGCTGTTATATTATGCGCCACTTTGATTTTTGCCATTTTTGCGATGGTAAGGTCGTCCAAGACATCGCGCAATTTGGCGCGGATCCTGGCAGAGCCTTCATTGGTCAAGATGGATGAATTGCGGAATTTGGTGTCGGGTTTGACATCTTCGCACCTTGCTGCGATGTCTACGGCGGTGAACAAGATGTCGCAGGCGATAGAGTTGCAGACCACAAGGGCGCAGCAGATTGGCGATACGCTTGACCGGGAAAATGTTCGATTGGTTCAGACGGCGAATGCGGCGGCGGAGCGGCTGACTGGAATCACGACATTGCTGGACGCGCGCCTGACGCAGTTTTACAAGGTTGTAAATTCGGATCAGTGGAAAAATCTGGCGGAATCCTCGCACGAGTTTAATGAGAATGTAGGCAACTTGATGTCGCGCGCCGAAGAATTATCCATTGATATATCTGACAGGGTTTCCGGCGTGCGCCAAGTTGTGGCGGAATGGTCGGATGAAACGGCAAAGTTATCGTCTGCGTTGTCGGCGAATTTAGAAGGCAATACGGTGCAGATGAATTCGTTTGCTGTGGAATCGGATGCGGCGTCAAAAAGATTGTCTGCATTGCTTGACGATACGGCGGAAAAATTCGCGCGGGTCAAATCGGAAAGTTCCGGGCTGGAAGAATTGTTGGGACGGAACGCGAATTTGGTAGACGCGCATTTGGAAAAAATTTCATCGGTTGCGCGGGAATCGAAACACATATTGGATCAGCAGTTGGGCGCGATTATAAATACGGCGAGTGCGGCTGGCAGCCAGGTGCGCCTGACTGAAAGTTCGATTGACAAGCAGCAGCAGATATTAGAAAGGTCAGTGCAGACATTGATGGAGCATACAAGTGATGCCGAAGGCATGGTCAAGGGTCTGTCGGCGCAGATTACCGGGCTGACCGGGAGATTACAGAACGAAGTCCGTGAAATGATTGCCGATATGTTGGGCGGCTTGCAAAAGGTTTCTGATCAGGCGAATGGGACATTGGCAGAGACTGGAAACGCGACAACAAAGTTCTCGGAAAATGTTTCGGCGATGAGCCAGGGTATCGCGGGCGCATTTACGGATTTGGAAATTATGGGTGGGAAGATTGCACAGCAGTCAGCGGGTATGATAGATATGGCGCAGGAATTGGTAGCGCGTCTGAATCCGTTGCAGGATACGATTGCGAAATATACGGGCTTGCTGCCGAAAATTACCGAAGGGTCTGTGGCTGTTTCGGACAAATTGTCGCAGGACATAGAGGCGTTTGATGCCAAATTAAAATCGCTGAGCACGGCGGCGGAAGAGTCTATTTTAGGTGTGGCGAATTCGTCATTAAAGTTGGAAAAATTGACCGAGCAATCTCGTCAAATGATGATGGAGTTGCTGACAGATTATTCCAAAGCATTAAGCAAAATGGAATCCCTTTCTGGCGGGATGGAGGGTGCGCGTGCATCCATTTCACAGCCCAGTAATAATCAGTCATTGCCCGGCTTGACCGGGCAATCTCGGCCGAATGAAACTCCATTTATGTCTCGCGCGGGCGCGATACTAGAAAAACTGAACGAGATTTCTGTGGACTTGGTGCGGGCGGCGAACACGCCGGTGCCGGATCAAGTTTGGGATAGATATAATGAAGGGGACAAGGGCGTATTTGCGAAATGGTTTGCGAAAATTGTAAAGGGCGCGGACACGAAAAAGTTGCAGATTTTATGGCGTTCGGATGCTGCGTTTAGGGGCAGTGCTACGCAGTTTATGAGGGGCTTTCACAAGATGTTATTGGACGCGGCGACCGATCCGAATAAAGATGCCATTCAACAAACTTTGCTTAAAACCGATGTTGGGCAATTATACCTCGCCCTCCGCGAACTAGTCGGCTAATGCAAAATAAAATTTCCCTACCCTCAGTCGCGCTGTAAAGTCCCCTTCGCTGGCGAAGGGGTGGCAGCCAAAGGCTGACGGGGTAGTGGTCAATAAAAATTCCCCTCCAAGGCTTGTCGCGCCGAAACGAAGTATAGGCGGATGGAGGGGTGTCCGCGAAGCGGACGGGGTGGTTGAGATTTATCTAACACTCCACCTCACATTTAACCCGTTTCTGTTTTCCCATAAACATCGCCGCCCATATTCCGGCAATAACGCAAACCGCGCCCAGTAGCCCTAAACTCCACGAATACCCGCCGAGCAAAATCCCACCACCAACCAGCATATACATTCCGATTGTGAATACATTGGAAAATATGCTGATGATCGACAGCATCATTATCCGACAGGACGAAGATATTCCGTGCTGAAATCTGGACATTGCCAACACGATTAAAATTCCTTGAACAAAAAACATACATCCGATCAGTGGCAGCGCGGGCATAGTGTATATTGCGGACGCGCCTGCGAACAATCCGGCCAGTGTGAACATTCCGGCAAAGAAGATCCAGTCTTTAACTTTCTCAAATTTATGAGCGATTAACTTGCCAGTATTTTTACAAAATACATTCATTAGGAACAGCCCGCCGACAAATTCCACCGGCACCCCCAGGTCTGTCCCGATTAGTCCAATATAATCATCAAATGCATTAATCGCCCCAAGCAGGCACAGCAGTGTTAGCAGCATCGCAAGATGCGGCGATTGCTTTAAGATTTTCATACTTAGTTTCATTGTTTTCCCGATGCGGAGCCCGGCGGATCTTGCAGCGGACGGCGAAGAATTTTCCATCCGCAAAATGAACAGGACGGACATTGCGATGCAGATTGCGGTTATTGCGACCACAAAGCCGTATCCCAAAAACAGCATTAATGAGCCCGAGGTTGCAATCATTGCAGCGATTGCGCCGACGAATGCTTGGCGTCCGCATATTTTTGCATATATGGATTTCTTTTTTAACGCGCGGAGTTCATCATATAATAAAGTTTCGAATACGGTTGCATCAATTGCCCATTGGATTCCCCATAACATAAAGCCGATTGCGAATCCGCCGAATGTCGGCCACAAGAACCACAGGGCAAAGCAACTTATTTTCATTAATTGTCCGAATATGACAAGGGTTTTGGGTCGCAGGATTGATGCGAATGCGGCGACTGGGATTTGTGCGGCCATAACGGACAAAGCCCATATGATTAGCAGCAAGGACACATTTGAATCGGGCACGCCATTTTCGACAAAGAAGATTGTAAATAACGGATAGAAAAATATCAGTTGGTCAAAGAATCTGAATGCGTAAGCATTGGTCAAAAACCGCCTTAATCTATGCTGATTCTTCATCATGCGCTCCTAAGTCCCCTTCGCTGGCGAAGGGGTGCCCGGCTCCGCCGGGCGGGGTAGTGGTTAATCATAGGAATAATATCACAAAATCAAAATCTATACAACAAATCCAATTGCACTCGGTGCTCATCTCGCTCAGTCCAGCGATCGTGCGTGTAGTAGTAATTCCAGTTAAACGACATCCCTTGCGACAAAGCGTGGTTCAGGTTGTATCGCACGCCCGCGCCTTGCCAACTGGGCATTCCATTGATGCGCCCGAAAAGCATAGTATTCGGGTTGCCGAATCCGATTGGGATTGCGTGCGGCTCAACATAGTAAAACTCAAATCGAAAGAACCACCGCCCTGCCCCATCCAAGTCTTCATCGCCAAATAGAAACGCGGCGACAAGTCCATTTCGGTTTCCGCGCCGTTCCGGGTCGGGGTCGGCGTTATAAGAATAATCACCATACAGGGTCAGGGTATATTCGCGCCAAATGTTTTGGAATCGCACATCCCACCCCGGATTGATAAGGGTGAAATTTGCAACTCCCGGCATCGCCCCGCCCAACCATTGCGGATAAGTAGAGCGGACAAGAATATCTTTCAGATTCCATTGCTGCACGGACAAACCAAACCGCGACAGCAGATTTTTCTGTGAATAATTTGTGCCGACTTGCACGATTCCGCCCCAGGGCATATGGCCGTTTCCGGGGTTGACGCAAGTGTCGGGATTGTCGTCGCACGCGGCGACCATCCAGGCTGGCGCGATGCTTCGGTATTCGCCCAAGAAATAAAATCCTGCATATGAAAAATAATTAAATGATGCATCTCGGTTGGTCTTCCAGTTAAGCGCGATTCCGTCCGGGTTCACATCGTATCGCCAAACTAATTGGGATGGTGCCCACGCCTGAACGCCATTTTTTATCTTTCCGGCGGCAACGGAAAAGTTGTCGCTGGGGGCGTATTGAATATATCCAAAGTTGACCATCGCGGGTATGCGATTGAATGAATCGAATGTTATGTTTCCGGTTGCAGGGAACAGGTCGCCGACCCGACCTTCTTCTGGCGTGCCGGGCATCGCCGCCATCATCCCGGATACCAATCCGAACGAAGCGCGAAAGTCTTCGGAAAACAAAGTATCGGCAGCGAGTCGCAAACGAAACCGCTCGCGGAATCTGTGGAAATTATTTTGCTCATAATAGTCGTATTCAGTTCGCAACCGAAGGTCTCCATAAAATACGAATGATCGTCCTGGTTCGCCTTGCCACGGCGATTGCTGACCGATTGGCGGAATAAGGTTATCGTCTGGCAGCCAGGGTCGCATTCTCGGCACCCCCCTCCCCGCCACCGGGTCAGTCTTTTTTAATTCCCCTCCAAGGCTTGTCGCGCCGAAACGAAGTATAGGCGGATGGAGGGGTGGCTGCGAAGCGGCCGGGGTGGTTGAGTTTTGTATTCGTTTTGCCTCTTCCTCCGTAATCACCCCCTTCTCCACCAACACATCTATTAAATTCCCCCCCAAGGGCGGGGGGGTGCCGCCGAAGGCGGCGGGGTGGTTCGACCCAACCAAAAACAAAAATATAAATATCGCAGTAATCTTTCTCATACTCCCTATCCTATCCTTCCCCCCTACCCCACTTCCTTAGGCAAAAATTCCCCGTCAATAATCTGTCGGCGAAGCCGACACAAATAAATTCCCCTCTGGGGAGGGGTGCCCCGGCTCTGCCGGGGCGGGGTGGGATGCATCACGCCAGCCTTAAATAAATCCCCTTGACTTATCCTATATTTGGTCAATAATCCCTATTACCAACTTTAACCAAAGGACTATATTATGTTCACCACCACCACACCTCGCTTTGAGAAATTCGCGGATTTCCTAGCATACATAGAAGATTCTTTTATCTTCACCCCCGGCGCATTTGATAATAATGGCATTCATAATCACGCGGATGAGAACTTAGGCGCGCAAAAAGTCTTTGCTTACGCGCATATGAAAAAACTCAGCAGCCGTGACACTCTGCAATTATTTTGCGAGCATTACAAAGCGGTTATGGACAATCCTAAGGGCAAAGATCATAGGAATATCCGCGAATTTATGCGTGGCGGCTGGGGTGGGGTATCGGGCGAATTTATGACATCGGGAAACACATTGATTGGCAAGGAAGCAGCCTTGAATCCCGATCTGGAAAAGATTGCATTTGCCGACAGCGGCGAATATCTGTTCACAAAAATTGCGAATAAAAGAAAGGCGTTTACGACAGCAAATCCGAACGCGAAGTTAATCAGTTTTGGAATTGGCGATATATCGCAGCCATTGGGCAAATCGGTTGTTGCGGCTGCACGCGAAGCGTCTGTGGAATTAGAAGACAAGGTTTTCGGCTATGGCGATACCGAGGGTTATGATTGGTTGCGCCAGATGATTGCCGATAAAATTAATGGCTTTGCGAATGGCGGCTTGGGCATTGATAAATCCGAAGTCTTTGTGTCCAGTGGTGCAAAGGAAGACACTTCAAATTTCGGCGCGAATATGTTCCGCCCGAAAAAGATTGCTGTTGCGGATCCGGCGTATCCGGTTTATATAAATGCACACGCGCAAATGGGTCAGTTGGGCAAGCAAGATGCCAAGACTGGTGCGTGGGAAAATGTTGTGTATTTGCCGATGACCAAGGAAAATGGTTTTGTGCCGGAATTGCCGAAACAGCGGCCGGACTTAATTTATTTATGTTCGCCGAACAATCCGACTGGTGCTGCGATGACGCGCGATCAGTTGCAGGTGTGGGTAGATTACGCGCTTGAAAATCATAGTGTGATTTTGTTTGACGCGGCGTATGAAGCATATATTGCGGACGAAAATATCCCGCATAGCATATATGAAATTCCGGGCGCGAATCAGTGCGCGGTTGAATTTGGAAGTTTCTCCAAGACGCATGGATTTACAGGAATTCGACTGGGCTGGACGATTGTGCCGCATGAATTGCTGGTGGGCGGACGCGCACTTGGCAAGATGTGGCAGACTTGGCAGAATTCGCACTTTAACGGCGCGGGTTATGTGAATCAGAAAATGGGTGCTGCGGCACTTAGCCCAAAGGGTGTAAAGGAAGCGGAAAGCACGATTTCGATTTATCGCGGTAATGCGGAAATGATTTTGCGGACATTGCAAGACGCGAATATCTATTCGATCGGCGGGACGAACGCGCCGTATATCTGGTTTGAAGTTCCGCAGTTGCCGGGAACGAAAAAGGGCGAAAAACCGGACGGCTGGGAGTTCTTGGATTTATTACTAGAAAAAGCGCATATGGTTTGCACACCGGGCAAAGGCTTTGGTCCTTCGGGCGATGGATGGTGTAGATTCACTTCGTTTGCATCACCAAGGAATACGATAGAGGGCTGCGCCAGGTTGGAAGAATTTCTCTTAAACCTCCGCGTCAAAACCCGCTCTAAATAAAAAATTCCCCTCCAAGGTGGAGGGATGTCGCGCCGTAGCGAAGCGTAGGCGGACGGGGTGGTTGGTGCTTGTTAATCGCACAAAATTCCCCTTCGCGGGCGCAGCCCGCCAAAATAAATAAGTCATTGCCCGGCTTGACCGGGCAATCTCGGCAAATAAAATCCCCCGCCAATAACGACGGGGTATTTGTTTATGGTGCCGGTTGATGGACTCGAACCTCCGACCTACTGATTACAAATCAGTTGCTCTACCAACTGAGCTAAACCGGCATTAACTATTAAAACGGAATGTCATCATCAATCTGCGCGGGCGTTTCCGGCGCGGAAGGTGCTGCCGCCGGTGCCGATGAAGAATATCCACCGCCCTCACCTGCTGATTTACCGCCAGATAATAAAACCAAACTCGCACCGATTGTGTTCAATGTAATTTCGGTAGAGTATTGATCTTGCCCCTGTTGATTTGTCCATTTGCGCGTTCTCAACTGCCCTTCAATATAGACTTTGGAACCCTTGCTCAGGAATCGTTCAGCGACTTGCGCCAAGCCTTGGTTAAAGATTACAACGCGATGCCATTCGGTTTGTTCCTTGCGTTCGCCGGTAGTTTTATCCGTCCAAGATTCGGATGTGGCCAGCCGCAAGTTGACGACCTTATTGCCATTATTCATTGTGCGGCTTTCCGGGTCAGCACCGAGATTACCGATTAACATCACTTTATTAAGACTTCCTGCCATAATGCGCTCCTTATTTTTTCTAAGCGGAATATAGCCCAATTCTTGCCGCAACGCAAGCGCATATTTTCCAGTTATCGGGTCAGTCCGGCGGCTTGACGAAGACCGAGTGCAATGTTCATATTCTGAATGGCTGCGCCCGAAGCCCCCTTGCCCAGGTTGTCCAACCGGGCTACGATCAGGGCTTGTTCGGAATGGCCGGATACGCAAAGTTCCAATCGGTTTGTGCCGTTGCAGGCTTGCGCGCCTAGGAATCCGTTGTTCAGACAGACGCCCTCTTCCATTGGCATTATTTTGATAAATTCTTCGTTGGCATAGTATGAGCCCAGGAAGTCGCAAATATCTTTTGCAAAAATTTTGCGATTGAAAAGGCGAATGGCAAGTGGGATTACGACCGACATACCGCGCTCAAAATTCGCAACGATCGGGGTGAATACGGGGGCGTATTTCAGGCCGCATACTTTCATCATTTCAGGAATGTGCTTGTGTTGTAGTGTGGTGGAATAGATTTGTGGACTGACCAGTTCGTATCCCAGTCCGCACTTGTTCTGAAATTTTTCTATTAACTTTTTTCCGCCGCCGGAATACCCGGTTATGGAATGGCAAGTCAGCGGATATTCCGCGGGGATTATGCCTTTTTTGACTAATGGATAGATTGCGGATATAAAGCCGGTGGCGTGGCAGCCCGGGTTGGCGATGCGCTTGGATTTGGATATGCAGTCGCGTTGTTCCGGGCTAATTTCCGGCAGGCCGTAAGTCCAATTTGAATCTGTGCGATGTGCTGTGGACGCATCAATGATTATGGTTTTATCGTTTTCGACCAGGGCGGCTGCTTCCTTTGCGGCGTCATCGGGAAGGCAAAGGAATACTACATCGGCGGAGTTAATGCAGGCTTTCCTAGCATCCAAATTTTTACGCAGATCGCTAGAAATTTTTATGACTTCCACATCCTTGCGTGATTCCAACCGCTCGTTTATTTGAAGACCTGTGGTGCCCTCGTGCCCATCCACGAATACATTTATTTTCTTCATACTGCCCCTCTGTTTATCTCGTTATTTGATTTGTAATTATCGTGCCGATGTTTCTAAGTCCATTGCTAATTTTGACTTCTTTAACGCCGTGTTTCAGGGAATTGAATGCGCTGTCTAACTTTGGGATCATGCCTTTGGATATGATGCCGTCTTCTTTCATCCGATTGTATTTTGAAGGGTTGATTTTCTTGACGACCGATGCTGGATTGTTGATGTCGAATAATACGCCCGGAACATCCGAGCAATAGACGAGCGATACGGAATAGTTCTCAGCCATTTCTGCGGCGACAAGCGAAGCGATATGGTCGGCGTTGATATTTACATTTGCGTTGATGTCGTATGCGAATGCGAAGGGCGGGATAACTGGGATTTTCCCGGCTTTCACGGACATTTCGACTTGTTCGGATATGCGGACTTTGCTGCCGACATATTGGAAGTCGACCATTTCGCCATTAACTTTTTTCGGGGGCATTTTATTGGTGTAGACATATGAACCGAGTGCGGGGATTCCTTCGGCGACATTGCCTTTGGCGAGCTCGTCAAGTTTGTATGCGATTTGGGTATTCAGGACGGCGACTTGTGGCAGCATTATGGATAATGCGGAAAGGTCGGTTATCCGAATGCCGTCGACTTTATTGGTGGTGATGCCCAAGTATGCCATTGCGACATCTATTTGTTTGCCGCCTCCGTGGATAAGGATTTTATAACCTTGCAGGTCGAGGAAGTCGCACAAGAAATTGTGAAGGATTTTGGAATCGTCTATAATTTTTCCACTAATTTTGACGACGGATAATGGGGATTGAAGATTGGACATAGATGCACCTATTTTTGATATTGCTCCGCACTCCCTCCCTCATTCACCTAAAATGTAGCACATATTGATTTAATTGCAATAAAAAAGTAGATTGATTTATTTGGCGGAGAGAGGGGGATTCGAACCCCCGATAGCCTTTCGACTATACACGCTTTCCAAGCGGGCGCGATCAACCACTCTGCCATCTCTCCGCGATTTAAGGAATATAACAGCCCGCTTATAGATTTTCAAGGTTAAAATAGTCTCATTTTTCGGTCGTGCGCTCCATAGTCCCCTTCGCTGGCGAAGGGGTGGACGGCGCAGCCGGACGGGGTAGTGGTAATAAAAATACCCTTTGCTTTTCTTTTGTCATCCCCGCGAAGGCGGGGATCTCAAATTGTATAATGCAAATAAATTTCCCGCCAATGGTGGCGGGGTGTCCGCCTCCGGCGGACGGGGTGGTTAGAAAAGCGCAGGGGTATGTTCCTATAACACCGCCCCCTGCCCATATGATACAATTCCCCAAACGGGCTGACGCCCAAATAACCAAAAGGATAAACCATGAAAGAAATGATGTCTGAAAGCGATTACATCGCGCACAAAATCAATAAACTCCGTATGAAGCGCAATATATTATTTCGCGCATTTGCGATTAATTATGTAGCTGTTGCATTTGCGTGGATGGTATCGATGATGCCGTTTTATAAGAACCTGGCGCAGTATTTGATGAAGATGGACGCGACTGCTGCGAATGCGTTTATATTGGACATCATTGGCATTTGGAAGGTCTTAGGCGCAGTTTTATTTCTCATTCCCGCGCTAGCGATCTGGTGGGAAATGTCCGCATTAAAAAAGTGTTATGATATAAAGTAAAAGCATAATAATCCCCGCCCTTTTTTCTTTTGTCAGCCCCGCGCAGGCGGGGCTAGGGCTTGAAACCGCGGGCGCAGCCCGTCAATAATAATTCCCCTCCTGTGGAGGGGTGGGCGAAGCCCGGGGTGGGTCTAACCCTTATTATTATCGCACCCACCTACTCCAATCGTCATCCCCGCGAAGGCGAGAATCTCAAATTGTAATAAGTCATTGCCCGGCTTGACCGGGCAATCTCGGCAAAATAAATTCCCCGCCAAGGGTGGCGGGGTATCGCGCCGTAGCGAAGCGTAGGCGGACGGGGTGGTTCGACTCACCTCACACTCCCGACGCTGACTTGGTCGCCATACCCTGCAATGGGCTGCCCAGCGATTTTACATTGCACATTCTCAAATCCTTTGTCCACTTGACTT
>JAITCH010000006.1 GCA_031283185.1 Rickettsiales bacterium | reverse complement strand
GGGGACAAACTTGAAAAGGCGCGCCCTGCTTGGCGTAGAATAGTTATAAGGAGCTGCAGATGGGGGGGTGGAGTTTTTGTGCCCCCCCCCCCCCCCCGAGTAAGAAAGTTCATTTTTATTGAGTCTGAATGCGGCTTTTGGGCATTTGATTTTGCATCCTTCCCCGCCCCCTGGGACTGGATTAAATAAGTTAAAAATCCCCCTTCGTGGTCGCGCGTTCAATAGTCCCCTTCGCTGGCGAAGGGGTGTCGCGCCGTAGCGAAGCGTAGGCGGACGGGGTAGTGGTCAATAAAAATTCCCCTCTTCTTTTTGTCAGCCCCGCGCAGGCGGGGCTAGGGCTTAAAATCGCGGGCGCAGCCCGCCACCAAAACGGCACCCAAAGGGTGCCGTTATTCCCGCGAAGGCGGGAATCTCAAATTGTAAAAGCCACATTTTAACTCTTCACTCTGCCTTAAACCCTGTCGCCACAATAAACATTTCAACTGACTCCTTCCGCGAAGACTCCGGCTTAATATGTTGCACCTTTGCAAACGCGGGCTTAATCTGCGCCAATAATTCGTTGGTAGTTCCGCCGGTAAATGACTTGGCAACAAAAGCCCCGCCCTGCGCCAAATTCTCTCGCGCGAAATCCCAGGCATATTCCAATAAAACCATTTGGCGAAGGTGGTCGGTTTTTTGATGCCCGGTGGTATTGGGTGCCATATCGGACAGGACGACATCTACTTTCCGCCCGCCTAACTTTTCATTCAGCCAAGCGACTGCTTCATCGCTTGTAAAATCCCCCTGCCAAAACTCCACCTGCTCCAAAGTCCCCTTCGCTGGCGAAGGGGTGGCAGCCGCGATAGCGGCTGACGGGGTAGTGGAATATGGAATTTTCTTCATCTCCAACAAATCCATCGCCAACACGCGCGTTTTGGGATATTTTTTTGCGATATATTGCGACCATCCGCCGGGCGCGGATCCCAGGTCAACGACCACCTGCCCCGGCTTGAACAGCCGCAGTTTTTCATCAATTTCTGCGATTTTATAAGCGGCTCGGCATCGGTATCCTTCGGCCTTGGCCTTGGCTACGAACGGGTCGGTTAATTGCCGCGACATCCATTGTGCGGAAGACTTTTTAGATGCGATTTTTTTATTGGTAATGCGTGGCATTTACGCGCCCTTACCGCCCGGAAAAGCAACAAGCATATTTCATTGCATCAAGTTTTTTCCCGATTGTGTGCAGATCGGGAATTTCGTTAAATGATTTTACTTTGATTGCTACGACCTTGGTTCCCTTCATCGGGTTGCCGCTGGGGTTTTCATTTGTGGCTTGCGCGGCGAGGATATATGGTTGTTTAGCGCGGATTTTGATATGGTCTGCGCCTTCGCCCATAATAGAATATTCTACATAGATGCCGTCTTTATCACTGCCCCATATGTCCAGCATCGGGGTATCTTCGGAAAAATCAAATGTATTCCAACCCTTGCCGTATTCCACCGTTTTAACAAACACGGGATAAAGCCCGATGTCGTTCAGGTCGGCTGTTTTCTGTGCCTCGGCCTTGTCCATTGATTTTGGAAATATCATCTAAAACTCCTTTCTTCACATTCATTATTGACCTTAATTTCGCTCATTTCAATAAAATTCCGTATACTGCCCGACCGGGAATTTAGTGCAAAACTGGGTGTTGTTTCCGCTGGACTTTTCGCAGATTTGCGCTATGGTTGCAAGATGGTTAAAAATAAGAAATCTTTAATGGACACCGCAGCCGCCTCGCATAATTCGACAGGGGAATTAAAGTGCATTCGCATTAAAGGCGCGCGCGAAAATAACCTTAAAAATTTTGACATAGACATTCCAAAGAATCGGATGGTGGTTATTACAGGGGTATCTGGCAGCGGCAAGTCCAGCCTGGCGTTTGATACCATTTATGCCGAAGGCCAGCGGCGTTATGTTGAAAGTCTTTCGTCATATGCGCGTCAGTTTCTTGATATGCAGAAAAAGCCCGAGATTGATTCCATCGAAGGTCTCGCCCCGGCCATATCTATTGAACAGAAAACGACTTCGCATAATCCTCGTTCGACCGTTGGAACCGTTACGGAGATTTACGATTATATGCGTTTATTGTGGGCGCGTGTTGGCGTGCCGCATTCGCCTGTCACGGGCAAGCCTATTTCCAGTCAGACCATTTCGCAGATGGCGGATCAGACGATGGCTTTGCCGATTGGCACCAAGATTTTTATAATGGCTCCGCTTGTGCGCGACCGCAAGGGCGAGTATAAGAAAGAGTTGGCATTCCTTGCAAAACAAGGCTTTCGCCGCGCTGTAATTGACGGGCAAATCATCAACGATATTACTGCCGCGCCCGCATTGGACAAGAATAAAAAGCATACCATCAATGTTGTCGTGGACAGAATGGAGGTCAGCGCGGATATGCGCGAAAGATTGGTGCAGTCATTAGAGGCTTCGTTCAGATTGGTTCCGAACATTGTAATCGTGCGCCGTTTGGATACGAATGAAGACATTTTATTTTCGGCGATCTTCGCCTGCCCCGAGTCCGGGTTTTCGTTGCCGCAGATTGAACCAAAAATGTTTTCGTTCAATTCACCAGAAGGAGCGTGCCCTGAATGTAGTGGCTTGGGTGTTTTATTCAAGATGTCGCCGGATCTGATAATTCCGAATCCCTCGTTGTCCATTCGGGATGGCGCGATTGCGCCGTGGTCGCGCGGCGGGATGCTGACGCAATATGAAAATGTAATTGAAAGTTTGGCGCGCAAATATAAAATTCCGATGGCCAAGCCTTGGCGCACGCTGACGGCGGAACAGCAGCATATAATTCTTTACGGCACTGGCGAAGACCCGATTGACATAGAATGGGGCGAACATTCCTGGTCGAAACCATTTGAAGGGGTTGTGCCGAATTTGGAACGCCGATTCAAGGAATCCGATTCGGCATTCACCAAATACGAACTGGGAAAATATCAGACCGAAACGCCGTGCCAGATGTGCGGCGGAAAAAGGCTGGGGGTTAAATCGCTATGCGTAAAAATTGACGGGCGCGACATTTCCGAGGCGACCGAACTTTCCATCGCGGACGCACGGAAATGGTTCAGCGGATTAAAGGCAAAGATGCCGAAATCCAACGCGGAAATTGCGTCTCCGATATTGCGCGAAATAATTGAGCGGTTGGAATTTCTGGAAAATGTAGGCTTGGGATATTTGACATTGGCGCGGACGGCGGGGACATTGTCGGGCGGGGAATCGCAGCGGATCCGCCTTGCTTCGCAGATTGGCTCGGGCTTGTCCGGGGTGCTTTATGTATTGGACGAGCCGTCAATAGGGCTGCACCAGCGCGATAATGAACGGCTGCTCGGGACATTGTTTTCTCTTCGGGATAAAGACAATTCGGTCATAGTGGTAGAGCACGACGAAGACACAATGCGCGCCGCCGATTGGCTGATTGATATTGGTCCCGGCGCGGGCGCACTTGGCGGACATATTGTCGCCCAGGGCGTGCCGGACGATGTGATTAACAACAAGAATTCCCTGACCGGGCAGTATCTATCAGGCGCGAAGAAAATTCCAATGCCGAAACGGCGGAGGGGTGGCAGTGGCGAGGCGATAAAAATAATTGGCGCATCTGGGCATAACCTTAAAAACATAACAGCCGAAATTCCGCTGGGAAAATTCGTTGCGATAACCGGGGTATCCGGCAGCGGCAAATCCACATTGATAACGGACACGCTTTATCCGGCGGTAATGCGCCATATTTACGGGTCGAAAATATCAGCAGAGCGGCACGAAGCGATTGTTGGCTTAGAGGCGATTGACAAGGTCGTAGACATAGATCAGTCGCCCATCGGACGCAGCCCGCGCAGCAATCCCGCGACATATACGGGATTGTGGAATCCGATACGCGACTTCTTTGCGAACCTGCCCCAGGCCAAGGTTCGGGGCTATGCACCCGGCCGTTTTTCGTTCAATGTAAAGGGCGGACGGTGCGAGGCTTGCCAAGGGGACGGCGTCAAGAAAATTGAAATGCACTTCTTGCCGGATGTGTTTGTGGAATGCGATGTTTGCCGCGGGCAGCGATTTAATGCGGCGACTTTGGAAGTCAAATATAACGATAAAAACATAGCGGATGTGTTGAGTATGAGTGTGTTTGAAGCATATAAATTTTTCGCAAATGTGCCCGCGATACGGAAAAGATTAGAGACCTTGCGAGAGGTTGGCTTGGATTATATTTCGCTCGGGCATTCGTCATTGGGTTTGTCAGGCGGCGAGGCGCAACGCGTAAAATTGGCAAAGGAGTTGGCGCATATTTCTACTGGACGGACGCTTTATATTTTGGATGAACCCACAACTGGGCTGCACTTTGCTGATGTGGAAATGCTGTTGGAATCATTGCATAAATTGGTGGACGCGGGGAATACAGTTGTTGTGATAGAGCATAATTTAGAAGTCATAAAGACGGCTGATTATATTATAGATTTGGGACCTGACGGCGGCGATGCTGGCGGACAAATTGTGGCGAGTGGAACGCCCGAGGAAGTTGCAAAGTGCGACAAATCCGAAACAGCAAAATTCTTGCGGAGATATTTGAATGTTTGATGCCCTGACACGAAAAATTAGTGTTGCAATTTCGCATATTGGAAGCGGTGGAAAACTCACCGAAGGGCTGTTGGACTCCGCATTATCAGAGATAAAAATCGCACTTTTAGAGTCGGATGTGGCGTTATCTGTGGTAAAGAAAATTATGACTAGTATCAAAGAGAAAGCCACAGGAACTAAGATATTAAGTCAAGTAAAACCCGATGAACAAATCGCAAAATTAGTGTATGACGAGATTGTAGAAATTTTGTCTGACACATCTCGCCTTTCATCTGATGCTGGGGGCAAAAAAATCATTCTTATGGCGGGGCTGCAAGGGTCTGGAAAAACCACCAGTGCGGCGAAACTTGCGCGGCATTTTTCCGACCAGGGAAAATCTGTTTTGCTTGCGTCCACAGATATTTATCGTCCTGCTGCGAAAGAACAATTAGAAATGTTATCCATCAAAGCGGGCGCAAAATCTCTGCCCATAATTGCGAATGAATCACCTGTTGAAACTGCTCGCCGTGCGGTCGCATCTAATGAAGATATTATTATAATTGATACGGCGGGACGGATGCAGATTGATGCCGAGTTAATGGATGAATTAAGGGACATAAAATCGGCGGTGCATCCGACTGAAATTTTACTTGCTGTGGATGCGATGACTGGTCGCACGGCGATTGACATTGCGCGCGAATTTAATTCTGCGGTGGGCATAACTGGGGCAATTCTTACTCGGACAGATGGTGATTCATCGGCGGGCGCGGCATTGTCGATGAAGTTAGAAACTGGTGCGCCGATTTTGTTTGTGGGAACTGGCGAAGGCATAAACGATTTGGAAAAATTCCATCCCGATCGAATTGCTTCGCGCATTTTGGATATGGGCGATGTTGTAAGTTTGGTAGAAAAGGCCGAGGCGAATATAGATCCGAATGCTGCGATGGGAATTGCGAATAAAATGTTCAGCGGCGAGTTTGATTTATCGGATATGCTTGCTCAAATCCGGCAAATAAAGCGATTGGGCAATATGGGCGGCATATTGAAATTGCTGCCAGGAATTGGCAAATTATCGGCTGGAATCAAGGACAAAATGGAAAGCGCGAACTTCGCCAAACAGGAAGCGATTATACTTTCTATGACCCTGACCGAACGGGCAAAGCCAGATATTATTCTGGCATCTCGCAAACAGCGGATTGCGAATGGTGCGGGTGTTTCTGTGCGCGATGTGGAACAGGTTTTAGTCAGTTTTAATAAAATGAAATCTCAGATGAAGCAAATGCAAACCCTCGGCGGAATGTCTGGCTTTATGGATATGCTAAAAAAATCCCAACACTAAACCCCTTCGCAGTCGTGTGCTCCAAAGTCCCCTTCGCTGGCGAAGGGGTGGCACGAAGTGCCGGGGTAGTGATAATAAAAATTCCCCTCCAATTTTTGTCAGCCCCGCGCAGGCGGGGCTGGGGCTTAAAATCGCGGGCGCAGCCCGCCAACAAAACGGCACCAAATGGTGCCGTCATCCCGGCGCAGTCCTGGATATTTGTAATAAGTCATTGCCCGACTTGATCGGGCAATCCCGGCAAATTAATTTTCCTGCCCCCGGAATCGGGGGCGGGTGTCGCGCAAAGCGCGACGGGTGGGGGTAATTCATACGCAGTTTAACTTCGTTCCGCGGATCATCCCTGTCCCAATATCTTCCCTCACATCACGAATCTCTATCGCAAACCCGTTTCGTTCTAAAATTTTCACCAACTCATCACTCTTCCCAAAATGATATTTCATAATGACGATGGATACTTTTTCCAATAATCCCGCAGCATCAAGTGCTGGAACAATCGCGTGTTCGCTCCCTTCGCAGTCAATTTTCAGCATTATCTTTTCGTTGTGCCGTTCAATGATTTCACGAACGACATCCACCGCGTTCCGAACCCTCACTTTTTCCACCGGCAGATGAGCATCAGTGGAAAAGAAATCTCTGCAAACGCTCATCATTGAATGGCGTTTGTGGTTAAAGCGCACTGAAATTTCCTTGTCCACATCAAGAAGCCCAAAGTCAAAAATTGCTATCTTTTCCGCCAATTTTGGATTGATTTTCAGGTTTAATTCCGCCTCGTCGAATGTTGTTGCGAATGGTTCAAAGCCATATATTTTTCTGACCCAATCGTATTGTGCGAATTTAAGCGCGGCGCATCCGATATTCATTCCGATGTCAATGACCACGAATTCGTTGCCGCAATTTTGGAAATCATACATTCCGTTCAAGACTTCATCAGCGATAAAAATTGATTCTGCCGATGATTGGCTGGTTATGTAAATTCCGTGTCCTGCTATGCAGACTCCGTTATTGCGTGTGGCGGAAACGAAGTATCCGCGCCGCTCTAAATTTATGATTTGATGGTCGTATTGATAGCAGAATTCATGTTCTTTCAGATGGTTGAATGGTGCCGGAATGATTTGATTGCGGAAGATTATTTCATTCGGTTTAAGATATAGATTTCTCGTGGAACTGGCGGATTCCTTGGGTTTTACCCCACCCTCACGCCCCCCCCCCATACATAGCGTCC